>NZ_JBFUFU010000008.1:0-33995 GCF_056403275.1 Mycobacterium sp. P2_H7 | reverse complement strand
GCCCCCACTGCTGTGTGCTCTGGTCTAGCGCCGGAACAGCTTGTTACCCAGCCACACGATCGGGTCGTACTTGCGGTCGGCGACGCGCTCCTTCATGGGGATCAGCGCGTTGTCGGTGATCTTGATGTGTTCGGGGCACACCTCGGTGCAGCACTTGGTGATATTGCAGAGGCCCAGACCGTTCTCGTCCTGGGCCATATCGCGCCGATCCAGGGTGTCCAGCGGGTGCATGGACAGCTCGGCTTGGCGCATCAGGTACCGCGGGCCGGCGAATGCCTCTTTGTTCTCCTCGTGGTCGCGCACCACATGGCAGGTGTTCTGGCACAGGAAGCACTCGATGCACTTGCGGAACTCCTGGCTGCGCTCCACGTCCTCCTGCTGCATGCGGTAGTCGCCGGGCTGCAGATCCTTCGGCGGCGTGAACGACGGGATCTCCCGTGCCTTCGTGTAGTTGAACGACACGTCGGTGACCAGATCGCGCATCACCGGGAACGTCCGCAGCGGCGTGACCGTCACCGTCTCGTCCTCGCCGAACGTCGACATGCGCGTCATGCACATCAGCCGCGGGCGGCCGTTGATCTCGGCAGAACAGGAACCACACTTGCCGGCCTTGCAGTTCCATCGCACGGCCAGATCACCGGCTTGGGTCGCCTGCAGACGGTGGATGATGTCGAGCACCACCTCACCGTCGTTGACCTCGACGGTGTAGTCCTTCAGCTCGCCGCCGTCTTCGTCGCCACGCCAAACCCGCAGACTCGCGTCATAGGCAGCCATCTCAGCCCTTCCGTTCGGGGTGCTCGGTCAATTCGGCGTCGGTGTAGTACTTCTCAAGCTCGGAGAGCTCGAAGGTCCCCAGCAGATCGGGACGCATCGGAACCTGTGTCTCGGGCTCGACCGTGACACCGGGGACCATCGCCTCGGCGGTCGCGGCCCCGGTCGTCTTGCACACCAGCAGCGTGTTGCGCCAATTGGCATCCATCGCCGGATGATCATCACGGGTGTGGCCGCCGCGGCTCTCGGTGCGCTGCAGGGCGGCCTTGGCCACGCACTCGCTGACCAGCAGCATGTTGCGCATGTCGATGGCCAGGTGCCACCCCGGGTTGTAGATCCGCCCGCCCTCGACCGCGACGTTCTGCAGGCGCCCACGCAGCTCGTCGAGCTTGGTCAGCGCCTCCTCGATCTCTTCCTTCTTGCGGATGATGCCGACCAGGTCGTTCATCGACTGCTGGAGCTCGGCATGCAGCGTGTACGGATTCTCGGGATTGGCGTGCGCGTCATACGGCGCCAGCGCCATCTTGGTGGCCTCTTCGACTGCCTCTTGCGGGGGCGTCGGTCGCTCGGAC
Organism: Mycobacterium sp. P2_H7; assembly: GCF_056403275.1. Classification (NCBI taxonomy): domain Bacteria; kingdom Bacillati; phylum Actinomycetota; class Actinomycetes; order Mycobacteriales; family Mycobacteriaceae; genus Mycobacterium; species Mycobacterium sp. P2_H7. Next base: position 32,652 of record NZ_JBFUFU010000008.1, on the reverse strand, counting down.
AGGGCCCGCACGTAGTCGGCGGCACCGAGACCGGCACGCCGGCCGAACACCAGCAGGTCGGACAGCGAGTTGCCGCCGAGACGGTTGGAGCCGTGCATGCCGCCGGAGCACTCACCGGCGGCGAACAGCCCGGGAGTCGCGGCGCCACCGGTGTCGGGATCGACCTCGATACCGCCCATCACGTAGTGACAGGTCGGGCCGACCTCCATCTCGTCCTTGGTGATGTCGACCTCCGCCAGCTCGATAAACTGGTGATACATCGACGGCAGCCGGCGCTTGATCTCCTCGGTGGGCATCCGGGAGGCGATGTCGAGGTAGACCCCACCGTGCGGGGTGCCGCGGCCCGCCTTGACCTCGGCGACGATGGCCCTGGCGACCTCGTCGCGGGGGAGCAGGTCAGGGGTGCGGCGGGCCGAGTCGTTGTCCTTGAGCCACTGGTCGGCTTCTTCCTCGGTCTCGGCGTACTGCCCCTTGAACACCGGGGGGATGTAGTCGAACATGAACCGCTTGCCCTCGGAGTTCTTCAGCACTCCGCCGTCCCCGCGGACACCCTCGGTGACGAGGATGCCCTTCACCGACAGCGGCCAGACCATGCCGGTCGGGTGGAACTGGATGAACTCCATGTTGATCAGGTTGGAGCCGGCACGCAGCGCCAGGGCATGGCCGTCGCCGGTGTACTCCCACGAGTTGGACGACACCTTGAAGGACTTGCCGATGCCGCCGGTCGCGAGCACCACCGCGGGCGCGTCGAACAGGATGAAGCTGCCGGACTCGCGCCAGTACCCGAACGCGCCGGCGATCCGGTCGCCGTCCTTGATCAGGTCGGTGATCGAGCACTCGTGGAAGACCTTGATCCTGGCTTCGTAGTCGCCGGTCTCCTTGAAGTCCTCCTGCTGCAGCGAGACGATCTTCTGCTGCAGGGTGCGGATGATCTCCAGCCCGGTCCGGTCGCCGACGTGCGCCAGCCGCGGGTAGGTGTGGCCACCGAAGTTGCGCTGGCTGATCTTGCCGTCCTTGGTGCGGTCGAACAGCGCACCGTAGGTCTCCAGTTCCCACACCCGGTCCGGGGCTTCCTGCGCGTGCAGTTCGGCCATCCGCCAGTTGTTGAGGAACTTGCCGCCGCGCATGGTGTCACCGAAGTGCACCTGCCACGAGTCTTTGGTGTTGACGTTCTTCATCGCGGCGGCGCAGCCACCCTCGGCCATCACGGTGTGGGCCTTACCGAACAGAGACTTGGTGACCACCGCCACCCGCAGGCCCCGTTCACGGGCCTCGATGACCGCTCGCAACCCTGCACCACCGGCACCGATCACGACAACGTCGTACTGGTGCCGTTCGAGCTCAACCATTAAACCCTCGCTCTAAAGTTATGAATTGACTTGTTAACCAATGAATCTGAGATCGGAGATGGTCCCGCTGGCCACCAGCATGATGTAGAAGTCCGTCAGCATCAGCGTGCCGAGCGTGATCCACGCGTACAGCTTGTGCCGGGTATTGAGCTTGCTGACCTGCACCCACATCCAGTACCGCACAGGGTGTTTGGAGAAGTGCTTGAGCTTGCCGCCGACGGCGTGGCGGCACGAGTGGCAGGAGATCGTGTACACCCACAGCATGATCACGTTGATCAGCAGGATGATGTTGCCCAGGCCGAAACCGAAGCCGCTCGCGGTCTTGTCCGAATGGAAGGCGATGATCGCGTCGTAGGTGTTGATCAGCGAGATGATCCCGGCGATGTAGAAGAAGTACCGGTGGGTGTTCTGGATGATCAGCGGCAGGCGGGTCTCGCCGGTGTACTTGGCGTGCGGTTCGGCCACGGCGCAGGCGGTGGGGGACTGCCAGACCGAGCGGTAGTAGGCGCCTCGGTAGTAGTAGCAGGTCAACCGGAACAGCAGCAGGAACGGCAGCGACAGCGCCGCGTAGGGCAGCCACCACACGTCAGGAAGGAACTGCGGCCAGAAGTGACTTGCTTCCGGCACGCAGCCCTTGCTGACGCACGGTGAATAAAACGGTGTCAGGTAGTGGTAGGCGGGAACGTAGTAGTTGTTCTGCAGGAACGCGCGCACCGTTGCGTAGATGACGAACGCGGCGAACCCGAGATCGGTGATCAGCGGAGACTTCCACCATGCGTCGGTACGCAGGGTGCGCTGCGAGATCTGAGCTCGTGTGGGTGAGAAGACGCCGGTACCTTGATTATTCGAGGTCGGTGCGCTCACGTAGTTCCCTCTTTTTCTGTTGTGAACTGGCGCGGTTGTTACCGCGTGCCGCCGAGCCCTTCGTCGTCGACGTCGCGCCAGAAATCGCTGTCATAGTCGGTGTCGGGGATGGAGATCTTCTCCACCGAATGGGGATGGTGCACAGTTCGTCCGCCGCGATCGACTTCAAGCTCCTCGGCGTCGATATCGAGTCGGTCGATATCGTTGAGCATGCGTTCGGCGTCGTTCACGATGCGGCGCATCGCGGGGCTGTCGCCATGCCGGGCTGCCAACGATGTGACGCAGCGGCGGAGGCCGCCGATCAGTTCGTGGAGTTCGGCAATTTCGGTCGTAGTAGTCAAACTAGTGACCTCCTTGGGCTGAAGGGTGTCATGCATCACAGTACGCATTCGATGTTAGCCACAACACGGACTTCAGAGTGAGACAGATCACGTATCCGAAACGAGAGGTAACCGAAATGTCGAATCAGGTTCTGGTCGAAAAGGCCGCCGCGCTGCTGGCTCTGCACCGCCCCGGCAACCCCGGGGTGCTGCCGACCGTGTGGGACGCCTGGTCGGCGAACACCGTGGTGAAGGCCGGTTTCGAGGCGCTGACCGTCGGTAGTCACCCGGTCGCGGACTCCCTCGGTAAGCCCGACGGCGAAGCCATCAGCTTCGACGATCTTCTGACCCGCGTCGGGCAGATCACCGCCGCGGTCGACGTGCCCGTCTCGGTGGACATCGAGTCGGGTTACGGCGAGTCGCCCGCCCGCTTGATCGACGGACTGCTCTCGGTCGGGGCGGTCGGGTTCAACCTCGAGGACACCGTCCACAAAGAGGGCGACCGGCTGCGCACCCCGGAGGAGCACGCGGCGCTCGTCGGCGAGTTGAGGGCCGCGGCCGACGCCGCCGGCGTGCATATCGTCATCAACGCCCGCACCGACATCTTCATCAAGAACGAGGGCTCTGAGGCCGACCGCGTGCAGCGCGGCATTGACCGTCTGACGCTGTCCGCTGAGGCCGGAGCCGACTCCCTCTTCCCCGCGGGGCTGCGTGACCCCGAGGGTCTGGCCACCTTCGTCAAGGCCGTGCCGTTGCCCGTCAGCGTCACCGTGCAGCCGTCCAACGACCTCGCGGCGCTGACCGCGCTGGGCGTCGGCCGGATCACCTTCGGCCCGTTCCTGCAGTGGGCGCTCACCGAGCGGACCAACGAGATCCTGGCCGCCTGGAAGTAGGGGCGCCGCATTGGGCGCGTTCGTAACGCTGCGGCGGCATCTCGGGGCTAAATGCGCCGTCGCGTTACGAACGTAAGGTCCACGCCCGACGGATCTTTCGTAGGGTGACGGCAGGCGTATCGCGAGCCGTGATTCTGATGACCATCCAGTCCATCTCCATCATCTCGTCCATTCGCGCAATGTCCTTGCGCAGCTGTTCGGGGTCGGTATGGTGGCGTCCCTCGTACTCGACAGCGATCTTGGGCTGCCGCCAAGCCATGTCGGCTTCGCCGATGAGTGCGCCGTACTCGTTGAAGATCGGGTACTGCGTCTCGGGACGGGGAAACCCTGCGCGCACGACGAGCAGCCGCAGCCGGGATTCTTGCGGGGACTCCGCGCCCGGGTCGACCAGCGCGATGGTTTTGCGGGCCTGCTTGATTCCCTTGCACCCCTCGAAGCGCTCGGCACCCAGCTCGATGTCGGCGACCTTGAGTCGGGCAGCCCGGGCCAATGCATCGATGATGATGACGGCGGCGTCTTCGTCGAGCCGTCGTGCCAAGTCGACCGCAGTTCGTAGCGGTGTGGTGACACGCATCTCGCCGATCGGGCAGATATCGGCTTCCTCGATGGCATCCGACCAGACGGCGATCCCACGTGCTGGCCGTCGATTGCTGTCGATGATGTTGGCAGGCAGGCCGGGGTCGATATAGCGGGCCCCGTGCAACGCCGCGGCCGAGTATCCGGCCAGGACGCCGTGGCGCCGCGAGCGCAACCATGCGGCTTTCGCGCGCACCACGGCCGTTGGTCGCGTACCCCGCTGGACGTAGACGTCCTGGTGCACGGCCACGAAGCGGGTGCGCAGCTCATGCCGCGTCATGCACCCTTTCGCCAGCATCTCGCTGCCGATGAACGGGTCTCCCATGGCGGTAGTGTCCGCCGGCGCACCGACAGGCCCGCATTTGTGACACCGGGGTTGAGAAAAGCATGGAAATCCGCCGTCGCGTTACATGCGAGGTGCGCAGCAACCAAAGCACCACTGCACTCACAACCACGAAACGGGCATTGTGAGAACACCGTGACGGCTGCTTCACACGACGCGACATTTCAGAAATATCGACTACCTACCGTCGCGGTATGCACTCAGCCAAGCATGTGGTCGTGGTCGGACACGGCATGGTCGGACACCGGTTCGTCGAAGCCCTGCGTTCGCGCGACGATCAGCACGAGTGGCGGGTCACCATCCTGTCCGAGGAAGCGGATGCGGCCTATGACCGTGTCGGGCTGACGGGATACACCGAGCACTGGAACCGGGCGGATCTGGCGCTGTCCGGTAATGACTATGCAGGTGACAACGGCGTCGTCCTGCACCTCGGCTTGGCGGCCCCCCAAGACCGTGACCGCCAGCGACGGCCAGGTGCTGGAGTACGACGCGCTGGTGCTGGCCACGGGCTCCTACGCCTTCGTGCCGCCGGTGCCAGGGCACGACCTGCCCCAGGTGCACGTGTACCGCACGCTCGATGACCTGGATGCCATCCGTGCGGGTGCCGAATCCGCAAAAGAGTCGAACACCCCGGTCGGCGTTGTCATCGGTGGCGGCCTGCTGGGCCTGGAGGCGGCGAACGCCCTGCGCGGTTTCGGGCTCACCACCCACGTCCTGGAGATGTCGCCGCACCTGATGGCCAATCAGCTCGACGAGGCCGGTGGCGTGCTGTTGAGCCGGATGATCAAGAGCCTCGGCATCGAGGTGCACACCGCGGTCGCCACCGAGAGCATCGCTCCGGCCCAGCGGCACCGCCCCATTCGCAAGTCCGCCGTCGACGACTCGATGCGGGTCACGCTGAACGACGGCAGCACCATCGACGCCGGCGTGGTGATCTTCGCCGCCGGTGTGCGCCCGCGCGACGAACTGGCTCGTACCGCCGGCTTGGAGCTCGCGCAGCGTGGCGGTGTGCTGACCGACTTGTCCTGCGTGACAAGTGATCCGCACATCTACGCGATCGGCGAGGTGGCTGCCATCGAGGGCCGCTGCTACGGCTTGGTGGCACCCGGCTACACCACCGCCGAGGTGGTGGCAGATCGGCTGCTCGGCGGCGAGGCCGAGTTCCCCGGTGCAGACATGTCGACCAAGCTCAAACTGCTCGGCGTCGACGTCGCCAGTTTCGGTGACGCGCAGGGCCATACGCCGAACTGCCTCGAGGTCGTCGTCAATGACCCGGTCAAGCAGACCTACGCCAAGCTGGTGCTCTCCGACGACGCGAAGACCCTGCTGGGCGGCATCCTGGTCGGCGACGCGTCGGCCTACGGGGTGCTGCGGCCGATGGTGGCCAGCGAGCTGCCCGGCGACCCACTGGCGCTCATCGCGCCGGTCTCCGACGGCGACGCCCCGGCGCTGGGTGTCGGTGCGCTCCCGGACATCGCGCAGATCTGCTCGTGCAACAACGTCACCAAGGGCGACCTGAAGGAAGCCATCTGCGGTGGCTGCGACGACGTCCCCAGCCTGAAGAAGTGCACGCTGGCCGGCACCTCGTGCGGGTCGTGTGTGCCCCTGCTCAAGCAGCTGCTGGAAGCCGAAGGCGTCGAGCAGTCCAAGGCGCTGTGCGAGCACTTCCCGCAGTCGCGCGCCGAGCTGTTCGAGATCGTCGGTGCCACCGAGATCCGCACCTTCTCCGGTCTGATCGAGAAGTTCGGCACCGGAAAGGGTTGCGATATCTGCAAACCCACCGTCGCCTCGATTCTGGCGTCCACCAGTTCCGAGCACGTGCTCGACGGTGAGCAGGCCTCGTTGCAGGACTCCAACGACCACTTCCTGGCCAACATCCAGAAGAACGGCAGCTACTCGGTGGTGCCGCGGTCGCCCGGCGGTGAGATCACCCCCGAGCAGCTGATCCTGATCGGCGAGATCGCCCGGGATTTCGACCTGTACACCAAGATCACCGGCGGTCAGCGGATCGACATGTTCGGCGCCCGGGTGGACCAGCTACCCGAGATCTGGCGGCGGTTGGTCGAGGGCGGCATGGAATCCGGCCAGGCGTACGGCAAATCCCTTCGCACGGTGAAGAGTTGCGTGGGAAGCACCTGGTGCCGGTACGGCCAGCAGGATTCGGTGAACATGGCCGTCGACATCGAGAAGCGCTACCGCGGCCTGCGCTCACCGCACAAGATCAAGATGGCGGTGTCCGGCTGCGCCCGGGAATGCGCGGAGGCGCAGAGCAAGGATGTCGGTGTCATCGCCACCGAAACCGGTTGGAACCTCTATGTATGCGGCAACGGCGGCATGTCACCGCGGCACGCCCAGCTGCTGGCCGGCGACCTCGACGACGAGACGCTGGTGCGCTACATCGACCGCTTCCTGATGTTCTACATCCGCACCGCCGACCGGCTTCAGCGCACCGCGCCGTGGCTGGAGGCCATGGACGGCGGCCTCGATCACCTGCGCGACGTCGTGTGCAACGACTCACTCGGTCTGGCCGCGGAGTTCGAGGCGGCCATGGAACGCCACGTCGACGGCTACGCGTGCGAGTGGAAAGGCGTGCTCGACGACCCGGAGAAGCTGTCGCGTTTCGTGTCGTTCGTCAACGCCCCCGATGTCGCGGATCCGACCATCGAGTTCACCGAGTCCTTCGGCCGCAAGGTACCGATCGGGATGCCGACCATGCGCCCTGTACAGGAGAAGTCATGACCTTGCTCGACGACCGCAAAGACGTTGACGCCCAAGGTGACTGGGAGTGGGTCGAGGCGTGCGCCTACGACCGCCTGCTGCCGTGCCGCGGCGTCGGGGTGCTGCTGCCCGACGGGACCCAGGTCGCCCTCTTTCGCCTGGACGACGGATCGCTGCATGCCGTCAGCAACATAGACCCTTTCTCCGGCGCCGCGGTGATGTCCCGCGGCATCGTCGGCGACCGCGCCGGGCGAGCTTGTGTGCAGACGCCAATCAAGAAGCAGGCCTTCGCTTTTGACGACGGCGGCTGCCTGGATGACGCGAGTGTGGCGCTGGCGGTATTCCGGACCCGGGTTACGCCGGACGGTCTTGTTCAGATCGCCGTATAGCGGCAGCGGCCCAGTGGGCATCGCGGCCCGGCCCGGGCCTGCGCACGACGTCCCCACGCCGTTCCAGCACGGTGAGATTGCGATAAACGGCCTCGATCACGGCACCTTTGCCTTGGCGCTGTACGTAATCGCGCAGGTCAGCGGTGGTCATCGTGCCATCGGTGGCGTGTAATGCCGTCAGGAGCCATTCCCGAAGCTGCGCCGTCCCCCATTGTGAAGCCATCGCAGAGATAGTAGTCGAGGGCCGGGGTGCACCCGACCATTTGAAAACCGCTGCGCTATCTGGTAAATCCGGGCTACCTTTCGTGCTGGTGAACATCGGGTGGACAATTCGAACCAGGGGCTGCTACTGGTTAGTATCAACCCCGAAGTAGGGGAGGTGCCGGGGCGGCATGAGCATGCGTTCGGGTGCGACGGTACTGGGCTCAGCAGCGGTTTTGGGCGCGCTGGTGGCGCTGTCGATGGCGGTCGGTCTCGAAGCCGTCGACCGTAGTGGCGCACCCATCCCGTGCGGGGACGGTTTCAGTCCCGATTTCGAGGTCGCCGCCAAGGTCGACCGGCTCAATTTCGACCAGAACATCCTGAGCGGACCTCAGTTCGAGACCAGCGATTACGCCGAACAGTGTGACGGCCTGATAGGCACCCGGCGCACCGTGGCGGCCACGGTCGCCCTCGGAGGAGCGGTCCTGCTGGGGTCGGTGGCGTCGGCCCCGCTACTGGGCCGGCTACGCCGCGGTGGGCAGGCCGACAGCACCAGCCCTGCGGAACCGGCTGGCGATCAACCGGACCATGCCCGGGTGTATGCCGAGTGGATCGCCGACGATGTCGGCACCGGAATCACGCAGCCGATCCTGGAACAGCCCGTCGGCGAGCAGATAGGACGCGACCGCCACCCGTCGATCAGTGCGGTGGCGCGCAGCCTGGACCGCCTCCGCGACCGTGGGGGCCCCGGTAGCGGCGAAAGCGAGCTCTACGCGGTCTCCGGTCAGGGCAGATAGCATCGCCGCGGTCTTGCGCAGATCGGACTGAGCACTGCGATCCGAGGTACCCGCGGCCGCCAGGATGACGGAATCGCCTGGCCGCCAACCTGATTCGAAGAGCCTGTCGGCCATCACCCGGACGGTGCCGTGGCACGGCCCCAGCGGCTGGGTCACCACGACCCGTTGGTGTCTGCTGGCCGCGACGTGGGCGGGCACGTCGACCCGCACGTGATAGCCGCCGGCCAGGAACGCGGGCACGACGACCGCCGGCTCATGACCGGGCAGCGAATCGAGCACCTCGCACGGGTTCGGTCCCAGCACGTCGACGAACGCGACATGCACCTCGCGGTCCAGCACCGTCGAGACGCGCCGCGCCAGTTCGCCGATCATGTTGACCCCGCCGGCCTTGCGGGTGCCGTGGGCCACCAAGAGGTAACTCATGCCTCATCCTCCGGGAACTCGTCCACCGCCAGTCGATAGCCACGCTTGACGACGGTTGCGACGATGTTCTTGTCGCCCAACGCCGTCCGCAGCCGAAGTACCGCTGTCTCCACCGCGTGGGTGTCGGTGCCGCTGCCGGGCAGCGCACCGAGCAGGTCGGCGCGGGACACCACCGCGCCCGGGCGTTGCGCCAAGGCGCGGATGGTGGCCATGCTGGCCGGCGGAAGCTCCTTGACCACGTCGTCGACCAGGACGCAGGTGCCGCGGATCTCCAGCACGTGCCCGGCGACCCGGATCCGGCGGGACTGCAGCAGGGGCAGTTCGTCGGTGATGTGCCGGGCCAGCGCACCCAGACGCATCCGCTCCGGCGCCGAGGTCGGTACCCCGAGCCGGACCAACGGACGCGCGGTCACGGGGCCGACACACATCGCGTGCACCGTCGTGCGCAGTGCGTGCAGCAGTGAATCCTCCACGCCCAGTTCGGCTGCCCGCATCAGCGTCGCGGCGACCGCGGGCGCGGAGGTGAAGCTCACGGCATCGAAACGCTGATCGGCGATGGCCATCACCATCTGGTCGAAGGCGCCACCGCGGGGCGCGGGATGCCAGCGGTACACCCGGATGGGCACCACCTCGGAGCCGGCGGCCCGCAGTTCGTCGAGGAACTCCGGGAACGGATCCCACTCGTCGGTGGCGCCGTGCAACTGCACCGCGATCCGCATCCCGACGATGCCGCCCTCGAGCAGATAATGCAGAAGCTCGCGGGAGGACTCGGACTCCGGTGACCATTCCTCCGGGAGGCCGGCCGCGCGCAGGGCGCCGGTGGCCTTCGGGCCGCGGGACACGATGCGGGCTTTGGACAGCGCGGAGGTCAACTCGTGGGCCAGCCCCCACCCGTCGGCCGCCGCGATCCAGCCGCGCAATCCGATACCGGTGGTGGCGATGACGATGTCGGGCGGTGTCGCGATGAGCGCCTCGGTGTTGGTGCGCAGTTCGTCGTCGTCGGGTAGCGGCACCATGGCGATGGCGGCCGCACTCGTCACGTCGGCACCGCGCCGCTTGAGCAGCGCACCCAGTTCTTCGGATCGGCGAGCGGAGGTGACCGCAACCCGGAACCCGGTGAGCGGTGCCCAATCAGGTTCGGTCATGGCTTCTGTGTATTCAGCGCATGTTTCGAATGGGTTACTCGGCCGTTGCCGAGGTGTGTCGCCTCTGCGGGCAGGGGCTCAGGGCGGCGCATGCCGACCACGTTAAGAAGGCTATGTTGCGCAATCGCTGCCTGCGATATCCCGGCCGTGAACATCCGCTCACTCGTGTGAGAGTACTCCTGTGAGGTCTGTGAGCAGCGGATTCACCAGAGGTCGCCGTCCCGCCAATCGCAGGTCAGGCCGCCGTCGACAGCCAGCTGTTCCGATACCGGCCAGACGTACACCGAACCGTCGTCATCGGGGGTCGGGGTGACACCCGAAAGGGTGAGCGCCGAGGTTTGACCCCGCCAGCGCATCCAGCCGCGCGCGTCGTACAGCGTGCGCCCGGCGTCCGAGGAACTCAGCGCACCGAGTTCGTAGGCCCCGCGAAGCACCTGCTCGACGGCGTCCATGACGGCGCCGGCCAGCCCGTGACCGCGCCAGTCCTCGCGGACCGCGACCGCCTCGACGTAGCCACACCGCAGCGCGCGGCCCTGGTGCAGCAGCCGGCGCTGCACCACCGCACCGTGCGCGATGATCGCGCCGTGGCGCCAGACGAGCGCGTGCATGCCACCGAGAGCGTGGTCCCAGTCGGTGTCGGTGAAATCGCCAGCGAATGCGTCCACCACCATCTGCCGGGCATCGGCGCGGGTCTCACCATCGAGATCGGCGGTGTGGATCAAGCGTGCGGTGTGTACACCCACACCTGTCGTTCTACCAGCCTCGGTCCGGAATGTGTCCCCGAACGCAGGAGTGGTTCCTCCAATCGGAGGACAACGAGTTCATCCCGCGGATCCACCGGTTACCCGACACCCCTGAGCCGGCCGCCGCGGCATTCTTGACCCAACGGCGAAACAAGCCGACAAGACAGACCAAAAGAACACTCACACAAAGGATTTGGACATGATCAAGGCAATCTTGCTCCCCATCGCAGCCGCCGGTTTCATCGCCGCAGGAGCACTCGGCATGGCCGGCCATGCGTCCGCGGCCACCATCGCCACCGGCCCCGGCTACTCCTACAGCCCCGAGGTCAAGGCGCAGCCGGCCCCGAGCATGCAGCCCGGCTGGCAAGCCCACCACGGCCCGACGCGCATCGCCATTCTGCAGAACCGCTGAGCTGTTACCGCGCGGGGACCCGCGGGTGCGACCAGTGCAGCCGAATGGTCTGCCCGGGACGTGCCTGGCCCACCTTGTCCAGGTCGGCGTCCCTGATCACCCCGATCACCGGGTAACCGCCGGTCACGGGGTGGTCGGGGCCCAGGATCACCGGGAAACCGTTCGGCGGGACCTGAATTGCGCCACGGGTGGCGCCCTCGCTGGGCAGCTGCCGATCGGGCCAGCGGTACTCCAACGGCATGCCCATCAGGCGCATTCCGACCCGGTCGCTGCGGTTGGTGACGAGCCAGTTGGTGCGGACCAGGATGTCGGCGTCGACGAACCAGTCGTCACGCGGGCCCGGCACCACGTTCATCTCCAGGATGTCGGGCTCGATCGAAGCCACCGGCGCCTGATCCAGCTCCGGGAACTCGGCAGTGTGCTCACCCACCGGCAGCACGTCGCCGGCCTGCAGTGGGCTCGGGCCGATCGCGGACATCACGTCGTAGCTGCGCGAACCCAGTACCGGGGCCACGTCGATGCCGCCGCGCACCGCGAGGTAGCTGCGCAACCCGGAGTGCGGCGCCCCCAGCGAGATCACCTCGCCGTCATGGGCGTAGTGAATGCTGTTGGTGCCGAACGGTTTTCCATTGACCGAAGGATCAGTGTCGGCGCCGGTCACCGCGATCGCCACGTCCCCGCCCCGCACCCGCGCCGAGAAACCGCCGAACGTCACCTCGACGGTGGCGTGCTCACCGGGGTTGGCAACCAGCCGGTTGGCCAAGGTGTGGGCGCGCCGGTCGGCGGCACCTGACCGGGTGACACCCATGTGCGCCAGGCCAGGCCGGCCCAGGTCTTCCACCAGGGCCAGCGGCCCGGTGCGCAGTACTTCCAGCGTGACGCTCATGCGATTTCCTCGCAGGCTCGGATCTCGCATGCTGATTGTCGATTCGCTCCGCAAGCGTCGCTCATGATCCCTCCTGGAATCGGACGGTCATCCCCGGCACCAGCAGGGCGGGCCGGTCGCGGTGGATATCCCACATGACGGCGTCGGTGCGCCCGATCAGCTGCCAGCCACCGGGGGTCTCACGCGGATACACCCCGCTGAACTCGCCGGCCAGACCCACCGCGCCGGCCGGCACCCGGGTCCTGGGCTCGGAACGACGCGGTACGTGCAGGCGAGGATCTCCACCGACCAGATAGGCGAAACCCGGTGCGAATCCGCCGAACCCAACCTGCCACAGGCTGTCGGTGTGGGCGGCGATCACCTGGTCCGGGCTCAGGCCGGTCAGCTCCGCCACTGCGTCGAGGTCGGCGCCGTCGTAGACGACGTCGATCACCACGTCGGGTCCGGCCGGTGGTGCGGTGGCTTCGTGCTCGACCCGCACCGTGCCCAGCCGTTGCCGCGTCGGGGCCAGATACCGCGGCCCCGCCAGCTTCAGCAGGATGGTGCGCGAGGCAGGAACGATGTCGACCACACCGAGCAGGTCGGCGTGGCGGATGGCAGCGGCCCAGGCCAATACCTCGGGGGTGCTGCCGAACTCGAGGAGCAGTGCCTGATCCCCGTATTCACGAACGGTGCTGAGCACCGGCGAATCCGTTGTGACGGTCATCTACCAACGCTACCGCCGAGTAAGTTCTTTGCACCGCGGTCTATGAGCTTTGCCAGAGGAGCCTTAGGGCCTGTTTAGGCGGCCAGCGCGTACGTCGGTTCATGGCGCTTCACATACGAGATCACCCGGTAGGTGACCGGCAGCATGATCACCTCGACCGCGGTCTTGTAGAGCCAGCCGAGGGCGGTGTAGACGGCCAGGTCCTTGAACGTCGTGATGCCGATGGCCCCCGCCGCGATGGTGCAGAACACCAGGGTGTCACCGAGCTGCCCGGCGAAGGTAGACCCGACCAGCCGCGCCCACAGGTGCTTCTCCTTGGTGCGCTCCTTGATGGCCACCACGACCCAGGCGTTGATGGTCTGCCCGACGATGAATCCGGCCAGGCCGGCGATGATCAGCTGGGTGTAGGCGTGCACGACGTTCTCCAGGTGCGGCTGGTTCTCGTAGAAGTCCGCCGCCGGGAGGTACAGGGTGACCCAGAACATCAGCGCCGCCAGGATGTTCATCGCGAAGCCCAGCAGGATGGCCTTGCGGGCGGCCTTGAATCCGTAGACCTCGGAGAGCACGTCACCGATCACGTAGGTCAGCGGGAACACGATGAAACCGCCGTCGGTGAGGATGGGCCCGAACGCGACGCCTTTGGTCGCGGTGACATTGGAGATGATGATCAGGGCGGTGAACACCGCCACGAAGACCGGATAGTAGGCCGAGCCGGTCTGCGCGAAACGGGTCGGCTCGCGGTGCTCGGTGCTGGTCACCCGGATATCTTGTCAGGCCGTTCCTGTGGGTCGGTTGCTAGCCCACCGCGGTGGCGAGCAGCGTCGGCAGCCGGTCGGCGACCACGGGCAGTGACAACGGCGACGAGTAAGCGATGGCCGCCGCCAGCTCTGGGTCGGTGAAGACGTTGTGCTTCTTGCGGGCCGCGATCTCCGGATCGGCCAGCAGCGCGTCGCGCGCGGCGTCGCTGTCGGTGGTCCAGATCAGGACGTCGGCGCTGCCGAGCTCGGTTTTGAACTTGTCGCGCGGCACGGGTGAATCCACCGTGGGCACCGAGAAGCCGAGCTCGGTGAGGAATTCGCTGCGCCATCCCGAGCAGACCAGCAGGTGGTCGGCGCTGAGCGTGCCCTCCAGCAGCAGAGCGGTGTGGCCGGCGAACTGCCCGCTGTTCTTGCCCGCGGTGGTGAATGTGGTGTCCACATCGGTGACGAGCTTCTGCATCTCGTCGTGCTTGAACACCGCCTGACCGATGGTGCCGGCCTGGTCCTTCCACGGCTCGAAGAAGGCCTCCTGACCGGACTGCGCGACGGTCGGGGCGATGGCCGAGAGCTTCGTGTAGGTGTCCTTGTCCAGCCCCGCGTTGGTGGCCACGATCAGGTCCGGTTTGAGCGCGGCGATGGCGTCGGTGTCGATGCCGTTGGCGAGGTTCAGCACCGCAGGCTGCGCCGTGCCGAGTTTCGCAATGGCCCACGGCCACACGCCGAACGGCTGCGCGCCGAACCAGTCCGTCACCGCGATCGGTACGACACCGACCGCCAGCAGGAAGTCCGCGTCGTTGAGACCCGCGCTGACCACCCGCTTGGGTGGGGACGGGATCTTGGTCTCGCCGAAGGCGTGCTTGACGGTCACCGAGCCGTCCTTGGCCACCGTGCCCGGCGCCTCGCGACCGCACGCGGCCAGCAGTGCCACCCCCGCGGTCATCCCCAGGAAGCCGCGCCGGGACAGATGTGTCGACACGCTGCGAGAGTCTACGGAGTCAGCGCCAGTCCGAGGGTGCGACGGGCGGCAGTCTCGTCGCCGTCGATGCGGGCGACGGCCGCCAGGTCCTGGCGCTTCCAGAGGCCGAGGTAGAGCGCGTGGGCGTCGGCGGTGACGGTGGCGACTGGCTCGCCGTCGCCCAGAGTCCACGTGTCCGCGGTGTCGGCGGCGACGAGCCGCACGGGATCGGCCACCGGCCCCGTGCGCTCCAGATGCAGCTGGCGCGGGTAGAACATCGACGTCACTTCGTCGACGCCGTCGGCCGCGAACGCCGCGTCGAACGACGGGGTGGTACCGAAGGCGGATTCCAGGTCGACGCGGTGGATCGCGTGCTCGTGGGCCTGGCGCCGGATCCACCACCCGGCTTCCCGGGGTTTGGGCCCGAAGTTCCAGCAGGGCTCGTCGGCCGTGATCGCCCGCATCGCGGTGAGGAAGTCAGGGATGCCGTCCACGAAATCCGCGACGGGCGACGGTCCCGGTTCCGGGGTCGACTGCGGTTCCCGCCCGCGCAGGATCGAACGCACCCAGGTCTCGACCACCCAGAGGTGGGCCAGCAGATCGGTGACCGTCCAGCCGGGGCACGTCGGGACTGTCCGGTCCAGATCGGGTCCGCCGGCCAGCGCGGTGGCCTGGATGGCGATCACGTCACCTTGCAGTTGTCGCAGCAGCGCATCGTGGTCCATGCGGGCAGATTACGGCGCGCCGATCCCGCGCAGCAGCACGGTCAGCCCGAACTCGAAAGCCTCGTCGGCGCGGCCGTGCCGGTTGTCGCCGGTGGCCAGCGCCGCGGCGAACTCCGGCCCGACCTCCGGGCTGGCACCCCACGGCGTCTCGGGGGCGGCCGCGTCCAGTGCGGAGCCGAGGACGAAGTTGTCGATGAGCGTGATGATGTGCAGGGTCTCGCTGGGCCCGAAGCCTGCCCGGGTCAGCGTCTCGGCCAGCGCGTTGTACATCTCGACGGCGTGCTGGCTGCTGACCGGGTAGGCCGTCATCAGCGGGATCAGCCGGGGATAGCGGGCGTAGCTGTGCCGATAGGACCGCATGATGGCGGCGACGACATCGGCCCACGGGCCGTCGAGTGCGGGCAGTTCGACCGCACTCATCGCCTTCTCGCGCAGCAGTTCGACGATCTGTTCGCGCCCGCTGACGTGGTTGTACAGCGACGACGGGCTGACCTTCAGCTTGCGGGCCAGGTCCGGGATGGTGAATCCGCCGGTCGCGTTGACCAGATCCATGGCCGCCCGCGTGATGCGGTCGGTGGACAGGATCGGAACGGGTGGTCTGCCCATGTGAATTCCCCCGAACACTTGCGAAGTCGTGGCTTCCATCACACAATAAACGAAACAAATTCGTTTTAGGGGATCGACATGCTGACCTTGACCGCCGGCGCACCCGAGCCGTTGTCGCGCACCACGGCCTCCGAGCGGCCGCCGCTGCGGGTCGCGCTCGTGCAACACCACTGGCGCGACGACGCCACCGAACTGGCCACAGTGCTGCGCGACGGCATCGACCGGGCCGCCGGCGAAGGAGCCCGGGTGGTCTTCCTGCCGGAGATCACCCTGCTGCGCTACCCGGCCGACACCCAGGCCGGCCCGAATCCCGGGGATGACGCGGAGGAGCTGACCGAAGGCCCGACCTTCGCCCTGGCTGCCGAGGCGGCCCGGGCCAACGGGATCTTCGTGCACGCCTCGCTCTACGAAAAGTCACCTGCCGCAGATGGTTTGGGTTACAACACGGCCATCCTGGTGTCCCCCGCCGGGGAACTGGTCGGGCGTACCCGCAAGATGCACATCCCCATCTCGGCCGGGTACTACGAAGACACCTACTTCCGGGCCGGCCCCGCAGAGGGCAACCCGTACCCGGTGTACGAACCCGAAGGGCTCGGCGCGCGCCTGGGCATGCCGACCTGTTGGGACGAATGGTTTCCCGAAGTGGCCCGCAACTATTCGCTGGGTGGGGCCGAGATCGTCGTCTACCCGACGGCTATCGGGTCCGAACCGGTGTTCCCGACGTTCGACACCCAACCGTTGTGGCAGCAGGTGATCGTCGCCAACGGCATCAACAGCGGACTGTTCATGGTGGTGCCCAACCGCACCGGCAACGAAGGCGCGCTGTCGTTCTACGGCTCGTCGTTCATCTCCGATCCGTACGGCCGTGTACTGGTGCAAGCGCCGCGGGACGAGGAAGCCGTGCTGGTCGCCGATCTGGATCTGGATCAGCGCCGCGACTGGCTTGAGCTGTTCCCGTTCCTACTGACCCGCAGGCCCGAGAGTTACGCCGGACTGACCGCACCGGTGGACGCCGAGCGTCCGTACGGCGAAGGTCATGCGGCGACGGCAGTCGTCAAATGACGTACCTGATGCCCGCCGAGGGCGCCCCGCAGGATCGGGTCTGGATGGCGTTCCCGTCGCAGGGATACTCGCTCGGCGACACCGAAGCCGAGCAGCACGAGGCCCGCTCCACCTGGGCGGCCGTCGCGCATGCCATCGCCGAATTCGAGCCGGTCACCATGCTGGTCGATCCCGCCGAGCGGGATGCGGCCAAACGCTATGTCTCCCAAGACATCGAGGTCGTCGAAGCGCCGTTGAACGATGCGTGGATGCGGGACATCGGGCCCACCTTCGTGCACGCCGCCGACGGTTCGGTGGCCGCGGTGGACTGGGTGTTCAACGGATGGGGCGCCCAGGACTGGGCCCGCTGGGACCGCGACGAGAAGATCGGGGCCACCGTCGCCGCGCTCGCAGGGGTTCCGGTGGTGGCCTCGGCGTTGGTCAACGAGGGTGGCGGTATCCAGGTCGACGGGCACGGCACGGTGCTGGTCACCGAGACCGTGCAGCTCGACCCCGGCCGAAATCCCGGACTGAGCAAGGAACAGGTCGAAGCCGAGCTGGCCTGCACCATCGGCGCGACCGATGTCGTGTGGTTGCCGCGTGGGCTCACACGTGACTCACAGCGTTTCGGTACCAGGGGGCATGTCGACATCGTCGCCGCCATCACGTCGCCGGGCCGGTTGCTGCTGCACTCCCAGACCGCCGATGAGCACCCGGACACGTTGGTGTCCAAGGAGATCCGAGGTGCCTTGGAAGACCTCTTCGAGATTGTGGAGATGCCCGCGCCCGCGGTCCTGCGCGACGCCGAGGGCTACGTCGACTACAGCTACATCAACCACCTGGTGGTCAATGGCGGTGTGATCGCCTGCAGCTTCGGCGATCCGCGCGATGCCGATGCCGTCGCCATCCTCGCCGAGCAGTATCCGGGGCGCCCTGTGGTGAGCGTGGACGCGCGGCCGCTCTTCGAGCGGGGCGGCGGAATCCATTGCATCACCCAGCAGCAGCCGTCACCGATAAGCCTGCGCGCGTAGATGTCCGGGCGTAGGGTGCCCAACGTGGCGACACTGTTTGACAACGGAACTATTTGGACTGGAGCGCAGACCTCGGACGCCCTCCTCGTCGCCGACGGCGTCGTGGTGGCGCTGGGGCAGCAGGCCCGCGACGCGCACGCCGACGAGATCGTCGACCTCCAGGGTGGATTCCTGATGCCGTCCTTCGGTGACGGGCACGCCCATCCGCTCTACGGCGGGCTGGAATCGGCAGGCCCACAGGTCCGCCCCTGCGGATCGGTCGACGAAATCGTCGCCGAGGTCGCCCGATTCGCCGCCGAGAACCCCGGCCTTGAGTGGATTGCCGGTGCGTCCTATGACGGCAGTCTGGTCCCGGGCGGTCTGTTCGACGCGCGCTGGCTCGACGCCGCAGTGCCCGACCGGCCGGTGGTGTTGCGTGCCTGGGACTATCACACGTTCTGGGTGAATTCCGTTGCACTGCAACGCGCCGGCATCACCGACGACACCCCGGATCCCGTCCTCGGGGAGATCCCGCGCCGCGACGACGGAACCGTCCTGGGCACCCTGCGGGAGTGGGGCGCCACCGACCTGGTGAGCGATGTCATGCCGCCACAGGACGAGGCGGTGCGCGTCGCTGCCCTCGGTACGGCCGCCGACTACTTCCTGGCCCGCGGCGTCACCTGGGTGCAGGACGCCTGGGTGGAACCCGCCGACGTCGACACCTATATCGCCGCCGCCACCGCGGGGGTGTTGCGGATGCGGTTCAACCTGGCGTTCTACGCCGACCCACGCCATTTCGACGCGCAGGTACAGCAATACGCGGCCGCGCGGGACCGGGTCCGCGAACTGGACTCGCCGCTGCTGACCGCGAACACGGTGAAGTTCTTCGCCGACGGGGTGGTGGAGAACGAGACCGGGGCGCTGCTCGCGCCGTACTGCTCGGGTTTGCACTCGCACGGTATGACGTTGTGGGAGGGCGACTCGCTGGCGCGGGCCGCCCAGAAGGTCGACGAGCTCGGTTTCCAGATCCACATCCACGCGATCGGTGACGCCGCGGTACGCCAAGCACTGGACGCCATCGAATACGTCGTGAAGCACAACGGCCCGCGGGACCGTCGCCCCGTCATCGCCCACGCCCAGCTGGTCGACGACGCCGACATCGACCGGTTCGCCGCGCTCGGGGTCATCCCCAACATGCAGCCGCTGTGGGCGCAGATGGACGCGCTGATGACGGTGCTGACCATTCCCCGGCTCGGCGTCGAACGTTCCGACAAGCAGTACCGCATGCACACCCTCGAAACATCGGGGGCGGCACTGGCATTCGGCTCCGATTGGCCGGTGTCCTCGGGGGCTCCGCTGGACGGGATCGCAGTCGCCGTCTCGCGGTGCACCGCTGAAGGCGACCCGCAAGGGGGCTGGATCCCAGAGGAGATCGTGCCCATCGAGCGGGCGCTGTCGTCCTACACCGCGGCGGTGGCCCACCAGGCCTTCGCCGAGAACACCTGGGGCCGCATCGTGCCGGGGGCCAGCGCCGATCTGGTCTGGCTGGACGGCGATCCCACCACCACCGCCGCGCTCGACCTCCCCGGATTGCGGGTACGCGGCACTTACTTGCAGGGCCGGCGTGCGTACGCAGCCGAACAGTGAAAGGCACCACCATGTCTGAGACGATCCCGGAGACCGAAGGCAACCTGAAACGGGTGCTCGGCCTGCCGTCGCTGGTCCTGTTCGGACTGGTGTACATGGTGCCGCTGACGGTGTTCACCACCTACGGCATCGTCACCGAGACCACGGGCGGCCGGCTGTCGGTGGCCTACCTGGTCACGCTGGCCGCCATGGTGTTCACCGCGCGTTCCTACGCACGGATGGCCACCGCGTATCCGGTGGCGGGATCGGCCTACACGTACACCCAGAAGTCGTTCGGCGCACCCATCGGCTTCCTCGCCGGCTGGTCGCTGCTGCTGGATTACCTGTTCCTGCCGATGCTCAACTACCTCGTCATCGGCATCTACCTGAACGCGGCCATCCCGGCCATCCCGGCGTGGCTGATCGTCCTCGTCACCATTGCGATCGTGACGGTGCTCAACATCGTCGGCATCGTGTCGGTCGACCGGGCCAACTTCCTGATCATCGGAATCCAGGCGATCTTCATCGTGGTGTTCGTCATCATGGCCTTCGTCGCCGTCTCGCACTCCGGCACGGTCGATGTGATGGCCCCGCTACGCGGCGACGGCACCGCGGGCGGCTTCGACCCGATCCTGGCAGGCGCGGCGATCCTGTGTCTGTCCTTCCTCGGGTTCGATGCGGTCTCAACGCTTTCCGAAGAGGCGAAGGATCCGAAGCGCACCGTCCCGCGGGCCATCATGATCGCCACCGTGGTGTCGGGACTGATCTTCATCGTCCTGTCCTACGTCTCGCAGTTGGTGTACCCGTCCAACCAGTTCGCCGATGTCGACTCCGGCTCACTGGAGGTCATGACCACCGCGGGTGGGCAGTTCCTGAACTCCTTCTTCACCGCGGCCTACGTCGCGGGTGCGCTCGGGTCGGCCATCACCTCGCAGGCGTCGGTCGCGCGCATCCTGTTCGCGATGGGCCGCGACGGAATCCTGCCGCGCAAGGTGTTCGGCCACGTCTCACTGCGTTTCAGCACACCGGTGTACGCGATCGCGTTCGTCTCCGTCATCTCGCTGGCGGCGATCTTCGTCGACCTGGCGTTGTTGGCGTCGGTCGTCAGTTTCGGTGCGCTGGTGGCATTCTCGGTGGTGAACCTGTCGGTGATCAAGCATTACTTCGTGGACCTGAAGGAACGCGAGGGCGCGCAGCTGCTCGGAAGTCTGGTGCTGCCGTTGATCGGTTTCGTGCTGACGCTGTGGCTGTGGACCAGTCTGTCCGGTACCGCCCTGGTCGTCGGGTTGATCTGGCTGGCCATCGGATTCGTCTGGCTGCTGGCGGTCACCCGCGGGTTCTCCCGGCCGACGCCGACCCTGGATCTGGCGGAGTAGCACCGGGGGCCGCCGGGCTGGCCTATCCTCACAGGGTGCGCACAGTCCAGCGGTACGCGATGACGGGTCTTGCTGCGGTGGCGTTGGCCATCCCGTTGGGCATCTCGTCGGCGCCGACGGCCGCGGCGGACTGCACCAACGCCAATGGGACGACGGTGTGCGCGCAAGGCAGCGTGCGGGGCCCCGACGGCGGGACCGGCGCAGGGTTCCAGGGACCGTACGTCCCGTACCCGTGCGAATACGACTGGCTGTGCGATGACGGCTTGTCCATCGCCATCGATCCGCCGGACCGACCGTGGCGTCCCGGTGGGGGCGGCGGTGGGGGTGGCCACCACGGTGGTGGTGGCCGCGGTGGAGGATAAGTGACCAACCGATTCGAGGAGCGCTGGTGAACACCTGGAAACGAGTCTTCGGGGCCGGACTGGCCGGGGCGGCCATCCTGGTCGGGACGGCCGCGCCGGCGCTGGCCGATCCGCCGCCCAATTGCACCGCGGGCGACCTCGCCGGGATCAGTGCGGGTGTCAGCGCGTCGACGTCGGTCTATCTGTTCACCCATCCGGATGTGAACGGATTCTTCACCAGCCTCAAGGATCTGGATCGCGACGCCAAACGTGAGCAGGTGCGCAACTACCTGGACGCCAATCCCGCGGTGCAGGCCGATTTCCAGGGTATTCGCCAGCCGCTGAAGGATTTCCGGGACCGCTGCCAGCACTGAACGGCGCGGCCGTGCCCGTCAGATGACGTTGATGGTCACCGGGATGTTGCCGCGGGTGGCCTTGGAGTAGGGGCACACTTCGTGCGCGGCGTCGACGATCTTGCGGGCTACCGCAGGGTCGACACCGGGGATGCTCACGTTGAGCCGAGCCTCAAGGGAGAAAGCGCCGTCGGTGTTGACCAGGTCCACCTCGGCGTCCACCGCGGTCTCGGCGGGCAGCTTCACGTCGTACTGGCCTGCGGTCAGTCCCATCGCGCTCAGGTAGCAGGCCGACCAGCCTGCGGCGAAGAGCTGCTCGGGGTTGGTGCCGGTGCCGTTGGCCCCGGGTGGGGTGAGCTGGATGTCGAGGTTGCCGTCAGCGCTGTAGGACTCACCTTGGCGACCACCGGTGGTGTGGGTTTTGGCGGTGTAGAGGACGGACATATCGGATGCTCCTCGGTTTGTCAGTTGTCAGTTGTCAGTTGTCATCGTCAGTTGTCATGCCAGGGTCATGTACTGGAACGGATGCGGTCGGCCGGATAATTCCGCATCCGCCGAGGCGGGCCGGAGCTAGAGGAAAAGCACCACAATCTATTTGCGTTCGGGCATACTTTCGGCGTGGCCGATACCGACGTACTCATCGCAGGCGCTGGACCGATCGGGCTGACCGCGGCCATCGAACTCGCCAGGCGTGGTGTCGCGGTACGCATCGTCGACCCACTGCTGGAACCCCCGCAGTACGCGAAGGCCGTTGGGGTACAGCCTCGTACATTGGAGCTGTTCGAGCGGATGGGGCTGCTCACCCAGGTGCTCGACGCCGCTGTGCAGCTACGCGGGCAGTTGATCTATGTCAACGGCCAGCCGGCCGGTCAGATCGAACTGGCACTGCCCGGCGACGTTCCCTTCCGCTTCATCGGCCTGCCGCAGTACGCCACCGAGCGCATTCTGCGTGACGAACTCGCCACCCGCGGCGTGGCGATCGAACGAGGGCTGCGTCTGAGCGGTTTCGAGCAGGACCCCGACGGTGTCTCCGCCACCCTGAGCGACGGGGACGGCGCGTTGCAGACCGTGTCCGCGAAGTATCTGGTCGGTGCGGACGGCGCCCATTCGATCGTCCGAAAGACTCTCGGACTGACCTTTGAAGGCGCCGCCTTCGAGGAGCAGTACATGCTCGGCGACGTCGAGGTGGACTGGTCACTGCCGACGGGCTACACGGTGCGGGCCATGCACCAGACCGACGGTGTCACCGATGATCTGCTGGTGTGCATCCCGCTGCCGGGGCGAGGGCGGTACCGAATGTCGATGCTGGTTCCGGACGACCTGAAAACAGCCACCGCTGGCGGTATCCAACACGGCTTCGAAGGTGCCAAAGCGCCTGAACTCCACCACATCCAGGCGGTGTTGGACCGGCTGTCGCCAGAACCGACGACGGCGAGGAACGTGCGCTGGTCGTCGGTGTTCCGGATCAGCCACCGGATTGTCGACGCCTATGGTTGGGGCCGGGTGTTCGTTGCCGGCGATGCCGCGCACATCCATCCGCCGACCGGCGCGCAGGGAATGAACACCGGAATTCAGGACGCGCACAACCTGGCATGGAAACTCGCGCTGGCCGTTTCCGGTCACGCTGGGCCGGCACTATTGGACAGCTATGACGCAGAGCGCCGGCCGATCGGTGAGGATGTGGTGGGGCGTACGGTGCGCAGTGCGCGCGAGGGCATGGGTGCCGACTCCACGGACATCGACTTCGTGATGCGCCGGGAGGCCCAGTTGTTGATCGACTACGCCGGCAGTCCGATCGTCGCCGAGGGTGCAGGCACCCGGGCACCCGACGCGCGCGGGTTGACCAGGGACGCGGTGACCGACCCATTCCGGTTGTTCACCCTGCTGACCGGAACGCGGCATGCGGTGTTGCTGTACGCCGATGCGGCAGCCACGGTGACCGCCCTGGAAACGGTTGCCGCGCAGGCACAGGACGCAGCGCACGGTCTGGTGGACGTGTATGTGATCGCGCATCCGGATGCCGCGGTCGATTCCATCGAGTTGCCGTTGATACGAGACAGCAAAGGCGATTTTGTGCGGGCCTACGCGGCGCCGGTCGCGGTGGTGCGTCCCGACGGCTATCTGGGATACGCCGGCCCGGCTGACACCGATGCAATGATCGCGTATTTCAAGCGCACCTTCGCCTAAGGCTCCAGCAGGATCTTCAGGTGCTCGCCCGAGCGGGACATGGCCGCGGCATATCCCGCCGCGGCAGCCTCTAATGGCATTGTGGTGGTGAAGATTCCGCTGACGTCCAAGCGGCCGGCCTGGAGCAGGGGAATCAGTTCGGGCCAGGTCTGCTGCACCGGTGCGGTGGTCAGGCGGATCGTCAGGCTGCGGATCAAGCAGGCCAATGCCGGCAACGGATAGGGCTGCAGGTCGTGCACGCCCACAATCGACACCGTGCCGCCGGTACGCACGGCGTCGATCGCATCGTTGATCGAAGTGTCGGTGCCGACGGCGTCGATCACCGAGTCCGCACCGAGTCCGTTGGTGAATTCGCGCACCGGCGCAGCCGATGGTGGGGACAACGGCACCGCGCCCCGCATCGCAGCCCGGTCGCGCCGGGCCTGCACCGGGTCGACCGCCAAAACCGTTGCGGCACCGAGGGCGAATGCGCTTTGCAGCGCGCACATCCCCACCGCCCCCAGCCCGATGACCACAACCGTGCCGCCGATCGGGATGTCGGCGCGTTTGGCGGCCGCCCAGCCGGTGGCCAGATTGTCGGTCAGCAGCAGAGCCTGGTCGGTGTCGATACCGTCCGGCAGGGCCAACAGCTGGAAGTCCGCGGAGGGCACGGCGAGCAGCTCGGCCTGGGCGCCGCCCAGGGCGCCCGACCCGAAGATCTGTGGGCCGCGTACACAACGGATAGGGTCGTGCGTCGCGCATCCGGCGCAGTGCCCACAGCCGGCGACCGAGGACACCAGCACCTGGTCGCCGGGTTTGAAACCGTGTACCTCGGAGCCGATCTCGACGACGGTACCGACCGCTTCGTGCCCCAGCGACACGGGGTCGATGATGGGGTAGTGGCCTTCCAGGAAGTGCAGGTCCGATCCGCAGATGCCGGTGGCGCTCACCTCGACGATCGCACCGTCGGGGCCCGGCAGCTCCGGGTCGGGCAGATCAGCGATGCTGATCTGGCCCGCACTGTCCACGACGACCGCACGCATACTCATGCCTCCTGGAAATCCCGCCAGACGGGTTCGTCTATGGCGGAACGGTATTCGGACAGTCGCCACGGGCTGACGGTGTGGATCTCGCCGTCGGCGTTCTTGAAGTAGGAATGCTTCACCGACGGGTGCGCCCACACCGTCTTGCGGATCGCCTCCTGGGACTTGGCATGCCACGCCGCGGTCGGCTGCGGCAGTGGCTCCATGGATCGCAGCCCCTCGGTGATGAGGTGCTCCAGGCACTGGTTGATGTATCGCATCTGCAGCTCGGAATTCATGATGAGGCTGCCGCCGTGCGCCAGGTGGGTACCGGGACCGTAGGTCATGAAGAAGTTGGGGAAGCCGGGCACGGTGATCCCGCGGTACGCGAACGGCCGAGTGCCCCATTCGTCGTGCAGGTCGGCACCGTCGCGGCCGGTGATGGTCATCGGGAACAGCACATCGGTGGCCCGAAAACCGGTGGCGTACACGATGATGTCGACCTCATGCTCGATGCCGTCGGCGGTGATCACGCCGGTCGGTGTGATCCGCTCGATCGGGGTGCGCACCAGCTCGACGTTGTCCCGCTTGAGGGTGGACAGCCAGCTGCCGTTGTCCTGCAAGGTGCGCTTGCCGGTGGCGGGATAGTCCGGCAAGACCTTGGCCAGCAGGTCGGGGTCATCGCCGACCTGGGTGGTGATCCAGTCGGTGAACATGATGCGGGCCATGGCGTTCATGTCGCTGACCGCGTTGCCCTGGTCGGCGTACTGCGGATCGACCCGAGCGGCGTCCAAGCCCTTGTCCGCGCCGGGCCACAGCAGCAGAAAGCGGTACCAGCGACCGTAATACGGCAGATGCGCCATCGCCCACCGGGCGCCGTCGGGCACCCGATCGTGATACATCGGGTTGGGGAACATCCACTGCGCGGTGCGCTGGAACACCGTCAGGTGTGCGACCTTGTCGGCGATGGCCGGGGCGATCTGGAACCCGCTCGCGCCCGCACCGACGAGTGCCACCCGCTTACCGGTGACATCGACGTCGTGGTTCCACTTCGCGGAGTGGAACGACGGGCCGGCGAACGTGTCGGCTCCGGGGAAGTCGGGGATCTGCGGCCGATTGAGCTGCCCGACCGCGGTGATGACCGCGTTGGCCTTCAGCGTCTGCGTTCCCTCGGCCGACCGCACCGTGACGTGCCAAAGGTCGTCTTGCCATGTTGCAGAGAGGACTTCGGTGTTCCATCGGATGTGGGCTTCCAGGTCGTGGCGGTCGACCACGTCACGGAAGTACCGGCGCAGCTCGGGCTGTTCGGCGAAGAAGTGCTCCCAGTGATTGCTCGGCTCGAAGCTGAAACAGTAGAAATGATTCGCCACATCCACCCGTGCGCCGGGATAGCTGTTCTCCCACCAGGTTCCGCCCGGTCCGGCATTCTTCTCCACGATGGTGAACGGGATGCCGGCCTGCTTGAGGCGCACCCCGGCCAGCACGCCGGACTCGCCGCAGCCGATGACGACGACGTGAAAGTCCTCGGCTGCGGTCAGCGCGGTGGGGCGGCGCGGGTCGATGCCTGCCAGGTCGAGTTCATCGAGCATCAGCGGCAGGTTGTCGTCGTCGACGGTCTCGCAGGCCGCCCAGTCGAGCATCTCCTTGACCAGCTCGGCGGGCAGGGGGTCGGGAACCGGGCAGCCGCGGTCGCGGTACGCGGCGATCACCGGCAGCGCGGCGGCGCGGGCACGGGCCTTGTCGTCCTCGCTCATGAAGCCCTGCACCTCATTGAGGAACAGGCCGGCCTGCTTGAAGTCGCTGATGTAGGACGGGTCGCCGGTGAGGTGCACCAGCGACAGCAGCAGGGTGGGGATGCTGACGTCCTCCAGGGCTGCCGCGATGTCGGCGTCGGAGGTGTCAAACGGCTGTCCGGCGTGGAAGCTGCGCGTCACGCCGAGTTACGCTACGCGCCGTAGCGTTATGGGACAAGGGTGGCTTCGACGACGACGCCGTACGAAGTTGAAGCCGGTGGAGCGAATGGTGTGCCGTACTACCGCGGAATGAACTGCGAGGCGACGCGCGGTGCGCTGCGACCGATTCTGACGTGATGCCGTCGTGGCGCGATCGACGATTGACCACGCTCAATTCGGGGTATGTCCGCCGGAAATCGCGGATGATCAGGGTTTCGGGGAAGGGTCGACGTGGACCGTTGGCGCAGAGTGATCGCGTTTGTGTGTGGCGGCGGTATCAGTCGTCTCGGGCTTCTTGCCACGCTGCCGCGTGCAGTGTCAGATGCCGAAGCCGAGGCGATTGCCGAGGATTTACTCGAGCAGGGCGGTCCGGTCACTGACGTCGAGATCGGCGCCGCGATTCTGGGGGTGACCGATCGTCCACCAGCTCCGGCGGAAATCGTCCGAATCCGTCGCCAGATCAGTGCACGTGACCGCCGGGCAGGATGAATGCGGTTGCGCGACTGCTGAGTAGGGGTTCCTGCCTCTAAGCTGTACGCACGCGCAGCGGGGGCTGCGGTCGCGGTGGGTGTGGGAACGCGATGTCTGATCAGTAGCGCGTCGAGTCGTCGGCTGTCTTCGCGACTGCTCAGGCGCTGAGCAATCACGCCGAAGAATTGCGCGAGGAGCTTGACCGACTCATTGGCCGAAACGTCGGCGCGATTGTCCGAGGCCGGGATGGCCTACGAGGAGCAGGACGCCGACTCCGCCCAGGCGGTGCACGCCGTCGCCGACCGGATGCTGCAATGACCGGCTACAAAGTGGACCTGGAGGTCCTGCTCGCCTTCGCCGACAGACTGCAAGCCTTCGAAGCGAGGGTTGAAGACCTGGCTGCCCAGGTGGATCAGCAGGTCAATGAACTGCATGGCACCTGGATGGGGGAGGGGGCCGACGCGCAGAAGACCCGCCATGACGAGTGGATGAAAGCCGAAGGGCAGATGCGCGAAAGCCTCACCCAGCTGCGCGAGGCGCTGCCCTGGCGCACCGCAACTACAGCGAAGCGATTGCCGCCAACGTCGCGATGTGGCCGGCGTGACTCAAGACGTCGACCAAGCGGGCCGCACACCCCTGCACTACGCCACCATCGACCCGCCGGTCGGGCTGAAAAACATTGCCGCCCAGACCAACCCCGCCTTGGCGGCCGACAACGCGCGCGTAGCCAAGGAATACCGCGTCACCAACACCACCCGGCTCCTTGAAGCGGGCGCGGACGTCAACGCCGCCAACACCAAGGGCGAAACGCCTCTGTACAAGGCGGTCCGCAACACCACCTCCGGTGCCGTCCCAATTACCCGACTGCTCCTCAGCCACGGCGCAGATGCCAACGCCCAGCTTTCCAACGGTTCCAGCCCGCTGAGCTTCGTCCGCCGCTCGCAAAGGCCCGGGGTGGTAGAACTTTTCGCCGACCTGCTCTGATAACGCTGACATCAGCGTCCGTGGCGCTGACTCTGTAGACCAGGCCAGCCACCCTGGCTCAGACGTTCACTTCAATGGCTCGGGCGTGAAGGTGACGTCGACACCGCCCACGGTCATCGTCACCTGACCTTCCATCAGCATCACCTGCGCCGAGACCCGTCGATCGACAGTCTGGGCCAGTTGCTGCACCGGTGCGTGCGGTATCTGTACCACTGACAGGTTCGACAGCCCCGCCACTTTGGGTCCCACAGTGCGCCACCAGGTGGCCACGCCGGCAGCGAACGGGAACAACACCACCTGTTCGGCCTGGCCGGCCGCCTTGCCCAAGGCGCGTTCATCGGGCTGGCCGACGTTGATCCACTCCAGGATCCGGCCCGTGTAGTCCGCGAGCCGCAGGTCGGGTACACCAGGGGTGGACAGGCCCGCCCCGAACGCCAACTCCCCGTCGACGTCGCTGAGCCGGTGTGCTCGCAGTCCGAATGCCAATAACCGCACCACCATCCGCTCATCGGTCTCACTGGGATGACGGGCAACGGTCAGCGTGTGATCGGCGTAGTAACCGTGATCGACATCGGAGACGCCGAGTTCGACTTTGAACACTGTTGCAGAAAGGGCCACGTCCTAGTGTCCACCCCGGTGGTGTTCCCCGAGCGGTCAGGCCGCCTCGCGTGATCGACACCCCCGCTGACGAGAGCAGGGTTTGCGGATCGGCCTGGATGGCTACGTCAACCTGATGGACGTTCACGCCCTAGCTTTCGACTGGACAGATACAAACCGGCATTGGCTCATCGAGGTGCCGACGCGCATCGTCATCTACACGGTGGTGGTGCTGGTCTTGCGGTACATCGCGCACCGGATGATCGACCGGGCCAGCGGCCAGCGGCGCAAGAGTGACGACAAACCCCAGGGTGGCCCCGCCATGTTGCGGACTCTGCGAGGCCGCATACCATCGCCCTCCGATCAGAAGAACGCCGAACGCCGACTTCAGCGGGCCCAGACGATCGGCTCGGTGCTCAAGTCGACGGTCTCGATCGTGCTGCTGGTGTGGTTGAGCCTGGCGGTTCTCAACGTGGTGGGCGTGAACATCGCGCCGTTCATCGCGTCCGCCGGTGTCATCGGACTGGCCATCGGGTTCGGTGCGCAGAACCTGGTCCGCGATTTCGTCTCCGGGGTGTTCATGCTGCTGGAGGACCAGTACGGCGTGGGAGACACCGTCGACTTGGGCGATGCGACCGGCGAGGTACAAAGCGTGGGGTTGCGGATCACCACGGTGCGCGATATCGACGGCACGCTCTGGTACGTCCGCAACGGCGAGATCGCCCGGGTCGGGAACATGAGTCAGGGCTACGCGGTGGCGCGTATCGAATTCCCGGTCGCCCTGACTGCCGACGTCGAACGCGCCGAGCAGGTCGCGGTCGATGCCGCCGCGGAGGCCGTGAAGGATCCCGGCATTGCGGAGAAGGTGCTGGGCGAACCCAAGATGCTCGGCGTCCAGGAGTGGTCGCCGGACCTGGTCAAGCTGCGGATGACCATCAAGACGCGGCCAAACGCGCAGTGGGCGGTGCAGCGCCGGCTGCGGCGCGAGATCCACCGCGCCTATGACGCCCACGACATCGACCTCCCCTATCCGCGCGGCAGGGTGCAGGCGGCCGCCGAGGCAGAGGTGTAATTCCAGGTCCGCAGGGGTATAGACCGGTCCATTCCTCACTTCGGACCTTTGGAGCCCCATGCGGACGGCATTTCAGGAGCAGCTCGCTGCCCTCACCACCGGGATGGCCGATTTATGCGAACTCAGTGGTGATGCCATGCACCAGGCGACGCATGCGCTCCTGGAAGCGGACCTGAGCGTCGCCGAAGACGTGCTGGATCGGCATGAGGACATCACCTACCGGTGCGGTCGGCTGGAAACCGAGGTGTTCACCGTGCTGGCGCTTCAGTCACCG
Source organism: Mycobacterium sp. P2_H7 (assembly GCF_056403275.1). NCBI lineage: Bacteria > Bacillati > Actinomycetota > Actinomycetes > Mycobacteriales > Mycobacteriaceae > Mycobacterium > Mycobacterium sp. P2_H7. The sequence goes on along the minus strand of NZ_JBFUFU010000008.1, from coordinate 2,558 downwards.
GTCGCCGGGGACCTCCGCGCAGTGGTGAGCGCACTGAAGAACGTGGCCGACGCCGAACGGATGGGTGCCCTGGCCCTGCATGTCGCCAAGATCGTGCGCCGGCGGCACCCCGTCACCGCCGTACCGGATGAGGTCCGCGATGACTTCGCCGAGATGGGCCGCATCGCCGTGTGCATCGGCAATGACGCCAAACATGTTGTGCTCGAACATGATTCCGCGACGGCGGCGCAGGTGGCGCTTGATGACGAGGCCATGGACGACCTGCACAGGCATTTGTTCTCCGTCGTCATGAATTCTGACTGGCCGCACGGTGCGGCCGCCGCGGTCGACGTCACGCTGCTGAGCCGCTACTACGAACGGTTCGCCGATCACGCGGTGGAGATTGCCGGCCGGGTCATCTCTGCTTAGATTCAGCCGGATTCCATCGCACTGAAACCGCAGCTCGCCGCTGTCAATGAGCCGTGCGTACCCCTCCATCCGGACAGGGTTGCACCGGATAGGCCGACAATTTCACCGAAACCCCACTAATGTGCCCGGGATGAGATCCGTCCTGGCATCCACCGCGGCAGTGGCTGTCGCCTTGGTCGCCACGGCGTGCGGCACGTCCTATGGCACATCCGCTTCGCCGGTGCCGCAGCTTGCCGCCTACCCCGAAGAAACCCCAGGTGGCGCCCCGGTGACCCTGGGTGCCGCCACCGTCGCCGCACAAACCATCGTCGACCACTTCGCCGACGGCGACTACGCCGAGGTCTGGGAGCGGATGGCGCAGGATGTCCGCCACGGCATCACACGCTCCGACTTCGTCGAGTTCTACCAGACCTGCAAGAAGTCCGGGCCGCGTCTTTCCGTCTCGGGTTTGCGCATGGAGCCCGACGGGCAAGCGATCGTGCGGGTGGCGAACCACGGCGCGGGCGGGTCCCGGTTCATGGTCTATGAAGGCGGCGTGTGGAACATGCGGGCCACCGACGACTTCGCCGCCCACCTCGGCCAGCCGGTGCAACAAATCATCAGCGAAGAGAAGGCCGCCGGCATCTGCGACGGTTGAGGACGAACCGAATGACGTCGTCGTAAAACCGCAGGTTCTGTTTGCTCGTCATCGTTGCGGAATCACAAGTGCGAGGCGCGCTCCGTACGACCGGCAACGGCCATTTTTTCTGTAACACCGGCGATCTGGTGTGGATGTTTGCGTTGGGAATTGTCATCGGCCAAACGTCAATTAGTCCCGTTGCGTTTACCCTACACTTGCCCGATGGTTCTGAGCAGGCCCGATTCCCTTGCGGGACCGTGGATTCCCATTGAGGACCCCCGCGGATCCTCGGTGTCCAGAATGCTTGCCGGGTGGTGGCACACCCCGGTCGAATACGACGCTCAGGTCGCCTACTTCACCTCGCACGGACTCATGCGGGTCAACAAGGTCTTGATCGGTGCCGGCGTCATGATGGTCGCCGTCATCACGGCCATCATCCAATTCTCGCCGGCGGGACCGGGGGCCGTGCCGTCCCGCGTCCTGGCTGCGGCCTTCTCCGTCGGTGCCGCGGCGTGGGCGTTGAGGTGGTGGTTCGGCGGTTGGCCGAACAGGACGACGTCGCGGGTGTTCGTCGTGTACATGGATGTGTCCATGGCCATGTTCGCGCTGGTCAACACGAACGCGTCGGTTGTGGGGTTCGCGCCGACGGTCCTGGTCCTGCTGTCGTTCTACCTGGTTTTCTACGCGGGCGCGAAACTGCTTCTGCTGCACTCGGTCTGGATTTTCATCACGGTCTTGCTACTCGCGATCAATGCGGCCTACGACGCCGGTGGTGATATTGCGCTGGGGATCGTGAAGCTGATCGCCGGAGCCAGTTTGGCTTTTGCGCCGGTCGGCATTCAATTCGGCATCTGGACACTGCAGAACGAGGCCAACGAGTCGGTGCGCGACCCGCTGACCGGCCTGCTCAATCGCCGCGGAATGCGTCTACACCTGCGAAATCTGTTGTCTGGCAGAGCATCTGCCGCGGATCACATTGTCGTCATTCTCGCTGACCTGGACCGCTTCAAAGACATCAATGAGGTACACGGGCACGGTATCGGGGATGAGGTGCTCATCCGCAGCGCGCGCCGCATCCAGTTGGCCATCGGCCCGCACTCCGTCGTCGCGCGGGTGGGCGGGGAAGAGTTCCTGGTCACGGCGGTCATGCCCGCGGCCGACTGCGCGAGGGCTGCCGAACTCGTGTGTGCGGCGGTCTGCTCGCCCACCGATTCGGTGCCCGTCACCGGCAGCATCGGCGTGACCAGTGCGCCGGTCGCCGCCTTCGACACCGGGGCGGTCGACGCCGCCCTGGTCTGGGAGAGCCTGCTCGACAATGCGGATCAGGCGATGTTCCAAGCCAAGCGGGCCGGTGGGAACCAGTCGGTGTTCTTGTCGGGTGGTTAGTGCCAGTCCCAGACGGACATGTCGTTGGCGGGGTAGTTCTGGCAGATGTCGGTGGTGTGGGCGGCGACGCCTTTGTTGTTGAAGAACAGTTTGGCCCAGTTGGGCCAGCGCCAGGCCATGTTTTCGTAGAAGGCGTTGGTGGCGG
>NZ_JBFUFU010000007.1:0-291939 GCF_056403275.1 Mycobacterium sp. P2_H7 | reverse complement strand
GAGTGTTGTCTGACAACGGATCGGCTTACCGGTCCTACGCCTGGCGCGACGCCTGCTGCGAGCTGGGCATCACCCCGAAACGCACGCGACCCTACCGGCCGCAGACCAACGGCAAGATCGAGCGCTTTCACCGCACCCTGGGCGACGGCTGGGCCTACGCCCGGTTCTATGAATCAACCAGCCAACGCGACACAGCACTGCCCGAGTGGCTGCACTTCTACAATCACCACCGAGCCCACTCCGCCCTCGGAGGTCAACCGCCGGTCACCCGACTGACCAACCTCCCTGGACATCACAGCTAGTCCTCGTCGAGCGCGGCGGCGACGTCCTCGGGGATGTCCACGTTGGTGTACACCTCTTGCACGTCATCGCTGTCTTCCAGCGCGTCGACGAGTTTGAGCACCTTGCGGGCCGCTTCGAGGTCCACCTGCACACTCACCGACGGCTGGAAGCCGGACTCGGCCGAGTCGTAGTCGATCCCGGCGTCCTGCAGGGCGGTGCGCACCGCGACCAGGTCGGTGGGCTCGGAGATGATCTCGAAGCTCTCACCCAGGTCGTTGATGTCCTCGGCCCCGGCTTCCAGGACCGCGGCCAGCACGTCGTCCTCGGTCAGCCCGTTCTTCTCCAGGGTCACCACGCCCTTGCGGGTGAACAGGTAGGACACCGATCCGGGATCGGCCATGTTGCCGCCGTTGCGGGTCATCGCGACCCGGACCTCACCGGCGGCGCGGTTCTTGTTGTCGGTCAGACATTCGACCAGGACAGCCACACCATTGGGGCCGTAGCCCTCGTAGGTAATGGTCTGCCAGTCGGCGCCGCCGGCCTCTTCACCTGCGCCGCGCTTGCGCGCCCGCTCGATGTTGTCGTTGGGCACCGAGGTCTTCTTGGCCTTCTGGATGGCGTCGTAGAGGGTCGGGTTGCCACCCGGGTCGCCGCCGCCGGKGCGCGCGGCGACCTCGATGTTCTTGATCAACTTGGCGAAGTTCTTGCCGCGGCGGGCGTCGACGATCGCCTTCTTGTGCTTCGTGGTGGCCCACTTGGAATGGCCGCTCATGCAGGTACGCCCTCTTTCTGCTCCAACTCTGGCTGTCCACTCTACGTGGCGAGGTCACCGGCGATAAGCGCTGCTGCTTCAGGTCGTCTAATCGGCCTTCGGCTTGCTCAGGTCGTACACCGTGTTCGTGCCGACCTTGACGGGCGTGAAGGTGGCCTTGACCCAATCCGAGATGTCGGTGTGCACGTTACGGCCGAAACCGCCGTGGCCGTTGGAGTCCGGCAGGATGTAGTAGCCGACCTGGCGGCCGGCGACGTCGTCCTTGAATTGGCTCAAGGTGGGCACCGGGTCACTTCCGGTGAACCCGCCGATAGCCATGACCGCTGTGCCGGTGGACAATTCGAGCGACGACGCCGCCGAGGACCGGTTGATCGCCGCCGACCACGGTGTGCCGGCGTTCTTCAACAGGGCATCGAGTTGGGCGTCGTCCTTGTCCTGGCCCCAGCCGCCATGCCGGTCGTCGGCCTGCGCCGGGCCCACCGACGGACCTCCACCGCTGTGCGGTTGGCCGACGGTGGCCAGCGAGTACGCCGCCGAACCCGCGAGGCCGGCCAGCACGCCGACCGCCACGGCGGCCGGCGCGACCCAGCGGCGCTGATGCGTTGCCAGCGACCACAGCAGCGTGGCCGTCGCGAGCACGGTCACCGCCAGGATCACCCAGCGCAGCGGCGGCAGCCAACTCGCGTTGCGGCCCAGGATCCACCAGCTCCAGCCGCCGGTGGCCAGCAGCAGACCCGCCAGACCGATTCGGCCGAACCAGCTCTCCCGCCGCTGCCACATCTCGTGCAGGCCGATGGCGAACATCGCCGCCACCGCCGGAGCGAGCGACATGCAGTAATAGGGATGCACGTTGGTCTTCATGAAGCTCAGTACCAGGCCGTCGATCAGCAGCCAGCCGCCGAACAGGATGGTGGCGGCCCGCMCCAGATCGGTGCGGGGCSCGCGCCCGCGCGAGATCAGCACCAGCACCGTCGCGAGCAGCGCGGCGACCAGCAGCCAGCCGATCTCGTAACCGAACTCGCCGGTGAACAGCCGCGGCAGGCCCTGCTGCTGGTCGCCCCAGCCCCCCGTGCCGCGGTGTGGCTGGGCGACGGCCTGCCCGGCCGACGCGCCGATCTGTGCCCCGTGCTGAAATCCGTAGTTGTTGTGGCCGAGCACCCGGCCGAATCCGTTGTAGCCCAACACCAGGTTCATGAAGTTGTCGTCGGTGGAACCCGCCAGATACGGCCGTGAGGACGCGGGCCAGATGAGGGTCAGCAGCACGTACCATCCGGACGCCGCGAGGAACGCCGCGAGACTGCCCACCAGGTGCAGCAGCCGGGTCCGCAGCACGACCGGCGCGGCGATCAGATACACCAGTCCGACCGCGGGCATCGACATGAGCCCTTCGAGCATCTTGGCCAGGAAGGCGAACCCCAGCGCCACCCCGGCCAGTGCCATCCAGCGGGCGCCGTGGTCTCCCAGCGCGCGGACGGCGCAGTACGCGGCGGCCGTCATCAGCAGCACCATCGCCGCGTCGGGATTGTTGAACCGGAACATCAACGCCGCCACCGGCGTCAGGGCCAGCGCGGCGCCGGCGAGCAGCGCGGCGCGCGGCCCGCTGATCCGGCGCACGGCGGCGTAGAGCAGCCAGACCGAGCCGACGGCCATCAGCGACTCGGGCACCAGCATGCTGGCACTGCTGAATCCGAAGATCTGACCGGACAGGCCCATCACCCACTGCGACACCGGCGGCTTGTCCACGGTGATGAAGTTGTGCGGATCAAGTGACCCGAACAGCAGCGCCTCCCAGTTCACGGACCCGGCCTGGGCCGCCGCGGCGTAGAACTGGTTGCCCATCCCGTTGACGGTGATGTTCCACAGGTAGAGCACCGCGGTGCCGAGCAACAGCAGCGGCAGCGCCCAGCGCTGCCGGCTGGCCGTCGGCGCGGGGACGTCGGAGACGGCTTGGGCGGTATCGGGTGTCGCGGTCTCGTATGGCGCTGTTGTCACACTGCCATTGAGGACTTGTTACATGTGAACAAGCTGTGCGCGGCACCTACCGTCGCTGTGACAGCAAACTCCATGCCGGCGTTGGCCGAACGTTCACCGCAACGAGTCGACGAAAAGCTTGTGCACCCGGCGATCACCGGTCACTTCGGGGTGGAACGCCGTGGCCAGCATGCGGCCCTGTCGCACCGCGACGGGATGTCCACCGGCGCGCGCCAACACCTCGACGCCGGCGCCGACCCTTTCCACCCACGGCGCGCGGATGAACACCGCGTGCACCTCGGTGTCCAGACCCACGAATTCGACGTTTTCTTCGAAAGAGTCGACCTGTCGCCCGAAAGCGTTGCGCCGCACCGTCATATCGATACCGCGCAGGGGTTCGGCCTTGCGCCCGTCGGCCCCGGCGTCCAGGATCTCGGTGGCCAGCAGGATCATTCCCGCACACGAACCGTAGGCAGGCATCCCGTCGGCCAACCGCGCGCGCAACGGCTCCAGCAATTCGAACTCGCGCAGCAGATGGCTGATCGCCGTCGATTCACCGCCCGGGATCACCAGGGCGTCCACGGCTTCCAGTTCGGGCAGTCGGCGGACCGTCAGCGCTTCGGCGCCGGCTTCGCGCAGCGCCGCCAGGTGCTCGCGGGTATCACCCTGCAGGGCGAGCACCCCCACCCGCACCGTCACTTGGCGGGCGGGGTGAAGTCCCGCTGGTAGCGGGTCAGCCCCTCCTGCATGACGGACGCGACCATCTCGCCGTACTGGTTGAACAGCTTGCCCTGGGTCAGGGCCCGGCCACCGCACGCCGACGGCGAGGACTGGTCGTACAGCAGCCATTCATCGGCCCGGAACGGGCGCATGAACCACATCGCGTGATCCAGCGACGCGATGTTCAGATGCTTGCGCTCGTCGGGGTGATTCACCTGTGCCGAACCGAGCAGCGTGAGATCGCTGAGGTAGGCCAGCGCGCAGATGTGCAACACCGAGTCGTCCGGCAGCGGATCGCGGTGCCGGAACCACACCTGCTGTTGGGAAGCCTTGCCGGGCACCTTCTGCACCCGGTCGCGCGGCACGATCCGGACGTCCCATTCGTCGAACTGTGCGAACCCGGCGTCGTCGAACGCGCCCCCGGACCGGAAGCCCGGCAGATCGTCGGGACCGGGCGCGGCCGGCATCTCGTCCTGATGTTCGATCCCGCTCTGGTCGGCCTGGAACGACGCCGACATGCTGAAGATCGTCTGGCCGTGCTGGATGGCACTCACCCGGCGGGTGCAGAACGACCCGCCGTCGCGCAGCCGCTCCACCAGATACACCGAGGGTGCCCGGGCGTCACCGGGGCGCAGGAAGTACCCGTGCAGCGAATGCACCTGGAATGCCGGATCGACGGTGCGGACGGCGGATACCAGTGACTGGCCGGCGACGTGCCCCCCGAACGTGCGCTGCAGGAAGCCCGACTCCGGACTGAACACCCCACCGCGATAGATGTTGACCTCGAGCTGTTCCAGGTCGAGGATCTCTTCGATCGCCACAGGTGGTTTTTACCAGCCGCGTTCGGCGAGCCGGTGCGGCACCGGGATGTCGTCGACGTTGATGCCGACCATCGCCTCACCGAGGCCGCGAGACACCTTGGCCAGCACATCGGGATCGTCGTAGAAGGTGGTGGCCTTCACGATCGCGGCACCACGCTCGGCCGGGTTACCGGACTTGAAGATCCCCGACCCCACGAACACACCCTCGGCACCGAGCTGCATCATCATCGCCGCGTCCGCCGGGGTCGCGATACCGCCGGCGGTGAACATCGTCACCGGCAACTTGCCGGCCCGCGCCACCTCGACCACCAGATCGTAGGGCGCCTGCAATTCCTTTGCCGCGACGAACAACTCATCCTCCGAGAGCGAGGTCAGCCGACGGATCTCGCCACCGATGGTCCGCATGTGGGTGGTGGCGTTGGAGACATCCCCGGTGCCGGCCTCACCCTTGGAGCGGATCATCGCCGCGCCTTCGCTGATCCGGCGCAGCGCCTCACCCAGATTGGTGGCACCGCACACGAACGGCACGGTGAACTTCCACTTGTCGATGTGGTTGGCGTAGTCGGCAGGAGTCAGCACCTCGGACTCGTCGATGTAATCCACCCCGAGGGCCTGCAGGATCTGCGCCTCGACGAAGTGCCCGATCCGGGCCTTGGCCATCACCGGGATGGTGACCGCGTCGATGATGCCCTCGATCATGTCGGGGTCACTCATCCGCGACACCCCGCCCTGGGCGCGGATATCGGCAGGAACCCGCTCCAAGGCCATCACCGCGACCGCACCGGCCGCCTCCGCGATCCGGGCTTGCTCCGGGGTGACCACGTCCATGATGACGCCGCCCTTGAGCATCTCGGCCATGCCGCGCTTCACCCGGGCGGTGCCGGTCTGGTTACCGTTATTGATTGCGGTATCCATAACTATCTCCTCCACTCAGCTACTGATCCAGTCTAAAGGTGGCGCCAAATCAATTGGATCCGCAGCCTCAACGAATCTGCTGAGGCTGCGTACCCGGTCCCTCGCCGCGCACATCGGCGAGCTCACCGGCGTGTGCCAGAAGTTCGCCGAGCTGCAGCGGATAGACGGACTCCCCCTTGGCGACCAGCTCGGCGATCATTGTCTCATCGCACCAAAGGTGGCCGTGAATGTAGCGGCGCTCCAGCGGCGTGCGACCGGTCGCGGCCGGTTCGAATCGGCGGGTGCGGTGCAGGAAGTACAGCTCCTCGCTGCGCACCACCGACCCGTTGAAGTCGATGATGGCGTCGCGGCGCCAGACCGGGCCCACCAGCTCGCCGGCGGTCACCTGCAATCCGGTCTCCTCGGCGAGCTCACGCGCCGCGGTCTGGGCGAGTTCCTCGCCCGCCTCGACAGCACCGCCGATGGTGAACCACCAGAGCCGCGCCTCCTCGCCCGCGCGGGCCGGGTCGGATCCCTGGAACAGCAACACCCGACCGTCCTCGTCGAGCAGCACGACCCGCGCGGAGATCCGCCGGCTGACCAGCCCGGCATCGCGGGCCGCCGGTCCGGCGCGTTCGGCGATCTCGAAATAGGTCGGCAGCGCCGCTGTTCCGCCCAGGTGCAGCAACCGCACCATGGGGCGTTCGCGCAGGGTCAGGATGTCGCGGACGGCGTCGTTGTGGAACCGGCGGGCCAGCAGCACCCGCGCCTCGGCATCGGCCAGTTCGGCGACCAGCGCCACCGGCAGCGCCGACGGCGCGACGGCCTCCAGCGCCGCCGACAGTTCGTTCTCGGCGGCCTCGCGGCCGGTGCGCGGGGCCCGTTCGGCGGCGTCGGCCAACGCGGCCAGCCGCTGACCTCTGGGCGCCCGCCCGAAGGCATCGACCGCGACTGCCCGGGCCACCACCGCGCGGCGGGCCAGAGTGGCGTCCAGTGCCTGCCAGGACAGGTCATAACGCACGTGCAGGCGGTCCAGCCGGTTGGCGGTCAGGTAGGCCCACGACCCCGTGAGCAGGACGGCGGCACCGAGCACGACGGCCAGCACGATCAGCAGGATGGTCACGTGCCCACCTGAACCTTGACCCCCGAAATGGCGACGGTCTCGTACACCCGCATGATGTCGGCCGCCACCACCGACCAGTCGTAGCGCTGCACCGCGGCGGTGGCCGCCTCGATGTAGCGGCGGCGCAGCGCGTCGTCGCCGAGCACCGCGACGAGTGCGTCCCCCAGCGCGTCGGCGTCATCGAGGGGCACCAGTCGCCCGGCCGTGCCGTTGTCGAGTACGCGACGGAACGCATCCAGGTCGCTGGCGACCACCGCCGTTCCGGCGGCCATCGCCTCCACCAGCACGATGCCGAAACTCTCGCCGCCGGTGTTGGGCGCGCAGTACACGTCGGCGCTGCGCAGTGCCGACGCCTTGGTGGCATCGTCGACCTGACCCAGGAATCGCAGGTGCGAAGCCAGCGCTCCAGCCTCGCCCGCCAGTTCCTCGTCGTCCCCGCGGCCCACCACCAGCACCTCCACGTCGGGGAAGGCACCGACCAGCCGGGGCAGCGCAGCCAACAGCACTTCCATGCCCTTGCGCGGCTCGTCGAAGCGGCCGAGGAACAGCACGCATTTGCCTGCCCGCGGGTAACCCGGCAGCGGCGCCGCACTCGCGAACGCCGAAATCGTGACGCCGTTGGGGATTTCGACGGCGTCGGAACCGAGCGCCTCCATCTGCCAGCGGCGCGCCAGATCCGACACCGCGATGCGGCCGACGATCTTCTCGTGCCAGGGCCGCAGGAGGCCTTGAAACACGCTGAGCGTCAACGACTTCGTGGTCGAGGTGTGGAAAGTCGCGACGATAGGTCCCTCGGCGACCATCAGCGCCAGCATCGACAGGCTGGGCGCGTTGGGCTCATGCAGATGCAGGACGTCGAATTCGCCTTGGCTGAGCCACTTCTTGACGGTGCGGTGGCTGGCCGGCCCGAAGCGGAGCCGGGCGATGGAGCCGTTGTACGGGATGGGCACGGCCTTGCCGCCCGACACCACATAGTCCGGCACCTCGACGTGTGGGCTCGACGGGGCCAGCACGCTCACGTGATGTCCCTGCGCGCGGTACACCTCGGCAAGTTGCAGGACATGGACCTGTACCCCGCCAGGCACATCGAAGGAGTACGGGCACACCATCCCGATGCGCATCAGCGCTCCGGCTCTCCCCCGCCGAGCCGCGCGCGACGCTCGGCGGAGAGGTCGGCCAGCCACTGCGGCTGCAGCATGTGCCAGTCGGCGGGGTGGGTGGCGATGTCCGCGCTGAACTGGTCGGCCAGCGCCTGGGTGATGACCTGCACGTCACCGGATGACGTGTCCAGGGCGGGATGGATGCGAATGGCCGCGCCGTCACCTTCGTACCAGCAGTAGGTGGGCAGCAGCGCCGCGCCGGTCTCAAGCGCCAGCCGCGCCGGACCACCGGGCAGCCGAGTGGCCTCCCCGAAGAGGTCGACCTGCACGCCTGCGCGGGTCAGGTCGCGGTCGGACATCAGGCACACCAGGCCATTGCCGCGCAGCCGCTCGGCCAGCACCTCCGACGGCGGACGCGCTCCCCCCGTCAACGGCAGCACCTCGAAACCGAGGCTCTCGCGATAGTCGACGAACCGCTGGTACAGCGATTCCGGTTTGAGCCGTTCGGCCACGGTGGCGAATTTGCCGTGCGTGTTGGTGAGCCACACCCCGGCCATGTCCCAGTTACCGCTGTGCGGCAGCGCCAGGATCGCGCCGCGGCCGGCGGCCAGCGCGGCGACGACGTTCTCCTCGCCGAAAGCCAGTTCCCGCAGCCGGGTGGCGAGCTTGGTGTGGTCCATCGACGGCAGCCGGAACGCCTCGCGCCAGTACCGGGCATAGGAGGCCAGCGAGGCGCGGACCAGGCTGCCCGGCACCTGCGCAGGCGCGACGCCGAGGATCCTCGACAGGTTCTTGCGCAGCTGCTCGGGTCCGCCGCCGCGTGCGGCGTACAGCGCTCCGGCGTCGAACATGTTGCGCGCGGCGAACTCCGGCATCGCCCGCACCAGGCGCCAGCCCGCCGCGTAGCCCAGGTCGGTCAGCTCGCCGCCCATGGGCACCCGCAACCCACGGACCTTCGGCAATCCCGCCGACGGTGTGCTCACTGCTCGCCTCCCGCGGGGGGCGCCGGATCAGCGCTGGGCATGGCGTCCATCGCGCCGGGCGAAGTGCGGACGGCGTGCAGCCGTTGCGCGACGGTGACGACGCTGGCCACCGCGAGCAGCCACATGGCGATCTCCAGGATCAGCGGCACCCCGAACAGACCGGACAGCCCGGCGCCGGCGAGCACGATGACCAGCCGCTCGGGCCGTTCGATGATGCCGCCGTCCCCGCGCAGTCCGCTTGCCTCGGCGCGGGCCTTGACATAGGAGATGACCTGCGAGGTCACCAGGCAGATCAGGGTGGCGACCAGCAGCTGCGCGTTGTGCATGCTGAACGCGATCCACCACGCCAGACCGCAGAAGATCGCGCCGTCGGCGATGCGGTCGCAGGTGGCGTCGAGCACGGCGCCGAACCGGGTGCCCCCGCCACGTTCCCTGGCCATGGCGCCGTCGAGCATGTCGGCGAGCACGAAGATGAAGACGGCCACCGAGCCCCACCACAGCTGGCCCATCGGGTACATCAGCAACGCGGCGAGCACCGAACCCGCGGTGCCCAGCACGGTGATGATGTCCGGGGTGAAGCCGACGCGCAGCGCCGCCCTGGCGACCGGTCGGGACAGCTTGGTGTACGCCGCCCTGGTCATCAGGTAGAAGTCGCTCATTGGCCGGTCTCGACCCATGCGCCGGCCAGCAGGCTGCGGGTGTCGTGCAGCAACTGTGGAATCACCTTCGCCCCGCCGATGATGGTGATGAAGTTGGCATCCCCGCCCCAGCGCGGCACCACATGCATGTGCAGGTGCTCGGCCAGGGAGCCGCCCGCGGACGTGCCCAGGTTGAGTCCCACGTTGAAGCCGTGTGGGCGGGAGACCGCCTTGATGACGCGAATCGCCTTCTGTGTGAAGGCCATCAGCTCGGCGCTCTCGTCAGGGGTGAGGTCTTCCAGTTCGGACACTCGCCGGTAGGGCACCACCATCAGGTGGCCTGGGTTGTACGGGTAGAGGTTGAGCACCGCGTACACCAGCTCACCGCGCGCGACCATCAGGCCGTCTTCGTCGGACATCTGCGGGATGTCGGTGAACGGTTCCTTCGACAGCGCCGAACCCTCCCCCTTCTTCAACGGGGACTCCGCGATGTAGCTCATCCGGTGCGGCGTCCAGAGCCGCTGCAGATGGTCGGGGTCGCCGACGCCGGTGTCGACGATGGCCTCCCGCGGCCCGGAACCGTCGGTCACGAATCCACCTTGAACACGTCGGCGTCGGGCGTGCCGTTCTCGCGGCGGGCAACCCAGTCCACGATGGCGGCGACGGCCGCCGCGCGGGGCACCCCGTTGAGCTGGCTGCGGTCCCCGAACCTGAAGGAGACCGCCCCTGCTTCCACGTCCTTTTCGCCCGCAAGCAGCATGAACGGGATGCGCTGGTTGGTGTGGTTCACGATCTTCTTGGCCATCCGGTCGTCGCTGGCGTCCACCTCGACCCGGATACCACGCGACTTCAGTTCCGCCGCAAGCTCTTCCAGGTACGGCACGTACGCGTCGGCGACCGGGACCCCGACCGCCTGCACCGGCGCGAGCCACGCCGGGAACGCGCCGGCGTAGTGCTCGGTGAGCACCCCGAAGAACCGCTCGATCGAGCCGAACAGTGCGCGGTGGATCAGCACCGGGCGCTGCCGGCTGCCGTCGGGCGCGGTGTACTCCAGCTCGAACCGGTCGGGCATGTTGAAGTCCAGCTGGATGGTCGACATCTGCCAGTGCCTACCCAGCGCGTCCTTCACCTGCACCGAGATCTTCGGGCCGTAGAACGCGGCGCCGCCCGGGTCCGGCACCAGGTCCAGACCCGAGGCCTCGGCGACCTCACGCAGCGTCGCGGTGGCCTCTTCCCACAGTTCGTCGGAGCCGACGGACTTCTCCGGGTCCCTGGTGGAGAGCTCCAGATAGAAATCGTCGAGGCCGTAGTCGGACAGCAGGTCGAGCACGAAGCCCAGCAGCGAGGTCAACTCGTCGCGCATCTGTTCGCGGGTGGTGTAGATGTGCGCGTCGTCCTGCGTCATGCCCCGCACCCGGGTCAGGCCGTGGATGACGCCGGACTTCTCGTACCGGTAGACCGACCCGAATTCGAACAGCCGCAACGGCAATTCGCGGTACGAACGGCCCCGCGAGCGATAGATCAGGTGGTGCATCGGGCAGTTCATCGGCTTCAGGTAGTAGTCCTGGCCGGGCTTGCGGACGGTGCCGTCCTCGTTGTACTCCGCATCGATCTGCATCGGCGGGAACATGCCGTCGGCGTACCACTCCAGGTGGCCCGACGTGATGTACAGGTTCTCCTTGGTGATGTGCGGGGTGTTGACGAACTGGTAGCCGGCCTGCTCGTGCTTGCGCCGCGAGTAGTCCTCCAGTTCCTTGCGGATGATGCCGCCCTTGGGGTGGAAGACGGGCAGGCCGGAACCGAGTTCATCCGGGAAGCTGAACAGGTCGAGTTCGACCCCGAGCTTGCGGTGGTCGCGGCGCTGCGCCTCTTCGATGAGTTCGAGGTGGCGGTCCAGCGCCTCCTGGGACTCCCACGCGGTGCCGTACACCCGCTGCAGGCTGGCGTTGTTCTGATTACCACGCCAATAGGCGGCGCTGCTGCGGGTCAGCTTGAACGCCGGGATGAAGCGGGTGGTCGGGATGTGCGGGCCGCGGCACAGGTCTCCCCAGACCCGCTCCTTGGTCCGCGGGTTGAGGTTGTCGTAGGCGGTCAGTTCGTCGCCGCCGACCTCCATGACGTCCGGGTCGCCGGATTTGTCGTCGACGAGTTCCAGCTTGTAGGGCTCGCCGGCGAGTTCCGCGCGGGCCTGATCCTTCGATTCGTAGACCCGCCGGGAGAACAGCTGACCGTCTTTGACGATCTTGGCCATCCGCTTCTCCAGCTTGGCCAGATCCTCGGGGGTGAACGGCTCGGCCACGTCGAAGTCGTAGTAGAAGCCATCCGTGATCGGTGGCCCGATACCGAGCTTGGCCTGCGGGAACAGCTCCTGCACCGCCTGGGCCAGCACGTGCGCGGCGGAGTGCCGGATGACGCTGCGGCCGTCCTCGGTGTCGGCGGCCACCGGCGTGACGTCGACGTCGGCGGCCGGGATCCAGGACAGGTCACGCAAGCGCCCGTCGCTGTCACGGACCACGACGACGGCATCGGGGGCACCGCGCTCGGGGAGTCCGGCCTCACGGACGGCCGCCCCAGCGGTGGTCCCGGCAGCGACCCGGATCGGGGCTGCGGGGGCAGTGCTGGCGGCGGCGCTCATCAGAGACTCTCCTCATGGTCGATCAGGTTCGCGACCATGTTATCGGGGTGGGTCAGTCCGATCCGATCCCGATCGGGCTCTTCAGCCAGGCCGGTTCGTAGCCGATCAGATCGCCGGCCCAGTAGAGCGCCCCCAGACCCCACAGGCTGGCCACCACCACGAGCGCGGTGAAGGCAGCACTCAGGGCTTTCACCGCGATGTGCTGACGACCGAACCAGGCCATCGCTGCGTCGTAGCGCACCTTCACCCAGTGCAGCGCGACCTGCGCGGCCCGGAACTCGGTTGCCAGGATGGCCAGCCCGAGGAAGACGATCGCCCAGCCCGGCCCGGGGTACGGGATGGCCACGATCCCGACGGCCAGCACCAGCAGGCCCACCACGCCGACCACGATGCGGTAGACGAAGTCGGCGACGGGACGCTCCCGCAGCCGGTCCCGCCACCGAGCCCAGCCGCGCTTGAACTCCGCGAGCCGGCTCATGGCTGCCCCGGTTTGAGCCGGATGAACAGGGCGTCGGCCTCGGTGAGCACCACGTCGCCGTCGAGCAGCCGGCCGCTGACGAAGAGTTTGCGCCCGTCGATCCGGTCGATGCCGGCGTCCACCTGGAGCTCCTTGTCGATCGGCACGATCTTGCGGTAGTCGATGCCCAGATGCGCGGTGCGCTGGTACGGGCTCTTGGTGAGCTTGGCCGTGGTGAAGCCGAGCAGCGAGTCGAAGAGCAACCCGAGCACGCCGCCGTGTACCGCGCCGTTGCGGCCCAGGTGATAGCGCCGGAACCGCGCGGTGCCACCGATGCGGCCGTCCTCGGTCAGCGCGAGGTCCACCGGCACGGACATCAGGTTGCCGCGGTTGGGCAGATCCATCCTTCTCCCGGATGGGGAATGCCACTCGTCGGCCTCGTAGGGGGCCAGCAGCGCCGACACCTTCTCGACCAGATCGGCGGCCTCGCTGATCACCTCGTCGGGCGCATCCGCTGCGCGGGCGTGGTCCTGCAGCGTGCGCACTGCTTCGATGAACCGGCCGTAGTCCGGCCCGCCCTTGTCGGTCGGTTCGGGCGGGTTGAAGCCGCCACCGGAGTGCGTTGCTGGGTTCGCCACACCCGTCACGGTATTGCACAGCATGTTCCCAGGACGTGCCGGTCGGGTGCGGCGGGCGAATCCTGGTGACGCACCGGATGATTGGCGGTCGGCCATCCGCGCGTTGACTTATGACTGCCGTCACACTACGTTGATTGAAACGTTTCAATCCATTCCCGCGCGTTCGCCACCGCCCCGGCAGCGCCGGCGGTAGCCTGAGGACCCTATGCGAATCGCCCTGTTCGCGACCTGCCTGGCGGATGCGCTGTTCCCGCCCGCTGCGATCGCCACCGTCGCGCTGCTGGAGCGGCTCGGCCACGAGGTGGTGTTCCCTACCGGCCAGACCTGTTGCGGCCAAATGCATATCAACACCGGCTATCTCAAAGAGGCCACCGCGGTGGTACGCCACCACGTCGAGGTCTTCGAGGCCGCCGGCTGCGACGCCGTCGTCGCACCGTCCGGCTCGTGCGTCGGATCGGTGCGCCATCAGCACGCCATGGTCGCCCGCCGCGCCGGTGACGAGGACCTGGCGGTCCGCGCCGAGGCCGTCGCCGCCCGCACCTACGAGCTGTCGGAATTCCTCGTCGACATCCTCGGCGTCGACGACGTCGGCGCGTACTACCCGCACAGCGTCACCTATCACCCGACATGCCACTCGCTGCGCATGCTCGGCGTCGGCGACAAACCGCTGCGTCTGCTGCGCAACGTTCGCGGTCTGACCTTGGTGGAACTTCCGTCGGCCGAATCGTGCTGCGGTTTCGGCGGCACCTTCGCCCTGAAGAACTCCGACACCTCCACCGCGATGCTGGCCGACAAGATGACCAACATCCTGGACACCGGGGCCGAGGTGTGCAGCGCCGGGGATTCCTCCTGCCTGATGCACATCGGTGGCGGTCTGAGCCGGCTGCGGGTCGGGGTGCGCACCGTGCACCTGGCCGAAATTTTGGCAGGCTTGAAGTGACGTTCCTGGGCACCCCGGGTGTGGGCAATCTCCGCGGCGAGGTGTCGTTCCCCACCGCCGCCCGCGAAGCCCTCGGCAACGCGCAGCTGCGCCGCAACATCGGCCACGCCACGCACACCATCCGCGCCAAACGCCTTGCCGCCGTGGCTGAATGCGACGACTGGGAACAGCTACGCGCCGCGGGCAGCGCACTCAAGCAAGACGTCATGGCCCGGCTGCCCGAACTACTGGAACAGTTGGAGCGCAATGTCACCGCACGCGGTGGTGTCGTGCACTGGGCCCGCGACGGGGCCGAAGCCAACCAGATCGTCACCGCGCTGATCCGAGAGACCGGCGCCGATGAGGTCGTCAAGGTCAAGTCGATGGCCACCCAGGAGATCGGACTCAACGAACACCTCGAGGCCGAGGGCATCGCAGCATTCGAGACCGACCTGGCCGAACTGATCGTCCAGCTCGGCCACGACAAACCCAGCCACATCCTGGTGCCCGCGATTCACCGCAACCGCGCCGAGATCCGCGAGATCTTCGCGCGCGAGATGCCCGACGCGGGTGAGCTCACCGACGAACCCCGGGTCCTCGCGATGGCCGCCCGCGCCCATCTGCGGCGCAAGTTCCTCACCGCCCGTGTCGCCGTCAGCGGCGCCAATTTCGGTGTGGCCGAGACTGGCACGCTCGCGGTGGTGGAGTCCGAGGGCAACGGCCGGATGTGCCTGACCCTGCCCGACACCCTGATCACCGTGATGGGGATCGAGAAGCTCATCCCCACCTTCGCGGACCTGGAAGTGTTCATGCAACTGCTCCCCCGGTCCTCGACCGCGGAGCGGATGAACCCCTACACCTCCATGTGGACCGGCGTGCATGCCGGCGACGGACCGCAACAGTTCCATCTGATCCTGCTCGACAACGGCCGCACCCGGGTGTTAGCCGATGCCGTGGGACGTGCTGCGCTGCACTGCATCCGGTGCAGCGCCTGCCTCAACGTATGCCCGGTCTACGAACGCACCGGTGGGCACGCCTACGGATCGGTGTATCCCGGTCCGATCGGGGCGATCCTGTCCCCACAGCTGACCGGTACCACCGGACACGACGATCCCAACGCCAGCCTGCCGTACGCATCCTCGCTGTGCGGCGCGTGCTTCGACGCCTGCCCCGTGAAGATCGACATCCCCTCGATTCTGGTGCACCTGCGGGCCGAGCAGGTCGATCAGGATCGCGGCGGGCTCCCCGGTGGCCAGGACCTGGCGATGAAGGCGGCGGGCTGGGCGATGTCCTCCCCCGGCCGATTCGCGCTGGCGGAGAAGGCACTCGGCGCGGGGCGGTTGATCGCGGGCAAGGATCACCGCATCGGCGCACTGCCCTGGCCGGCATCCAAATGGACCGGCAGCCGCGACCTCCCCGAGCCCCCGAAGGAGACCTTCCGGCAATGGTGGGAACGCACCCGCGGGAGCCAGAAATGACCGACCCCCGCACCGTGGTGCTCGGCCGGATCCGATCGGCACTGGCCGCTGCGCCACCCGAACCCGTTGTGGTGCCGCGGGATTACGCACACGGCCCGCTGAACGGCCCCGCCGACGTCGACCGCTTCGCCGAGGCGGTCGCCGAATACCGGGCGCGGGTGCACCGGGTCACCGACGTCGCCGCGGCGGTGCGTGAGTTGGTCGGCCAGGACGCCACCGTGGCGGTGCCGGCCGATCTTCCCGCCGACTGGACCGCCGGCCTCCGGACGCTGATCGACGAGCCACGGCTCAGCGTCGATGCGCTCGACCGCGCCGACGCCGTACTGACGGGCGCCGCGATCGGCATCGCCGCGACCGGCACCATCGTGCTGGACGCCGGTGTGGCACAGGGCAGGCGCGCGCTGACCCTGGTGCCCGATCACCACATCTGCGTGGTGCGCGCGGATCAGATCGTGGACACCGTGCCGCAGGGCTTCGCGGCGCTCGATCCCACCAGGCCGTTGACGTTCATCTCCGGGCCGAGTGCCACCAGCGACATCGAACTCCAGCGGGTCGAGGGCGTGCACGGCCCCCGCACGCTCGACGTGCTGATCGTGTCGTAGTCCCCAAGAGTTCGCCAAGCGCTCTGCCCCACGCTGAGCCACATGAACCTGTCACGCATCGCGACGACCGCCCTGATCGCCTGTGGCCTGGCCGCGGGCGGCTTCGGCCTGCCCACCGTCACCGCCCAGGCCCGACCCGCTGCGCCGGTGCCGCTGAGCGCCTGGCCCGGCTGCCCGGAAGACCATCCCGAAGGGCCGTGCCGCTGGTGCCCCGGGGACCCGCCGGTGCAGACCGGCAATCTCCGCGTCAATCCGGTGATCTGGGATGCCAACATCTGCCACACCTACTGGTACGTCTACCACGGGCAGGGCAACGTCGCGCAGAACATCTTCGAGGGCGAATTGCCGCCGCCTCCGCCCCCACCGCCACCGCCGGGTCTCATCACCCGGGAGAACTGCGCGCAGATTCTCGGGCCGTTCTGCCCCCGTTGACGGATTACCCGGTCGACGCCCGGATCACCAATTCAGGTTGGAACACCACATGTTTCGGCTCTCGGCCGCCGCCCTCCTCGGAGGCCGCCACCAGCAGATCTACCGCCCTGGAACCGATCTCGGTGGTGGGCTGGCGCACCGAGGTCAGCGGAACCACGGCCGACCGGGCGAAGTCGATGTCGTCATAGCCGACGAGCGCGATCTCCTCGGGTACCCGGACATCGCCCATCAACGTCAGCGCCTGCAGCACACCGATGGCCACCAGGTCGTTGGCGCAGAACACCGCGTCGGGCCGCCGAGCCGCCGGTCGTTCACGCAGCCGCTCTCCCACGGCGCGACCCGCGAGCACACTGAGCGCGGGGGTGTCGATGCTCTCCAGTTGCGCCCCAGGGGTTTCGGCGACCGCCTCGGCCGCGCCGCGGCGACGATCGCGGATCTGGCGCAGGGTGTCCGGGCCGCCCACGAACGCTATCCGGCGCCGACCCGTCGAACACAGATGGGCCACCGCCAGGCGCGCGCCCGCGACGTCGTCGACGGCGACGGAATCGAACGGCGTGCCGCTGCCGTCCCGGTCGACGAGCACCACCGGCGTACCCCGGTCACGCAGCGCGCGCAGGCGCGCCAGGTCCTCGCCGACCGGTGACACCAGGAGCCCGTAGACGCGCTGCTCGTCGAAGGCGTCGACATACGCCCGTTCGCGGCTGTCGTCGTCGTCGGAGGTGCCGAGCAGGACGGTGAGGTTGTGTTCCCCGGCGCGGCGTTCGGCCGCTCTGGCGATGTCGGTGAAGAACGGGTTGCCGATGTCGAGCACCACCAGACCGACGCTGCGGGACCGGCCCGCCTTGAGTTGGCGGGCCGCGTCGTTGCGCACGAAGCCGAGGTAGTCGATGGCCGCCTGAACGCGCGCCACCGTCGCGGGCGCCACCTTGTCCGGCGCGTTGAGGACGTTGGACACCGTGCCCACCGACACCGAGGCCGCGGCCGCGACTTCCCGCATGCTCACCACGAGACCATCACACCATCACGGCGGTCCGATCCGTGCGCGGAACGTACCGGCGCGGCGGAAACCACTGGGCGACCCGCTGCCGCAGCCCGTCGAGATCACCGCGCAGCAGGCCCTGCGCACGCGCGGTCAGCAGGATGTTCCCCAGTGCGGTCGCCTCGACGGGTCCAGCTAGCAGTGGCAGGCCGAGTCGGTCGGCGGTCAGTTGGCACAGCAGTTCGTTCTGCGATCCACCACCGACGATGTGCACCGCACGGACGTCGGTGCCGGACAGTTCGGCGGCCGTACGCACCGCGGAAGCGAAGGCGGCGGCCAGGCTTTCGAGGATGGCCCGCACCGTCGCGCCGGGACCGCCCGGTACCCGCAGGCCCCGCTCGCGATACCAGTCGCCGATCCGGCCGGGCATGTCGCCCGGCGCCAGGAACCGCGGGTCGTCGGTGTCGAAGACGTGCGCGGGCGCCGGCGCCTGCGCGGCCTGGGCCAGCAGCGCGGCGAGATCGGCGCGCACACCGTCGCGTTCATATTGACGCAGGGTCTCGGTGAGCAGCCACAGTCCCATCACGTTGTGCAGGAACCGGTTCCGGCCGTCCGCGCCCGCCTCGTTGGTGAAGTTCGCGGCCCGGCTCGCCTCGGTGACCACCGGGCCGGGTACTTCCAGTCCGACCAGGCCCCAGGTGCCGCAGGAGATGTAGGCGGCGTGTTCGGCGTCCATCGGGATGGCGGCGACGGCCGACGCGGTGTCGTGGGAGGCCACCGACACCACCTCGGCATCGAATCCCAGCCCGGGCAGCACCCGACCGCGGGTTGTCCCCGCCTCCACCACGTCGGGAAACAGGCTGGGCGACAACCCGAGCCGGGTCATCAGTTCGGTGTCCCAGGCGCCGTCGAGGCCCAGCAGGCCGGTGGTCGACGCGTTGGTGCGTTCGGCGACCCGCTGTCCGGTCAGCCAGTACGTCAGCAGATCGGGGATCAGCAGCACCGTGTCGGCCATGTCCAGCAGCGGCTCCACGGCCAGTTGGTACACCGTGTTGAACGGCAGGAATTGCAAGCCGTTACGGGCATACAGTTCGGCGGGGCCGATCTTCGCGTGCACCAATTCGGCCGCCCGTTCGGTGCGGGCATCGCGGTAGTGCTGCGGGACCGACAGCAGCCGGCCGTCGTGCAGCAGCCCGTAGTCCACCGCCCACGAATCCACCCCGATGCCGGCGAGGTGGTCGGATTCCTTTGCGGCGCGGGTCAACCCGTCGAGCACATGACCGTACAGTCCGGGCAGGTCCCAGTGCAGCGCGTGCCGCTCGCCGTTCCAGATGGTCACCGGGTCATTGCTGAACCGGGCCACCGTATGCATCTGAAACCGGTCCAGGTCCGCCACGATCACCCGGCCGCTGGTGGCGCCGAGGTCGACGGCCGCGACCTGACCGGACCCGCTCACCGGAGGAAAGCCGCGGCGACACCCGCGTCCACCGGCACGTGCAGACCGGTGGTGTGCGAGAAGTCCGACGTGCACAGAGCGAACGCGGCGTTGGCGATGTTCTCCGGCAACACTTCCCGCTTGAGCAGGGTGCGCTGCGCGTAGAACTCCCCGAGATCCTCCTCGGCCACGCCGTACACGGCGGCCCGCTTGGCACCCCAGCCGCCGGCGAAGATGCCGGAACCGCGCACCACGCCGTCGGGGTTGATGCCGTTGACCTTGACGCCGTGCTCGCCCAGTTCGGCGGCCAGCAGCCGGACCTGGTGCGCCTGATCGGCTTTCGTCGCGGAGTAGGCGATGTTGTTGGGACCGGCGAACACCGAGTTCTTCGACGAGATGTAGATGATGTCACCGCCGAGCTTCTGGTCGATCAACGCGCGCGCGGCGGCCTTGGACACCAGGAAGGACCCGCGGGCCATCACGTTGTGCTGCAGGTCCCAGTCGGCAACCGTGGTGTCCAGCAGCGATTTGGACAGCGACAGCCCGGCATTGTTGACGACGATGTCGACACCGCCGAAGGCCAGCACGCATGCATCCACCGCGGCCTGTACGGCGGCCTCGTCGGTGACGTCGGCGGCGATACCCACGGCCACATCGGAACCCCCGATCTCGGCAGCCGCTTCGGCAGCCTTCTCGGCATTGAGATCCGCGATCACCACGCACGCACCCTCGGCGGCCAGCCGGGTGGCGATGGCCTTGCCGATACCCGAGGCCGCGCCGGTGACCAGCGCGATGCGGGTGGCCAGCGGTTTGGGCCTGGGCATCCGGGCCAGCTTGGCTTCTTCCAGCGCCCAGTATTCGATGCGGAACTTCTCCGACTCGTCGATGGGCGCGTAGCTGGAGATGGCCTCGGCGCCGCGCATGACGTTGATGGCGTTGAGGTAGAACTCGCCCGCCACCCGCGCGGTCTGCTTGTCCTTGCCGTAGCTGAACATGCCGACGCCGGGGATCAGCACGATGGCCGGGTCCGCGCCGCGCAGGGCGGGGCTGTCGGGGCCGGCGTGCCGGTCGTAGTAGGCCTGGTAGTCGGCGCGGTAGGCCTGGTGCAGTTCGGCCAGCCGGGTCTTGCAGTCCTCCAGCGGTGCGTCGGTGGGCAGGTCCAGCACCATGGGCTTGACCTTGGTGCGCAGGAAGTGGTCCGGGCAGCTGGTGCCCAGCGCGGCGAGGCGCGGATGTTCGTCACCAGCAAGGAATTCCAGCACCCGCGGGTCATCGGTGAAGTGGCCCACCTGGGCCCGGTCGGCCGATGCCAGGCCGCGCAGGAACGGGGCCAGCGCGGCGGCCTTGGCCCGGCGCTCGTCGGCGGGTAGCGCACCGAAGCCCGGCAGCTCCCCGCCGAACGGGGCAGGCCGGCCGTTCTCGGCGATGTAGCGTTCGGCGGTCTCGATGATCTCCAGCGAATGTGCCTGCGCCTCGGCCGACGTGGCGCCCCACGCGGTGATTCCGTGGCCACCCAGGATGGTGCCGATGGCCTGCGGATTGCGCTTCTTGATCTCGGCGATGTCCAGTCCCAGCTGGAACCCGGGACGGCGCCACGGCACCCACACCACCCGGTCACCGAAGATCTGCTTGGTCAGTGCCTCGCCCTCGGCGGCGGTGGCCAGGGCGATCCCGGAGTCGGGGTGCAGGTGGTCGACGTGCTCGGCGTCGACGAGGCCGTGCATGGCGGTGTCGATCGACGGTGCCGCCCCGCCGCGCCCGTGCAGGCAGTAGTCGAAGGCCGCGACCATCTCGTCCTCGCGGTCGACGCCGGGGTACACGTCCACCAGCGCGCGCATCCGGTCCAGCCGCAACACGGCCAGTCCGTTCTCGGTCAGGGTACCCAGATCGCCACCGGAGCCCTTGACCCACAACAGTTCCACCGGCGCACCGGTGACAGGATCGGTCTCCGTGCCCTTGGCCGAGGTGTTCCCGCCCGCGTAGTTGGTGTTCTTCGGGTCCGAGCCCAACGCGTTGGAACGCGCGATCAGCTCGTTGACAGTCGTGTTCATCATGCTCCCCACGAGGATTGGGTGCCGCCGACGCGGGCGGCATTGATGGTGTCCTGATAGCCAGAGGCAGCGAACGCCGCCATCGGGTCACCGGGCAGGCCGCGGTCGGCGCGCCACTGCGCCAGGGCGGGCCGCACATCGGTGTAGAAGGCGTCCATGAAGATGGCGTTGGCGCCCAGCACGTCGCCGTCCTCCTGAGCGACGGCCAGCGCCTCGGTGTCGACGAGCAGTGCGCGGGCGGTCATCTCCTGCACGTTGAGGACCGACCGGATCTGGCCGGGGATCTTGGCTTCCACGTTGTGGCACTGGTCGAGCATCAGCGCGACGGGAGAATTCGAATCCAGGCCGCCGCCGCGGATCACCTCGAACATGATGCGGAACAACTGGAACGGGTCGGCCGCACCGACGATCAGATCGTCATCGGCGTAGAACCGGGAATTGAAATCGAAGGAGCCCAGCTTCCCCAGCCGCAGCAGTTGGGCGACGATGAACTCGATGTTGGTGCCCGGCGCGTGGTGCCCGGTGTCCAGGCAGACCATCGCCCGCTCCCCCAGCGCGCTCACCTGGGCGTAGGACGTGCCCCAGTCCGGCACATCGGTCATGTACATGGCTGGCTCGAAGAACTTGTATTCCAGCACCATTCGCTGGCCTTCGCCGATGTGCTGGTAGATGGTGGCCAGCGATTCGGCGAGCCGGTCCTGCCTGCCGCGGATGTCGCCCTGGCCGGGGTAGTTGGTGCCGTCGGCCAGCCAGATCTTCAGGTCGCGCGACCCGGTGGCACTCATGATCTCGATACACGTCAGGTGGTGGTCGATCGCCTTCTGCCGCACCGTCTTGTCGATGTGGGTGAGGCTGCCGAACTTGTAGTCGTCATCCTGGAAGGTGTTGGAGTTGACGGTGCCCAGCGCCACGCCGTGGTCGGCGGCATACGTGCCCAGCGCGGTGTAATCGTCGACGGTGTCCCACGGGATGTGCAGTGCCACCGCGGGTGCCAGGCCGGTCATCCGCTGCACCGTCGCGGCGTCGGCGATCTTCTCCTCGATGGTGCGCGGGGTGCCCGGCGTTCCGAACACCTTGAAGCGGGTACCGGAGTTGCCGAATGCCCAGGAGGGCAGTTCGATGGCCAGGTTGTCCAGCAGCGGGTGCAGGTTCATGCCGCGGTCCTCTCGACGGGGTTGGACGGGGAGATGGCTGCGCCGTAGCGCTCGACCTCGATCTGCTGCAGGGTCTTGCCCTGGGTCGACGGTGCCCAGACGGCGCCGATCACCAGGGCAATGGTCAGCAGGGCGACGAGCAGGATGCCCACGGTGGTCAGCCCGGTGGCCGCCAGCAGCGTCGGGAAGAAGTAGCTCAGCAGCCCGGTGGCCGTGCGCACCACGAAGAACATCACGCCTTGGGCGCTGGCCCGGTACGGGGTGGCGAAAAGCTCACTGGCCCAGAGGCTGTAGAAAGCCTGCGCACCGATACCCGCGGAGATCCCCCACAGCACGGCGAACACCAGCATGGTCGGGACGCCGCTGTCGGTGAAGGCCACCAGCACGATCCAGCCCAAGATGCCCAGTGCCGCACCGATGACGTACAGCAGACGCTGACTCATCCGGTCGGCGTAACGCATGAAGCCGAAGTAGGTGGCGGCCACGGTGCAGCCCCAGACCAGCACCTGCAGCAGGTTTTGGGCGACGGGGCTGTGCAGGCCTGCGGTGTCATAGACCCGGGGCATGAAGATGCCGGCCTGTCCGGCGACGGTGTTCCAGAACAGGTAGATGCCGCCGAGGAACAGCAGGGCGCTGATGTTGACCTTGCGGGAGAACAGGCCGCGCAGCCCGCGGTTGCCGACAGATGTTGTCAGCGAGGCTGATTCGTGCTGACCCTCGTCCTTCCAGATCTGCGATTCGGCCAGACCCTGCCGGACCCACCAGACCACCGCGGCCACGACGAACAGGTGCAGGAAGATCAGGCGTGAGCCGAGCAGACCCATCGGGGCGAGCGCGGCGGCCAGCGCGAACCCGATGAGGGGACCCACCGACCATGCGAGCTGGGCGGTGCCGACGTGCTTGGCGCGCTCCTGCGACGGCGCCTGTTCGGCGATATAGGTCCAGGAGGCGGGTACCCCGGCGCCGACCGCTATGCCGGTGATGATGAAGGCGGTCAGCAGCATCGCGAAGTTCACGGCGAAGGCGGCCAGCAGCACGCCGGCCATGTACACCAGCAGGTCGTAGGTGTAGATCGCCTTGCGGCCGAAGCGGTCACACAGCGGGCCACCCAGCATGGCGCCGATGGCCGCTCCGAAAGCGTTGGCGCTCAACGCCGCCAGCAGTCCGACGGCGAAATTGCTGATACCGAAGGCCGTCTGCCAGAAGCCCAGGCTGGTCGCGATGGCGATGATCGATCCGGCCTCGATGTAGTTGGACATGGCGACCGAGATGGTCGCGCGCCAGCCGGTGGTGGACCGTGCTCCGATTTTCATGTGACTCCTGTGTCAGACGAGGTGGAAGTAGTGGGTGAGCGGTGTGATGCCCGCGTCGGGCGTGCCGGCCTCGAAGTACTCGGCCATGCCGGCCTGCCAGCGCGCGTTGACATCGGTGCGGGCCATCTGCTCCTGGGCCGCCGCGAAATCGTCGGTCTCGAGGTAGCCGACCACCAGACCGTCCTCGGGACGGACGAACAGCGAGTAGTTGCGCCAGCCGGCCGCGCTGAGCGCTTCGAGCATCTCGGGCCACACCACCTGGTGGGCGTCGAGATAGTCGGCCACCCGGTCCTTGCGCAGCTGTAGCAGGAAGCACACCCGCTCCGGCACCGGCGCCGTCTCGCTCGTCGTCATCGTCCATCCCGTTTTGAAACGTTTCAATTTGTGATGGCGGCAACAATACGGTTGCCGCCGCCACCCCGTCAAGACATCTGTTCCGGCCAGCTGTTCGCGCGGATGATCTCGACGAAGTCCGCACGCACATATGCCGGGTCGTAGTGCGCCAGCACGTCGGCGTTCACGTTCCCGAAGGTGCTCGCCGGCCGGTGCACGTTGCCGTCGGCGAAGGCCTGCAAGATCCGGTTCTTGAAATCGGGGCGCGGATGCGCTGCGGTCACCGCAGCAATCTGTTTCTCCGACAACAGCTCCCGGCCGATTCCGAGCACGTCGGTCTCCACGCCCGCGGTGACGGAGGCGACCTCCGGGTCCAGGAACTCGGGCACCCCCGGCGTCGTGTGCAGGGCGATACCCAGCCACACCAGCTTCGCGGACGCCTCGTCGATGCCGCGTTGCAGCAGGAACTCGCGCGCGGCGTTGGCGCCGTCGACCTCGAAGCGCAGCTGGGAGTCCCGGTAGCCGTCGGTGAGTCCGATGTCGTGGAACATGGCGCCGGTGTAGAGCAGCTCGAGGTCGGGCGTCAGCCCGCGGCGACGGGCGTGCAGCGCGCCGAACAGGTACACCCGGCGCGAGTGGTGGTACAGCAGATCGTCCTCGGTGTCCCGGATGTAGGCCGTGACATCACGCACCAGCGCGGTGTCCGGGATGACGATGTCGGCGATCGACTCGGCGGTCGAACTGGTCATGATCGAAACTCCTTGGTCGGTAAGCCCTTTTGGCTCGCTGACACCAGTCTCGGCCTGCCGGCCGCGCACCGGCCATGGCCGATCGGCCGTCTTTCCCACAGAATGCGACACAATGAGGAGGTGGCAGTACGAGAGATCGTCATCGTCGTCTTCGACGGCGTGAAGCTGCTCGACGTCGCCGGCCCGGCGGAGGTGTTCGCCGAGGCGAACCGGTTCGGGGCGCAGTACCGGCTGCGGATCGCGTCGCCGGACGGACGCGATGTGCGTACCTCCATCGGGACCCCGTTCGCGGTCACCGACCGGCTCGCCGCCGTCGAGTCCGCCGATACCGTGCTCGTCGCGGGCGGGGACAACCTGACCGCCCATGCGATCGACCGCGCGCTCGTCGACGCGGTACGCGAGATGCCGCCCCGCACCGGCCGGCTGGCGTCCATCTGCACCGGTGCGTTCATCCTTGCCACCGCCGGACTGCTGAACGGCCGGCGGGCGACCACGCACTGGCGTCATGTCACCCTGCTCGCCCATGCATTCCCGGAGATCAGCGTCGAACCGGATGCGATCTACGTGCGCGACGGCGAGGTCTACACGTCCGCGGGCGTCACCGCGGGGATCGACCTGGCGCTCGCGCTGGTCGAACAGGACCACGGGGCCGACCTGGTGCGCTCGGTTGCGCGATCCCTGGTGGTCTACCTCAAACGCGCCGGCGGCCAGTCACAGTTCTCGGCGTTGGTCGAGGCCGACCCCCCGCAGGAGTCGGCGCTGCGTGCCGTTACCGCCGCCATCGCCGCTCACCCAGGTGCGGACCACAGCGTGAAACACCTTGCGGCAGTGGCGGCTTTGAGCACCCGGCAGTTGACCCGGTTGTTCCACACCGAGCTCGGTACCACCCCGGCCCGCTATGTGGAAAAGGTGCGCATCGACACCGCGCGGGGTGCGCTGGACGCCGGCCACAGCGTGGCCGACGCCGCACAGATCGCCGGGTTCGGCAGTGCCGAGACGCTGCGCCGGGTGTTCGTCACCCAACTCGGGCTGTCCCCCAAGGCGTATCGCGACAGGTTCCGCACTGCCGCACCCTCCTGACTGCGATAGTGAACCGGTGGAGCTGACCTACCCCGAGATCGGCGCGACCAGGGGCCCGCTGCCCGACGGATACCACCATGTACACGTGGTGGCGCCGATCGGGCACGGGCGGGCGCGGTTCGATGCCGCTGCCGACGCCGTCATGCACTGGGGCATGCAGCGCGGCGCCGGGGTGCTCATCCGTGCCGACGGCGATGTCGCGGCGGTGGGTCGCGAGGTCGTGGTCGGCTTCGGTCCGCTGCGCGCGCCGTGCCGGGTGGTGTATCTGCTCGAGGAGGACAACCGTCGCGGATTCGCCTACGGCACCCTGCCCGGGCACCCGGAGACCGGCGAGGAATTGTTCAGCGTCCGCTACGACCCGGCCACCGACATCGTGTACGCGGAGGTCATCGCGTTCTCCCGGCACGGCACGTGGTGGAGCAGGCTGGGGGCGCCGATCACCGCTGCGGCCCAACGCATCATCACCCGCCGCTATCTCAGGGCCGTGTGATCGTCAGGTACAGCCGCCCACGCTGACCCGCCCGCGCGGACCGCCCACGTTGCCGCAGACGCTGACGTTCGAGCCGATCGGCGGTGGCGGTGGCGGCGGCGCGAAGTCCTCGGGAAGCGGCGCGTAGTCGGACGGTGGCGGCACCCAGTCCGAGATCACCCCGGCGAGATCGGTACACCCGCCGACGCTGACATGACCGCGTCGTCCACCGACACTGCCGCAGACATCGGCGTGCGCCGGTACGGCGATCACCAACGGAGCCACGGTCATTCCCAGGACACCGGCGGCCACCGTCAACCACACTCTGCTGCTCATCGCGCGAGTATAGGTCTCGCCGAAAGCGCCCGGCGCTACTTGCTTTCCAGCAGTTTGGCGATGTTCGCCTTCAGCTCGGGGGTACCGAAGGTGAGCTCTTCCGCTGTGGTCGCGTAGTCCAGGGTGATCTGAACCTGGCTCTCCAGCTGCATGTTGAGGATGCGCTTGGTGCTCTCGACCGCTTTTTGCGGCAGTTCCAGGATCTTCTTGGCCGCGGCCAGCGCCTCGGCGAACGGGTCGGCCACCACGTGGTTGGCCAGTCCGAGTTCGACCGCCTTCTGCGCGGGGATGCGCGCGCCGGTGAGCGCGTACTCCTTGGCCTGCAGGATGCTCATCTGCATGGGCCACACCAGAGGTCCACCGTCCGCGGCCACCAATCCGACCTGGACGTGCGGGTCGGCCAGGAAGGCCTTCTCCCCCATGTACACGATGTCCGAGAGGGCGACCACGCTGCAGCCCAGACCCACCGCCGGGCCGTTCACCGCGGCGATCACCGGGATGCGGCACCGCACCATGCCCATCACGATCTCGCGACCGTCGATGATGGTCTTGGTGCGCAGGTCGACGTCCTCGCTGAGTTCCTTGATGTAGTTGAAGTCGCCGCCGGCGGAGAACGCCTTACCGGCACCGGTGATCACGGCGACGCGGGCGGTGGGATCGAGGCTCAGCCGGTTCCAGATCCGCGCCAGGCCGACATGCAGGTCGTCGTTGACGGCGTTGAGTTCCTCGGGCCGGTTCAGGGTGATGATGCGCAGCGGGCCGTCGGCCTCGACCTGGATCTCGTTGGGCATGTCGTACATGTCAAACCGCCATTCTCAGGATTCGGCCAGCGATGATGTTCTTCTGGATCTGGGAGGTGCCGCCCATGACACTCTGGGAGCGGCTGTACAGGTAGGTGCTGAAGAGGTCGGCGTCGGCGGTGCCGGTCTGCGCCAGCACGGCATGCCCCACCGACTGCTCGACCCAGGTCATGAGCAGTTTGTCGATGGATCCTTCCGGGCCGTGTGAGATGCCGTCCAGCTGTTCGGACAGCCGGCGGCGCACATGCTGGCGTAGCACCTGCACCTGCACCGTCGCCCAGGCCAATTCATCGCTGTGCTCGCCGGTTCCCTTGCGGGCCAGCTGATTCACGGTCTTCTCGTAGCGCGCCGCATATCCCAGCGTGGACGGCTCGCGTTCGTGGCCGACGACGGTCATCGCCAGCGCCCAGCCGTCGCCGGGGTTGCCGACCATCTGGCTGGCGGGCACCCGCGCGCCGTCGAAGAGGACCTGACCGAACTCGTTGCTGACACCGTTGATCATCTGCAGCGGCCGTTGTTCGATGCCGGGCTGGTGCATGTTGACCAGGAACGCCGAAATACCCTTGTGCCGCTTGACGTCTTTGTCGGTGCGGGCCAGCAGTAGGCACCAGTCGGCGACGTCGGAGTAGCTGGTCCAGATCTTGTGCCCGTTGATGACGTACTCGTCACCGTCCAGGGTGGCCGTGGTGGTCAGCGAGGCGAGGTCTGACCCGGCGCCGGGCTCGGAGAAGCCCTGGCACCACCGTTCGGTGCCGTCGATCATGCCGGGCAGGAAGCGCTGCTGCACCTCCTTGCTCGCGTGCCGTCCCAGTCCGGTCACCAGGTAGCCCAGGCTGGGCCGCGGCGGCGCGCCGGCGCGGGCCAGCTCCTCGTCGACTATCACGTCGTAGACCGGGGGCAGCTCGAGGCCGCCGAATTCCTTGGGCCAGGTGGCACCGAAAAAGCCTGCAGCATGCAGGGATTGGTGCCATTCGCCTTGGCGTGCCCAGTACTCCTGCGTCGACTTGGGGAAGTTCGGGGCCTGTTCGGTCAGCCAGGCCCGCAGCCGCTCACGGAACGCCGACTCCGGCGCCGAGTCACGAAAGTCCAACGGAGATCTCCTTCAACGACACCGGCCACAGGCCGGTGGACACCAGCACCCGGCGCAGGTAGACGTGCGCCAGGCATTCCCAGGTGTTGCCGATACCGCCGTGCACCTGGATGGAGGTCTCGCACACGGTGTGTGCGGATTTGGCGCAGTACACCTTGGCCACCCGGGCGGCCTCCAGTGCGACGGCCGGCTCTTCTTCGTCGACCGCCCAGGCGGCGTAGCGCAGGATGCTGATCGAGCCTTCGATGAGAACGAGGCTCTCGGCGAGCAGGTGCGCGATGGCCTGATATGACCCGATCGCCTTGCCGTACTGCTCGCGCATCTTCGCGTAGTCCGCCGCCAGATCGAGGGTGCCGCGAGCGGCGCCGAGGATGTCGGCGGCGGTGACCACCAGGGCCAGGGCGTGCGCGCGGGTGGCCCTGTCGGCGTCCAACTCGCCGGCCGCAGTGCTCGACCCGGCCACCGCGGCCTGCCGCCGGCTCAGGTCCACGCTCTCGACAGCCGCCTCAAGCTCGACGGTCGCCACGGCCGTCCCGTCCAGAACCGCACCGGCGGTGATGCCGCGGGCGTCGGGGGCGATGTCTCCGAAGACGATGGTGGCTCCCGAAACACCCAGATCGTCGGCCAGCACCGGACCCAGGAACGGCACGTCGACGAGCCTGCGGCCGAACTCCTCGGCCACCAGGGCGACCTCCACGCCGGAGGCGCCGTCGGAGCGCAGCGAACGCCAACCGGTGGCTGCGACCGTCTTCTCCAGGCGCGCGATCCGCGACGTGTCGTCGAGCTCACCGACCGCGCCAGGGCCGAGATCGTCGGCCAGTTTCGCGGCCGCGTCCCGCAGTTGTTGCTGCTCACTGGTCAGCCGAACGTCCATGAGAGGACCCTATCCTTTCTGGAGAATCCGATTCTCTTCAGGCCAGAACTTTACTACCAGGTGGTCCGATTTCACAGCCCGCCGGGCGCCGTTCCAGCCAGAGCCCATGCACGTTCGGCCAGGCCGCGGTAGCGGCTGCGGAACAGATCGGTGCCCGCCCTCGCGTCGGCGGCGTTGCCGTCCAGCCCGCGCCTCCACACCCCGGCCACGATCGAGGCCAGCCGGAACATCGAGAAGACGACATAGATGTTGAGGTCCTGCGGGACGTCCACGCCGGCGTGGCGGCAATAACTGGCGACGAACTCGCTCTCGGTCGGGATGCCGGTGCCGGTCAGATCCTCACCGGCCACCCCGGTCAGCGGATCACCGTCGCCGGGCAGGTGATAGGTCATGGCCGCATAGCCCAGATCGGCCAGCGGATGGCCGATGGTGGCCAGTTCCCAATCCAGCACCGCCACGATCCGCGGTTCGGTGGGGTGCAGCAGCACGTTGCCCAGTCGGTAGTCGCCGTGTGCGATCGTCGCCCGGCCGTCGGACGGCAGATGCGCGGGAAGCCAGGCCGCCAACCGCTCCATGTCCGGGCATTCCTCCACCTTGACCGCCGCCCAGGACCGGGTCCACAGCGCCACCTGACGGGCCAGGTAGCCGTCGGGCCTGCCGAAGTCCGCGAGTCCGGCCGCGCGCCAGTCCACGCCGTGCAATCGGGCCAGCACGCGGGCCAGGTCCTCATAGACCGCGGCCCGCTCGGCCGGCGTGCCGTCCCGCAGCACCCGGTCCGGGAAGATCCGGCCCTGCACGTGGTCCATCACGAAGAACGGCGTGCCGATGACGGTGTCGTCCTCGCACATCAATCGCATGCCCGGCACCGGTACCCCGGACCCGGCCAGCGCCGCCATCACCCGGTACTCGCGGCCGACGTCATGGGCGCGCGGCAACAAGACCCCGGGCGGCTTCTTGCGAAGCACGAATTCTCCTGCGCCCGTGCGCAAGTGGAAGGTCGGATTGCTCTGCCCGCCCTGGAACTGGTGGATGTCCAGCGGGCCGCCGATCCCGTGCGCATTCAGATACCGGCCGAGGGCGTCCTCGTCGATGCGGTGCTGCGGCAGGACGTCGACGAGCTCGGGTACACCGGACATGCCCGCAGCGTCTCATATCCGTTCACCCGTCCGACGCTCATTGCGCGCGCGATGTGCACGCTCCCCTGCGAGACTTCTTCCATGACCGATCTTGACGCGCCCTCCCCCACCTCCGAGCGTGCCCGCACCGGCCTGTCGTCCGATGCCCTGCGCCGCGCGATCATCGACCACGTGCGGTACTCGATCGGTCGTCCCGCCGCCGCGCTGCGTCCCGAGCACTACTACCGGGCGCTGGCGCTCGCCGTGCGGGACCGCATGCAGGACAATCGGGTTGCCTCCACCCAGACGTCCCTTGACCTGGGCAGCAAGGTCACCTGCTACCTGTCCGCGGAATTCCTGATGGGCCCGCAGC
Organism: Mycobacterium sp. P2_H7; assembly: GCF_056403275.1. NCBI lineage: Bacteria > Bacillati > Actinomycetota > Actinomycetes > Mycobacteriales > Mycobacteriaceae > Mycobacterium > Mycobacterium sp. P2_H7. The sequence goes on along the minus strand of NZ_JBFUFU010000007.1, from coordinate 261,323 downwards.
TGGGCGCCAATCTGCTCAACCTCGGCATCGAGAGCGCCGCCCGCGACGCACTCGCCGAACTCGGGCAGGACATCGACGAGGTCCTGGCATGTGAAGAGGAGCCCGGCCTGGGCAACGGCGGACTCGGCCGCCTGGCTGCCTGCTACCTGGACTCGCTGGCCACCCTGTCGCGCCCCGCCATCGGCTACGGCATCCGCTACGAGTTCGGCATCTTCGACCAGGAGATCCACGACGGCTGGCAGGTCGAGAAGACCGACAACTGGCTGGTCAACGGAAACCCTTGGGAGATCGCCAAACCCGATGTGCACTACCCGGTGTTGTGGGGCGGGCACAGCGAGCGCTACGCCGACGACGCCGGCGTGCAGCGCGTGCGCTGGATCCCCAGCCGCATCATCCAGGGCGTCGCCTACGACACCCCGATCCAGGGCTACGGCGTCAAGACGTGCAACGTGCTCACCCTCTGGAGCGCGCGGGCCGTGCAGTCGTTCGCGCTGGAAGCCTTCAACACCGGTGACTACTACAAGGCGGTCGAGGAGGAGGTCACCTCCGAGACCGTCACCAAGGTGCTGTACCCGAACGACGAGCCCGAGGTGGGCAAGCGGCTGCGCCTGCTGCAGCAGTACTTCTTCGTGTCCTGCTCGCTGCAGCATGTGCTGCACATCATGGACGACCTGGCCGATGCGTCGGTCCTGGACCTTCCCAAGCGGTTCGCCCTCCAGCTCAACGACACCCACCCCTCGATCGGTGTCGCCGAGCTGATGCGCCTGCTGGTCGACGAGCGCCGGCTGGACTGGGATCAGGCCTGGGCCATCACTGTCGCCACCTTCGGTTACACCAACCACACCCTGCTGCCCGAGGCGCTGGAGAAGTGGTCGCTGGGACTTTTCGGCGAGAGCCTGCCGCGCCATCTGGAGATCATCTACGAGATCAACCGCCGTTTCCTGGACGAGGTACGGGCGAAGTTCCCCGGCGACGAGGACCGGGTGCGCCGGATGTCGCTGATCGGCGAAGAGGGCGGCCAGACCGTCAAGATGGCCTACCTCGCCACCGTCGGCAGCCACGCGATCAACGGCGTCGCCGCGCTGCACTCCGAGCTGCTCAAGGAGAGCGTGCTCAAGGACTTCTTCGAGCTGTGGCCGGAGCGCTTCTCCAACAAGACCAACGGCGTCACGCCCCGGCGCTTCGTGGCACTGTCCAACCCGGGACTGCGTGCGCTGCTGGATCGCACCGTCGGTGACGGGTGGCTGACCCACCTGGACCGGCTGCGCGGCCTGGAGCCCTTCGCCGACGACGCCGGCTTCCGGCAGGAATGGCGCGATGTCAAGCGCGCCAACAAGGCTCGGCTCGCCGAGTTCGTCCTCGCCGAGACGGGCGTCGAGCTGGACCCAGCCTGGTTGTTCGACATCCAGGTCAAGCGGATCCACGAGTACAAGCGCCAGCACCTCAACGTGCTCAACATCGTCACCCAGTACCTGCGCCTCAAGAAGAATCCGGGGATGGAGATCGCGCCACGGGCATTCATCTTCGGGGGCAAGGCCGCGCCGGGCTACTTCCTGGCCAAGCGGATCATCAAGCTGATCACCGCCGTCGGCGACATGGTCAACTACGACCCGGACGTCAACCGCTACATGAAGGTGGTGTTCCTGCCCAACTTCAACGTGCAGAACGCCCACTTGATCTACCCGGCCGCCAACCTCTCCGAGCAGATCTCCACCGCCGGCAAGGAAGCCTCGGGCACCGGCAACATGAAGTTCATGATGAACGGCGCGCTGACCATCGGCACCCTCGACGGCGCCAACGTCGAGATCCGCGAAGAGGCGGGCGCGGAGAACTTCTTCCTGTTCGGGCTCACCGTGGATGAGGTCGAGGCGCTCCAGCGCGAGGGCTACCGGCCGTCGGACTACGTCGAGGGCAACCCGGAACTGGCCGCCGTGCTCGATCTGATTGCCGGGGGCCACTTCTCACACGGTGACGCCGAGGTGTTCCGCCCGCTGGTCGACAACCTGCGCTACGACGATCCTTTCCTCGTGCTCGCGGATTACGCGTCCTATGTCGAGTGCCAGGACCGCGTGAGTGCCGCGTGGAAGGACCGCGACGCGTGGTCACGCATGTCCATCCTGAACACCGCCCGCAGCGGTAAGTTCTCCTCGGACCGGGCCATCGAGGAATACTGCGACGACATCTGGGGTGTCCGTCCGGTCAACGTGGGGTAAGCCGGTATCCATGACCACCATCACCGCCCCACTCTCGGATGCCGAGCTCGCTCGGCTGGATGCGTACTGGCGGGCCGCCAACTACCTGTCGGTCGGCCAGATCTATCTGCTGGACAACCCGCTGCTGCGTGAACCCCTGCAGCCCGAACACGTCAAACCGCGACTGTTGGGGCATTGGGGCACCACCCCGGGGCTGAACCTGCTCTACGCGCACCTGAACCGGGTGATCCGGCACCGCGACTCCGATGTCGTGTTCATCACCGGGCCGGGGCACGGCGGTCCGGGTCTGGTGGCCAACACCTACCTGGAGGGCACCTACAGCGAGGTGTACACCAGCATCGGCCAGGACGCCGACGGGCTGCGAAAGCTGTTCCGCCAGTTCTCGTTTCCGGGTGGCATCCCGAGTCACGTCGCGGCCGAGACCCCGGGGTCGATCCACGAGGGCGGGGAGCTCGGCTACGCCCTGGTGCATGCGTTCGGGGCGGCCTTCGACAATCCCGATCTGGTGGTGGCGGCTGTGGTCGGCGACGGCGAGGCCGAGACGGGACCCCTGGCGGCCAGTTGGCATTCGAACAAGTTCCTCGATCCGGTCCGTGACGGCGCGGTGTTGCCGATTCTGCACCTCAACGGCTACAAGATCGCCAATCCCACTGTGCTGGCACGAATTCCACAGCAGGAGCTGGAGTCGCTGTTCACCGGCTACGGTTACATGCCGATCACCGTGTCCGGTGATGATCCGGCCGCCGTGCACCAGGAGTTGGCCGCGGCCCTGGACGACGCGTTCGACCAGATCGCCGCCATCCAGCGGGCCGCGCGGATCGACGGTGAGACCGGCCGGCCGCTGTGGCCGATGATCATCCTGCGCACCCCGAAAGGCTGGACCGGTCCGGCGACGGTGGACGGCGTCAAGGTGGAGGGCACCTGGCGGGCCCACCAGGTGCCGCTGGCCGAGACACGGACCAACGCCGAGCATCTGGCGGCCCTGGAAACCTGGTTGCGCAGTTACCGTCCCGAGGAACTGTTCGACGACGGCGGGGCGCTGCTACCCGAACTGCGCGCGCTGGCCCCCGAGGGAACCCGCCGGATGGGCGCCAACCCGCACGCCAACGGCGGCGTCCTGCTGCGTGATCTCGACCTGCCCTCGTTGCACGACTATGCGGTCGAGGTCGACGCGCCGGCCACCGAGTCCGCGGAGGCCACCCGGGTGCTCGGCACCTTCCTGCGGGATGTGATCGCGCGCAATCCGGACAACTTCCGCCTGATGGGGCCCGACGAGACCGCGTCCAATCGGTTGTCGGCGGTGTTCGAGACCACCGACAAGGCCTGGCTGGCGGAGATCTCGGAGGACGACGAGCACCTCGCGCCGAACGGGCGGGTCATGGAGGTGCTGTCCGAACATCTGTGCCAGGGTTGGCTGGAGGGCTACCTGCTCACCGGGCGGCACGGATTGTTCAGCTGCTACGAGGCCTTCGTGCACATCGTCGATTCGATGGTCAACCAGCACGCGAAGTGGCTGACCAGCAGCTCGCACCTGGAGTGGCGGCGGCCGGTCGCTTCGCTGAATTACCTTCTGACATCCCATGTCTGGCGCCAGGATCACAACGGGGCGTCGCATCAGGACCCCGGGTTCATCGACCATGTCGCCAACAAGCGACCCGAGGTGGTCCGGGTGTATCTGCCGCCGGACGCGAACACGCTGCTGTCCATCGGTGATCACTGCCTGCGCAGCCGCCACTATGTCAATGTCATCGTGGCGGGCAAGCAGCCCGCACCGACCTACCTGACCATGGACGAGGCAATCGCGCACTGCACGCGCGGGGCCGGTATCTGGGAGTGGGCCAGCACCTGCAGAACCGGGGCGCCGGACGTGGTGCTGGCCTGCGCCGGTGACGTGCCCACGCTGGAGACCCTGGCCGCCGCCGACATCCTGCGCCGCCGGTTGCCCGACCTCGGGGTGCGGGTGGTCAACGTCGTCGACATCATGCGGCTGCAGCCCGAATCCGAACATCCGCACGGGCTGCCGGATCACGAGTTCGACGCGCTGTTCACCACGGACAAGCCGATCATCTTCGCCTACCACGGTTATCCGTGGCTGATCCACCGCCTCACCTACCGGCACGCCAACCACGATCAGCTGCACGTACGCGGGTTCAAGGAGCGCGGCACCACCACCACGCCGTTCGACATGGTGATGCTCAACGACCTTGATCGCTTCCATCTTGTGATGGACGTCATAGACCGCGTTCCGGGGTTGGGCAGCTCGGCGGCTGGGCTGCGTCAGGAGATGGTCGACGCACGTCTGGCGGCGAAACGCTATACCCGCGAACACGGCGAGGACGACCCGGCGATCACCGGCTGGACCTGGGCACGCGACATCTGACGTTTCCCTCTCCGTGGGCCCGGGTAGTCGACTGTGGTCCGAACCCCCAAGGAGAGGAAAATTTATGCGTGCCAAAACGATCGCCGGGGCCGCCGGTACCACCTTCGCCACCGTGTCGCTGGCAGTACTGACAGCGGCGGCGGCAGGAGCCGCGCCGGCCAGCGAAAGTTACGGCAACCAGCAGAAGGTCGACGGTGCAGGCGGCGCAGTGACCGCGTGGACGGTCGACCAACTGCACCCGAGCACCGACACCCTGTCGGTCCCGGTCAGCGGCACCCTCTATGAGGCCACCGCCACCGTGCAGGCTGTCCAGGGCACCGCGACACCGGTGGTGACCGACTTCAATGCGCGCACCGCCGCCGGCGCCGATTACCGCGCCGTGCCCGCACCGACCGCGACAGGGGTCAACCCGACGCCGTTGCAGACCGGGGCGAGCAACACCGGCAAGATCTACTTCGACGTCACCGGACCCGCGCCCGAGAGCGTGGTCTACAACAACGGTGGCCAGGATCTGTTGATCTGGAAGTGATCTGAGTAATGAATAGGGAGGTTGCCATGGCGTCATCCGGTTCGTCGGCGTCGCACAGATCGGCGGTCGTGAACTGGGTGCTCGCCGTGGCAACCATCCCCGCTGCGGCCGCGGTGGTCGGGTTTGCCTACATGCAGGTACTCGGCACCGCGGGCTGCACCCAACCCGACTGCACCAGTCTCAACTCGCTCGGATTCAGCCTGATTCAGTACGGAGTGCCCGCCGTCGCGGGCTTGGCCGTGGTGTTGTCGTTCATCACCGCGCGCCGGCGCGGCGGTGTGCTGGTCCCCCTGGCAGCGTTCGCTGTCATCGCGGTCGCGGTGATCGTCCTGATCCTCACGTTCCCGCACTAGCGCCCGAACCGCTCAGATCGCCGACGTGCCACCGTCGACAACCAGTTCCACACCATTGACGTAGCTCGAGTCGTCCGAGGCCAGGAACAACGCTGTCGACGCGATCTCCTCTGGGCGGCCCATCTCGCCTCGTGGGATCAGCGCCTCGAACTGCGCCTTCGTCGCCTCGTCGAACAACTCCTCCTGCTTCTTCGTGGCGACCTGGCCCGGGGTCAGCACGTTGACCCGGATCTTCCTGTCCTTCAACTCGGACACCCACACCCGGGCGTAAGCGACCAGCACGGCCTTACTCGCCGCGTAGACGCTCCACTCGGGATACCCCTTGAGCGACGCGTTCGACCCGGTCATGAAGATCGAACCGCCGTCATTGAACAGCGGCAGCGCCTTCTGCACCGTGAACAGGGTGCCACGCGCGTTCAGCCCGAACGTGGCGTCGAAGTGTTCCTCGGTGATCTCGCCGAGCCTGCCCTGCTCACCGGTCCCCGCGCTTGCCCACAACACATCGATAGCCCCCTTATCCCGTCGGACCGTGTCGAACAAGCGATCCAGATCGTCCAGGTTGGCCGAATCACCCTGCACGCCAGTCGCATTCCGGCCGATCTGCGCGACGGCGTCGTCCACCGCATCAAGGCTGCGACCCGTGATGAAGACGTGGGCTCCCTCGTCGACGAACAACTTGGCACCAGCGAGCGCCAAACCACTTGTCGCTCCGGTGATCACCGCAACCTTGCCATCGAGCTTTCCCACGACTAACCCCATTCCATCGTCAGTTTTATGTACACCGCTCTGCGTACTTAACGTAACGGACGAATCCGGCGAGCACAAGCTATGCACACCGATCAGTACCCAACTCGGTTACGCTGAGCGCATGACGGAGTTGGCGAAGGGGCCCCGAGGGTTACGCCGGGGCCGGGGCGCACGCGAACGCATCCTGTGCGCGTCCCAACAGCTGTTCCGAGATCGAGGTATCAACAACACGGGCATGGACCAACTCTGCGCGGCAGCGCAGGTATCCAAGCGCACGTTCTACCAGCACTTCTCCGGCAAAGACGAGTTGATCACCGAGTACTTGCGCCAGTTCGATCCCGACGTGCTGCCCGAGGTGTTCGACCGCACCGACCTGACACCCCGCGAACGACTGCTCGCCGCCTTCGACCTTCACGGGACCCTGTGCCCGTTCATCGCCGCCGCCGTCGAGATCCCTGACCCCGACCACCCGGCACGCATCCAGGCCCGCGACTACAAGACGGCCTTCGCCGCACGGCTCACCGAGACCGCCCGCGAAGCCGGCGCGACCGACCCCGAACAGCTCGGCGAACAACTCGCCCTGCTCCTCGACGGCGTCTCGGCCCGCAACCGGGTGCTCAACACCGACAACTTCGCCACCGCCCCCGCGATCGCCGCCGTCCTCATCGACAACGCCATCCCGAGGGCAGCCCCATAGCCAGACCCGGTGTCAGTCGGCAGATTGACGGGCTTCGTGCGCACCGGATTCCGACGTAGCGTCGGAGTCCGGCTTCGGATCCGCGGTCGCGTCCGGAGCCTTCGCGGCCGGCGCGGATACGGCATCCGGTTCATGCCGCGGCTTGGGCGAAGTGGACCGCGTGCCCGGCCGGTGCCACCGGCGCGACGGAGTTTTTGCCGGTTCGGAGGATTCCGGCGCCGCGGTGTCGGTCGCCTCGGCGGCCGTCACGGGCGTTGTGTCGGCGGCGCGCGCGGAGGCCTTGGAGCTCACCTTCGAAGGCGAATCATTCTGTACTGCAGGCTTTCCGGTGTCCTCGGTGGTGGCGGCGGCTGCCGGCTCGTTTTCGGGCCCCGCATCCGGCGCGTCGACCCGGCCGGATTCGGACGGATACGCGGCCTTGACGAACGGTGTGAAAAAGGTGTTCAAGCCGTCGACGAATCGCTTGTCGACCCCCAGATTGCGAAGCGGCTGCAGCAGCGGCAGATTCGGTTGCCGCACCAGGTAATAACTGGTGACACCGCCCGCATCGTTCGGCACGCGCGTGATGTCGGACTCCGGGATGTCGTCGAGGTCCACCTTGCTGTACCCGCCGTGAAAATAGACGGCACCGAGAATGGCGTTCAGCCCCGCCAGCACGCGCAACGGATTCTTCGGGTAGCGCGCGATTCCGTCGTATTCGTAGGCGACGTCGATGACGTCGTACGGGCTGGCCGGCTGCAGGCCGCCGGTGTACGTGGTGCCCAGGATGTTGGTGCCATGAGGCAGCAAACTAAGGAAACCACCGGGCCTGCCCGGATTCGCGGTAAGGATGAAGGTGATCTGCCCCGGCCCCGGCGCGCCGGTCGTCGCCGCCAAGGACTGTGCCGCGAGACTCGCGATATAGGCGCTCTGCGAGTAGCCGAAGACGATGATCGAGCCATCGGTCGCGGCGATTGCGTCGAGGAGACTCTGCTCCCCCTCTGCGACCGAATCATCCCACGGCAGCGCTCCGACCAGCGGCCACCACTCCGCCGGAGTCGTGACCGGAACCAGCGTGCTGCCAGCAAGAATGCCGTCCAGCGCGTTCTCCATCTGCCACTCGCTCGGTGTCGACTGAGCGGTGCCGCCCATCACCAACGCTGTCGATTCGGCCTCGGCCGAAGGGAGATTCGCAGTTCCCAGGAGAGTCAGGGTGGCCAGCACCGCGGTCGCACGCCGGGCCTGAAGAATCCGCATAGGCGCAGTTTTTATTCACGCGCGTCAATTATGCAACCCCTGCCGCCGGAAATTCCGTCGCTCAACTGACGTCGACGTCCACATTCAGCAAGGATTCATCCGCCTGTGACTGAACTCACAGTTCTCGATCGGCCCGCGCCTCGGCGCCGGACTCCTCCGTGTCGATCGCGTCGTCGGGGGTGGTGCGCCCTACGTACGCGCCGTCGCAGTCGTCGCTCGCCCGACTCGTCGCGACATTCGGGTCCCCGGCGACGTCCTCCCCGGACCTGTCCTCTGCACGATGTCTACCCATCAGTCTTCTCCTCCGATTTCCCGGTGTCACACGACGTCAATGCGTGTGCCGCCACTTCCAGGTCCACCACCAACGGCCGGTGGTCCGATATCGCCAATTGCGGTGTACCGCAACGCCGTGCCCGCAGGTGCGGATGGTCGGTCAGCACGTGGTCGAGTTGTCGGGTCGGCCGGTGAGCCGGAAACGTCGGCGTGGCGGCCAGCGACCGCAAGCTCGACCAGCGCTGCGCCGCCCTGGATGCCATGTTGAGGTCGCCCAGCACCATGCGGGGGCCAGGGAACGCCGCCAGATCACCGGACAGCCGCCGCAACTGGTAGCGATTCCAGCCCGGGACGTAACTGAGATGGGTGCCGGCCATGGTCAGCGTGCCCATCGGGGTGTCGAAGCGACCGGCCAGTGCGACCCGCGGTTCTTCGCCCGGCACGAACGGGATCCGGGGCAGGTAGACGACATGCCAGTCGCGCACCGGATACCGGGACAGCAGCGCCACTCCATAGGCAGCCGACCCCGGTTGCTCGGCCCCGGTGGCCGCAGCCCACACCGCGCCGGGCGTGCCGGAGATGGTCGCGGCGAAGCGGTGCGTCACCGCGCCCATGGCGTCCGCGGCCACCGCCGTCAGATCCGCACGAGCGGATCGGGGCTGATCGACGTCGACCTCCTGCAGGGCCAGGAGGTCGGCATCGAGGGACCGGATGCAGTCGGCGAAGGCCTGTACGTCGACGCCGCGGCCGGGTGTTCGTCCATGGAGGATGTTGAAGGTGGCTACCCGCATGGGGTACCGCATACCCAATCAGCGCCCTCGATATTGCTTCGGCACGCTGACCTGCACCTAAGCGCCGTGCTTAGTGTGTCGATTCACACGCCGCGGCACCGGCCGCCAATTAGGCTTTGCCCCGTAGTTGCTGGCAAGGTGGCGCCCAGCTGTGCCGTGCGCGGCACGTGGCAAACACGGGAAGGGTGCGCAGCATGAGCCTGGGGGGCTTGTTCTCCGGTGGCCGGCAACTCGTCGGCGACGGGTTGCAGTTCGTCGGCGGCGGACTGCAGCTGGTCGGACGCACCGTCAACCAGGTGCCACTGGCCAACGAGGTGTTGCCGCTGCTCGCGGACGTGGAACGCACAGTGGTGCGGGCGGTCCGCCAGCACCTGGAAGACCTCGATCCGCCCACCGCCGCGCTCACCGAGCAGGCTGACGAGGACGCACCCGTCACCCCGACCACGCTGCTGCGTGCCTTGCTCGACCGGTCCATGTACACCAGCCCCGACGGCAGCAGAGACGTGCTGTATCTGAATTTGCTGCAGTCACTTGTGCCCGATGAGGCCCGGATCTTGGCCGCCCTGTCGGACGGATCGGCCTACCCGGTGCTGCACATCGCCGAGCCCGGAGTGGGCAACACCCCGTCGTTCGTGTTGAAGAACGCGTCGACCATCGGGCGGCAGTCGGGTGTGTCGCTGCCCATGCACACACCGCTGTACCTGACCCGGATGCTCGCCCTGGGCCTGGTGCGGCTCGGACCCGAAGCCCCGTCGATGTACGACGAATACGAAATGCTGCAGACCGACAACACGGTGGCCACCGCACTGGGCCTGGCCCGCCGCGGGATCCGTGGCGCGCGGGTGATCCGCAGAACCGTGCACATCAGCGACCTGGGACTGGAACTGTGGGAGGCAGCCAAATGAATGAGATGTTCGAGCACGCGTTCTCCTACCCGTGGTGGGTGTATGTCACCATTCCCCTCGGTGCCGCGTTCGTCGGCTGGGTCACCAAGATCCTCGCCTTGAAGATGATGTTTTATCCGGTCGAATTCAAGGGCATCAAGCCCTACCTCGGTTGGCAAGGGCAGATCCCCAAGCGCGCGCCCAAAATGGCTGCGGTGGCGGTGGATTCGCTCACCTCGGGCATCCTGAAACCCGAGGAACTGTTCGACAAGATCGACCCCGACGAACTGGTGGCCGAACTCGGCGAACCGCTGCGCGAGGCGGCCGACGAGCTTGTCAACGCGATGATGATGTCGTTCCAGCCTCAGGTCTGGCGGGCCACACCCGATCAGGTCAAGAACCTCATCGTCAAGAACGTGGAGGGCCGCATCCCGTCGGCGGCCCGGGACATGTTCGGCGAGTTCCGTGGCCAGGTCGACCAGATCTTCGACATCAAGCACATGGTCATCACCAACCTGGTGCGCGACAAGGCGACGCTCAACACCGTGTTTCAGGACATCGGCAAGCCGGCCTTCAAGTTCCTGATCAGATCCGGTCTGTATTTCGGGTTCATCATCGGCCTGGTGCAGATGCTGGTGTTCGGATTCACGGGCTGGCACCTGGCGTTGCCGCTGTTCGGTCTGCTGACCGGTGGTCTCACCGACTACGTTGCCCTGCAGATGATCTTCCGGCCGTTGGAGCGAAAGACCGTGTTCCCCGGCATCAAGTGGCAGGGAGTCTTCCAGGCCGAGCGCGAACAGGTCATCAAGGGCTACGCCTCGCTGATGGCCCGCGAGATCTTCACTCCGAAGGCCATCATGGAAAGCCTGCTCACCGGGCCGATGTCGGACAAATTCTTCGACATCATCCAGACCGAGATCAGCAAGACCATCGACAGTCAGATGGGCTTCGCCGGCCGGGTGATCAATGCCGTGGGCGGTCGCCAATACCAGGACATGAAGCAGCAGATCGCCGACTCCATCATCGAGAAGCTCCCCGAGACGTCGTCCTATATCGAGGCGTACGCGGCCGAGCGCCTCGACCTGGAGAACGTGATGGTCGAGAAGATGATGGTGCTCGATTCGCAGTCCTACGAGAATCTGCTGCGGCCGGCGTTCAAGGACGACGAGTGGATCATCGTCGTACTCGGCGCTGCGCTGGGCTTCATCTGCGGTGAGATCCAGTCCCAGCTCATCCTGCTGGTGGCCGGCTGACCGCGCGCAGGTAGTGCGCGGCGATCTCGTCGCTGGTCGTCAGCCACACATCTGGCGCGCCTGCCAGGAATTCCAGGGCCTGGTCGAAGTACTTGTGCCGGAACGCCTGCCCGATCACGAACGGATGCAGCGCCAGAGCCAGCACCCGCCCGCCGGCCCGCGCGTCCCGGTGCAACTGCTCGTACTGGTCGATCACCATCTGGACGAATTCGGCTCCGGTGAAACCCTTTCCGAAGATCAACAGGTCGTTGAGCTCCACCGAGTACGGCACGCTCAACATTTCGGGCACGGTCAGCGGGTAGGGCTGGTCATCGTTGGTCCAGTCCAGCACATACTGATAGCCCAGTTCAGCCAGTAACTGCGGGGTGTGGTGGGTCTCGGTGAGTCCGGGCCCCATCCACCCCCGCGGCGGCCGTCCCGTCGCGTCGGTGATGGTGCGGGTGATCTCCCCCAGCACCCGGCGCTCCTCATCGACGGCAAGCCCGGTGTGCAGCGCCGAGTTGGTGCGCCCATGCGCCAGCCAGGCCCAGTCGCGGGCCACCCCGGCCTCGACGATCTGCCGATGATGCTCCACGACATCGGAATTCAGCAGTGCGCTGGCCCGCACGCCGTGGCGGTCCAGCGCCTCGATGGTCCGCCAGATCCCGACCCGCGCACCGTAATCGCGCCAGCCGTGATTGAGCGCATCGGGCGTGAGATCGGCGGTACCCGGCCAGATGCTGGTGGAGGGGAGATCCGGATGGAAGTACTCGATGTTGAGGCCGAGGTACACCGCCACCCTGGCGCCCCCCGGCCAGGCCAGCGGCGGGCGTTCGGTGACGGGGCTGTATTCGAACGGAACTGTGGTCATGGCGGCACCGTAGGACCTGACACCGGTGTCAGGGGCAACTCGTTTCGGTATAACGGCCATATGCGAATTGGGGAGCTGGCCCGGCGCACCGGGGTGAGCGAGCGGTCGTTGCGCTACTACGAGCAACACGGCCTGCTGGCCCCCACCAGGACACCGACGGGGCAGCGGGAGTACACCGAGCGCGCGGTCGACCGGGTGATCCACATCCAGGAGCTCTATGCCGCGGGCCTGCGCAGCAGCACCATCGCCGGCCTGCTGCCGTGTATGCGGGACACCGACGGCGGTCCGGCACCCGAGTCCACTCCGCGTCTGGTCGCCGAGCTGAACGCCGAACGGGAGCGGCTGGACCACTCCATCCGTGACCTCGCCACCTCCCGAGCGGTCCTCGACGACGTGATCGCCGCCGCGTCGGAAACACCGGGTAGTCCCTTGGCATCACCGTGCGCCGATCTCTTGAACCCACAGGACAGCACCGGACACTTGGACGGGCCGGCAACAACGCCCCGGAATGGCCGTCCCGGCGCGCACGTTGTCGCTGAGGACGCATAGGAAAGCGAGAACTCCCCGTGGCTGATCCCGACCTCATCCATCTGGCCGTCGCCCTGGACGGCGCTGGTTGGCATCCCGCTGCTTGGCGCGAGCCCGAGGCCCGCCCCAACGACCTGTTCGCCCCCCGGTACTGGACCGCTCTGGTGGGCACCGCCGAACGGGGCCACCTCGATCTGGTGACCTTCGAGGACGGTCTGGCCCTGCAGTCCGACCATCCGTGGCGCTCCGACGAGCGCACCGACCGGGTGCGCGGGCGCCTCGACGCGGTGCTGATCGCATCCCGGGTGGCGCCCACCACCCGCCACATCGGCCTGATCCCCACGGCGATCGCCACCCATACCGAGCCGTTCCATCTGTCCAAAGCCATCGCCACGCTGGACTATGTGAGTTCCGGTCGCGCCGGCGTGCGGGTGCAGGTGTCGTCGAACCCCGAGAGCGCGAAGCATTTCGGACGCAACGGCACCGAGGATCTGATCGGCGAGGCCGCCGACTACATCGAGGTGCTGCGCCGGCTCTGGGACAGCTGGGAGGACGACGCCGAGATCCGCGATATCGCCACCGGCCGGTTCGTCGACCGGAACAAGCTGCACTACATCGATTTCGAGGGTGCCCACTTCTCGGTCAAGGGGCCGTCCATCACGCCGCGCCCGCCCCAGGGCCAGCCGATCGTGGCGGCACTGGGCCATGTGGACCCGGTGTATCAGCTGATCGCCGGCGGTACCGACCTCGGCTTCGTCACGCCGCACAGTCCAGCGGATACCACGGCCCTGGTGGACGCCATCGCCGCCCTGCGCTCCGACGGCCTGGCCCCGGTGCGCATATTCGCCGATCTCGTGGTCTTCCTCGGCGACACCGCCGATGCCGCGCGTGCCCGCAAAGCCCGTCTCGATGAGGGTCTGGGTGCCGAATATCGTAGTGATGCAGAAATATTCGTCGGTACCGCGACCGAGCTGGCCGACCTGTTGCAGGAGTGGCACGGCGCGGGTGCGGACGGATTCCGGCTACGTCCGGCCACCCTGCCACACGATCTGGTGCAGATCACCGATGCACTGGTCCCCGAACTGCGCCGCCGCGGACTGTTCCGCGAGCACTATCAGGGCAGCACGCTGCGCGACCTGCTGGGTCTGCCCCGTCCCGCCAACCGGTATGCAGGAGTGTCCCGATGACCAAGCCCGTCAAGCAGATTCACCTGGCCGCCCACTTCCCCGGGGTCAACAACACCACGGTATGGAGCGATCCCAGTTCCGGCAGTCACATCGAGTTCAGCTCGTTCGTGCACTTCGCGCAGACCGCCGAGCGCGGCAAGTTCGACTTCATGTTCCTGGCCGAGGGGCTGCGCCTGCGTGAGCAGAACGGGCTGATCTACGACCTCGACGTGGTCGGCAGGCCCGACACCTTCACGGTGCTCGCCGCGCTGGCCGCGGTGACCGAACACCTGGGGCTGACCGGCACCATCAACTCCACCTTCAACGAACCCTATGAAGTGGCGCGGCAATTCGCCTCGCTGGACCACCTGTCCGAGGGCCGCGCCGCGTGGAACGTGGTCACGTCCTGGGATGCCTTCACCGGTGAGAACTTCCGCCGCGGCGGCTATCTCGCCGAGGACCAGCGGTACTCCCGCGCGGAGAGTTTCCTGCACGCGGCGCAGACCTTGTTCGACTCCTGGCGAGGCGACGAGATCATCGCCGACAAGGACCGCGGCGTGTTCCTGTCCGACCCGAGGTCGGGCGCATTCTCTCTGCACGACGACCATTTCGACATCAGCGGCCGGTTCAACGTGCCGCGCAGCCCGCAGGGCCGACCGGTCATCTTCCAAGCCGGCGACTCCGACCACGGCCGCGAATTCGCCGCGTCGTCGGCGGATGCCATCTTCTCCCGGCACGGCACCCTGACCGACGGGCAGGCGTTCTACGCCGATGTGAAGGGCCGGCTGGCGAAGTACGGCAGGCGCCACGACCAGCTGCTCATCCTGCCCGCGGCGACCTTCGTCCTCGGTGACACCGACGCCGAGGCCGCCGACCTCGCCCACGAGGTGCGGCTGGCTCAGGTCTCGCCCGCCACCGCGATCAAATTCCTTGAGCAACTGTGGAATCGCGATCTGTCCGACCATGATCCGGACGGCCCGCTGCCCACGGTGGATCCGGTGGTCGGCGAGAACACCATCGCCAAGGGCCGGGCCAGTGTGCGGATCAATCGTGACCCCGTCGCCGTCGCGAATGAGTGGCGCGCCAAAGCCGAAGCCGAGAACCTCACCACCCGGGAGCTCATCGTCGAGGTGACGGGCCGGCAGAGTTTCATCGGATCGCCTGCGACCGTGGCCGAGTCGATCAACCATCTGGTGCAGTCCGATGCCAGCGACGGGTTCATCCTCGTCCCGCACGTGACGCCCACCGGGCTGGATCCGTTCGTCGATACGGTGGTGCCGCTGCTGCAGGAGCGCGGTGTGTTCCGCACCGACTATGCGGGCACCACGCTGCGCGATCACCTGGGTCTGGCCGAGCCTGCCCGGCAGTCCAGGGCAAGTTAGCGTCCCGGTGTAACGGTCGGCGCCTGCCGACACACTCCCTTTGCGTCACCGATTCACCACAAACGCAAAGGAACCCGATATGACCGTTCTGCAGGACAGTTCGCTCGCCAGGGCCCAATCCACCATCGCCACAGTCGCCGGCGTCCTGCTGCGCTACGGGCTGGTGCTCGTCATCGGCTGGATCGGGCTGCTGAAGTTCACCAGCTACGAGGCGCAGGGCATCCAACCGCTGGTGGCCAACAGCCCGCTGATGGGCTGGCTGTACGGCCTCTTCTCGGTGACCGCCTTCGGTGCGCTGCTGGGTGTGGTCGAAGTAGGGACCGCCGTGTTGCTGGCGCTCAAGCCCTGGCTGCCGCGCATCTCGGCGATCGGCAGTGTGGCGGCCATCGGCCTGTTCGTGGCGACGCTCAGTTTCCTGCTCACCACCCCCGGTATCGGCGAGGCTGCGGCAGGCGGCTTCCCCCTGCTGTCGATGACGGGCCAGTTCCTGATCAAAGACGTGGTGCTGCTGGGCGTCTCGGTGTGGACCCTCAGCGACGCCCTGGCCGCTACGATTCGTGCACGGTGACGGCGTCGACCACGGATGAGACCGCCCTCGTCGCCGCCCTGCGCAGCGGCGACGAGGCGGCCTTCGCCGGTCTCGTCGACCGGCACACCCCGGCCTTGCTGCGGGTGGCCCGCGGTTATGTGCCCAGTCACGAGATCGCCGAGGACGTCGTCCAGGAGACGTGGATCGCGCTGTTGAAGGGCATCGACACCTTCGAGGGCCGATCGTCCTTGCGCACATGGCTTTTCACGGTGCTGATCAATATCGCGAAGACTCGCGGCATGCGGGAGCGCCGCGACACCGACGTCGCGGTGCTGGCGTTCACAGGCGCCACGGTCGGCCCGGGCCGGTTCCGCGAAGCCGGCGATCGGTGGCCGGGCCATTGGAAGGACCTCGAGGCGCCGTCAGCCTTTCCGGACACGCCAGAGGGTTCGCTACTGGGCGCCGAACTCGTCGCGGTGACCCGCCGTGAGCTCGACAAGCTACCGGCACGCCAGCGCGAGGTGGTCACCCTTCGCGACGTCGCCGGATTCGACAGCCCCGAGGTGTGCACGCTGCTCGACATCAGCGCCGCGAACCAGCGGGTGCTGCTGCACCGCGGCCGGGCCGCGGTGCGCCAGGCGCTCGAGGACTATCTGAAGGAGACATCATGAGTGCGGACGATGCGATGGACTGCAACGAATTGGTGGAGCTCGTCACGGCCTACCTGGACGGCGCGCTCGACCTGGACACCAGGGCCCGTGTCGACACTCATCTGCTGGAGTGCGACGGCTGCCAGAACTACCTGCAGCAGTGGCAGGTCACCGTGCAGACCCTCGGCACGCCAGGTGGCGACGCATTGGATCCGGCGTTCCGCGACAAACTGCTCACGGCATTCCGGGACTGGCGCTGACCGACGGTGCGCCGCCCCCTCCTAAGGTGGCAGCCATGACCGAGGTACGGGAGATCGAGACACCGCAGGGGGTGCTGTGCTACTACGACAGCGGCAGCGGACCGGCGCTGCTGTTCCTGCACGGCTCCGGGCCCGGTGTCACCGGCTGGCGCAACTTCCGCGGGATCTTGCCGACGTTCGCGGCGCACCACCGCTGCCTGATCCTGGAGTTCCCGGGGTTCGGGGTGACGCCCGACATCCCCGGGCATCCGATGGTGACCGCGCAGACGGTGGTCGCACCCTTCCTGGACGCCCTGGGCGTGGACCGGGTCGACATCGTCGGCAACTCGATGGGCGGCGGGGTCGGCATCAACGTCGCGATCCGCCACCCGGACCGGGTCCGGAAGCTGGTCACCATCGGCGGTATCGGTACCAACATCTTCAGTCCAGGTCCCAGCGAGGGGATCCGGCTGTTGCAGGAGTTCACCGAGGACCCGACCCGTCAACGCCTGGTCGACTGGCTGCGCTCCATGGTCTTCGACGAGAGCCTGGTGACCGACGAATTGATCGAGGAGCGCTGGCACCTGGCCACCGACCCGGACACCCTGACCGCGGCGCGGCGGATGTACGGCAAGGCCGCCTTCGCCGGGATGATGACGGCCATGCGCGCCGCCGACGCGCCGATGCCGTGGGCACAGATGCACAAGGTGGCCGCGCCCACGCTCCTGACCTGGGGCCGCGACGACCGGGTCAGCCCCCTGGACATGGCCTTGATTCCGATGCGCACCATCCCGAACGCCGAACTGCACGTGTTCCCCAACTGCGGGCACTGGGCCATGATCGAGGCCAAGGCCGCATTCGAGAGCACCGTTCTGGCGTTCCTGTCCCGCTGATGGGCACCTACGCGTCGGTGTCCGGTACGGGATATCAAGCGGCAGCGTGGATTCTCCGCAAACCGGGTCCGACGATCCGCCGTGGCGGCGATGATGGATACAGACCCGAGCTCGACGAGGAGCGCATGACATGACAGCGATCGAGAACAACGTCACTTCCACCTCGGCATTCGACGACGACGTCGCGGCCACGCAGGCGTATTTCGACAGCCCCCGATTCGAGGGCATCACCCGGCTGTACTCGGCCCGCCAGGTCGCCGAGCAGCGCGGCACCATCCCGGCCGATTATCCGGTGGCCCGGGAGGCCGCGACGGCCTTCTTCCCGCGCCTGCGTGAACTGTTCGGCCAGAAGAAGAGCATCACCACCTTCGGCCCGTACTCCCCCGGCCAGGCCGTGACGATGAAGCGGATGGGCATCGAAGGCATCTATCTGGGTGGCTGGGCCACCTCGGCCAAGGGTTCGATCAACGAGGACCCGGGACCCGACCTGGCCAGCTATCCCCTGTCCCAGGTGCCCGACGAGGCGGCCGGGCTGGTGCGCGCCCTGCTGACCGCCGACCGCAACCAGCAGTACCTGCGGCTGCAGATGACCCCCGAACAACGCAGCACGACGCCCGAGGTCGACTACCGGCCGTTCATCATCGCCGACGCCGACACCGGACACGGCGGAGACCCGCACGTGCGCAACCTGATTCGCCGTTTCGTCGAGTCCGGCGTGCCCGGCTACCACATCGAGGACCAGCGTCCGGGCACCAAGAAGTGCGGCCACCAGGGTGGCAAGGTGCTGGTGCCCTCGGACGAACAGATCAAGCGGCTCAACACCGCCCGCTTCCAGCTCGACATCATGCGGGTGCCGGGCATCATCGTGGCCCGCACCGACGCCGAGGCGGCCAACCTCATCGACGGCCGCTCCGACGAGCGGGATCAGCCGTTCCTGCTGGGTGTCACCAACGTCAAGATTCCGCCGTACAAGTCCTGCTTCCTGGCGCTGACGCGGCGCTTCTATGACCTGGGCGTCACCGAGATCAACGGGCACAAGCTTTATGCCCTGCCCGACGGCGAGTACGCCTCTGCCGAAGCCTGGTTGGATGCCCAGGGCATCCTGCGACTGGTCGCCGACGCCGCCGCGTCGTGGAAGGACAACCCGCGCCAGTCCCTGGACAAGCTGTTCGACGGGGTCGAGTCCGCATTCGTCGACGCCTGGCAGGACGACGCCGGGCTGCAGACCTACGGCGACGCGGTGGCCGAACTGCTGGAGTTCCGGGAGCGCGAAGGCGAGCCACCGGCCACCAGCGCCAAGGAATGGCGAAAGTTCGCCAAGACCGCACCGATGTATGTGGCCCGCGAGAAGGCCAAGGAGCTCGGCGCCGACGTGGCGTGGGATCCCGAGCGGGTGAAGACGCCCGAGGGCTACTACCAGATCCGCGGCGGCATCCCGTATGCGATCGCCAAGTCGCTGGCCGCCGCGCCGTTCGCCGACATCCTCTGGATGGAGACCAAGACCGCCGACCTGGCCGACGCCCGCGAGTTCGCCACAGCCGTGCACGCGGTGTACCCGGACAAGATGCTGGCCTACAACCTGTCGCCGTCGTTCAACTGGGACACCACCGGCATGAGCGACGACGAGATGCGGGCGTTCCCCGAGGAGATCGGCAAGCTGGGCTTCGTCTTCAACTTCATGACCTACGGCGGCCATCAGATCGACGGCGTGGCCGCCGAGGAGTTCGCCACCGCCCTGCGCCAGGACGGCATGCTGGCGCTGGCCCGGTTACAGCGCAAGATGCGCCTGGTCGAATCTCCTTACCGCACACCGCAAACGCTCGTCGGCGGACCGCGCAGCGATGCCGCGCTGGCCGCGTCGTCGGGGCGCACCGCCACCACCAAGTCCATGGGCAAGGGCTCCACCCAGCATCAGCATCTGGTGCAGACCGAGGTGCCCAAGAAGCTGCTGGAGGAATGGCTGGCGCTGTGGGGCGAGCACTATCAGCTCGGCGAGACGCTGCGGGTGCAGCTGCGCCCCCGCCGCGCCGGTTCCGATGTGCTGGAGCTCGGTATCTACGGCGACGGCGATGAGAAGCTGGCCGACGTGGTCGTCGACCCGATCAAGGACCGGCACGGGCGCAACATCCTGACGGTGCGTGACCAGAACACCTACGCCGAGAAGCTGCGCAAGAAGCGGTTGATGGACGTCATCCACCTGTGGCTGATCCACCGGTTCAAGCCGGAGATCGTGTACTACGTGACGCCCACCGACGACAACGTCTACCAGACCGAGAAGATGAAGAAGCACGGCATCTTCAGCAACGTCTATCAGGAGGTCGGCGAGATCATCGTCGCCGACGTCAACCAGCCCCGCATCGACGAGCTGCTGAACTCCGACAAGGTCGCGCTGGTCAAGTTGATCCGCAAGGAGGACTGACCTCCGCCGTTCATCTCGCGGTGAGGAATTCGACGGCGGCGGTCAGCGCCGGGCGGTGCCGCAAGATGCGGTAGTGCGCCAGTCGCCCGAGTCCTTTCGTGGTCACCAGATTCGCCGCCGGCCAGGCGGCGGCGATGGCGGTGCTCGTCTCGTACGGGCTGTCCCGGTCGTCAGGATCGTGCACCAGCAGCAGCGGCGGATTGTCCGGCCGGGCCGCCATCGCCGAGATGTCGGTGTCGAACAGCGGCATGCCCAGGCGGCGGTCGAGGCGGCGGTGCAGCCGACGGCGAATCCGTGGGCCGAATCCGTGACGATCGGTGAAAAGGTCCAGATACAAAGAGAAGTCACCCATCGGGGCGAGGAACACCAGCCGCTCGGCCGCCATTCCCCTGGCCACTGCGAGCGCAGCGGCCTTGGCGCCCAGGGAGTGGGCGACGATCCCGCTGGCCGCGCCATGCTGGCGCACGACGGCGCTGACGGCCTCGGCGCACTCCAGGATGGTGGTGCGCCCCGGGGCGAGAGCGCCGGCCTCGGAGGCGTTGTGGCTGGGCAGGTCGAACGCGATGACCCGGTACCCGGCCGCGACGAGAGGTTTGACGAAGACGCCCATGTGCGCCCGGCAGCCGCCCCAGCCGTGCACCAGGTACACCGGCGGGCCGTCACCCCACACTTCGCCGGCGATGCGGTGCCCGTCCCACACGGCCTCCAGTGGCCGGCTCTCCGGAACCCCGGGCGGCATCCGCTGACTCAGCTCCACCATGGGCGGTGTGCACCACAGCTCGATCGCCCACCGCGCGCCCCAGCCCGGCGCCAACCGTTCCAGCACCCCGAATGCCTTGCGCACCTTCGGCTCGACGGGCGGCTCGACGCCCGAGCCTGCCTCGTCCGGGTCGAGTTCGGTAGTCACGGGCCTACAGCCCGAAGTGATCGTCGATGACACCCAGCCATACCTGGGCGGCGTCGATGGCTACTTTTTCACTGATGAACGCGTGTTGCGTCCCGGTGTAGATGTCGCGGAACCCGCGCTCCAGCCTGCTGCCCTCACGGATCGCGGTGGTTCCCGCGGCCAGATGCGCCCATTCCGCAGCCTCTTTGGCGACCGTGGTGGCGTACACCGCTGCCACCCGCATATCGGCGCGCATCGTCGGGGTCAGGTCGGCACCGGCGTCCACCCCGGACTCGACCGAGGTGAAGGTGTCCAGGATCAGCAGCCGGGCGGCCCGCCACGCCGCCACATGGTGGGCCAGCGCCTTCTGAAAGGTCTCTCGGCTGGCCAGGGAGGCCATGTCCGACATCCGGAATTTGGTGGCGGCCAGAGTCTGGACATCGTCGAGCATGCCCTTCGCCACGCCGAGTGCCCACGCCGCATGCCCGGCCGCAGTGACGGGCATCATGCCCATCCGGCCGGCAGCACTGTTGCCGCGCAACGGGTCCCGGCTGAACAACGCGAAGGTGCGCCGCTCCGGCACGAACAGGTCGGCGACGTTGTAGTCGTAGGAGCCCGTTCCCTTGAGCCCCTGCACGTGCCAGCCGTCGGTGAACGTCACCTCGTCTCGGGGCAGCACCGCGACCAGCAACTCGGGTACACCGTCACTGATCCAGCGGATCTCGCCATCCTGCATCGGGATGAATCCGGCGGCGATGTAGGGGGCGTGCCCGGTGCCGGATCCGAAGTTCCACGAGCCGGTCAGCCGGTACCCGCCGTCGACGACGACGCCTTGTCCGTTGGGGGCGAACTGTCCGCCCATGGTCACCCGGTTGTCGTGGTCGGTGAAGACCTCCGCGAAACCGTCGGCTGGCAGGTAGGTTGCCGCGGCGAACGACGAGGGCAGATTGGCGATGCCGACCCAGCCGAATGAGCCGTCCTGCCAAGCCATTTCCAGCCAGGTCTCGATCATGTCGGCAAAGGAGGGTTCGACGCCCCCAGCCTCGACGGGATTGAACGCCGTCATCAGCCCGCTGTCCCACATTGCGTCGACCACCGGCGCGCTCAGGGTGCGCAGTTGTTCCGAAGCGGCGGCCTCGCCGGCGACCAGGTCACGGAGCCCGACTACTGCCTCGATCGGTGTGGTGCTCATCGGCTGATCCTGTAGGTTCACCGGCCCGCTGGCAAGCATTCATCGCGACGGCGTCGCACCGACCAGGTCGGCGGGCTCGTCCCCCAACCCCACCAGGGGGCCACGGACCCGGGCGAGGACGGGACTGAGCGCGGCCAGGGTCGCCAGGGCCACCGACACGACGACGGCCCCCGCGAATCCGTGCGCATCGGTGGCCAGGCCCGCGGTGGCCGTGCCGACTGCTCCGCCGACGAGCGCACCGCTGTTGAGCCATCCGAACGCCTCCGTCGCCGCGTGCTCGTCGACCGCGCGGGACACCATCAGGTAGAGCGCAGACAGGGCGGGGGCGAATCCCAGACCCGAGGCGAACAGCACGGCGAGCGCCACCGCATGGTTGTCGATGGCACCGAACAGCGCGGTCCCGGCGGCGACCAGCGCCAACGCCGCGGCCAGGCCGCGCAGTCCGATGTTGCGGTGCCCCAGCGTGATACCGCCCACCAGTGAGCCGAGGCTCGCCACCGCGATCGCGGTTCCGGTCAGGTAGCTGCCCACGCCGTAGCGCGCGACGACACCCACTTCGAGTGCAGTGAACGACGCGACCAGCGGCAGGCTGGTGGCGATGGCCAGGGCGACGGCCCGGTTTCCCAGGATGGCTCCGAAACGGACGCCACCGTGGCTGGGCGCCGACGGCACTCGGCGGGCGCTGAACAGGAACCATCCGGTCCCCACCACCGTGACGACGGCCGCCGCCACCAAGGGCAGGGCGGTCGACAACAAGGCGGCCAGGGTCGTGACCGCGAGCGGGCCGACAACCCAGCACACCTCCTGCGCGGTGGTGTCGAGCGCAAACAGTGCGCGTAGTTTCGGGCCGGACACCAGGTAGGGGTACAACGACCGCACAACGGGTGCCAGCGGCGGCACCGAGACGCCGATCAGGATGCCCAGCGCCAGCAGTGCCGCCGGCGACGATCCGGCCACCGCCAGGGAACCCAGCGACAGACCGTTCACCACCGCCGCCAGCATCAGGATTGCCGTCCTGCTCGTCTTCCCGGCGAGCCGCGCGGTCAGCGGCATGGCGATCGCCTCGGCGACACTCATCCCTGCCACCACCGCACCCGCGAGCGCGTAGGACCCCGTCCTGGATTGAACATGCAGCAGGATCGCGAGCGACAGCATGCCCATCGGCAAACGCGCGAACGTCTGCGAGACGACGACGCCGAGAAGCGCCGGGGTTCGGAGCAGTCCGACATACACCTTCACCAGGCCGACTGTACCGTCCAGACGGTACAGTTCGAAAACCGATTATCGTAAACTCTGCCGATGACCTCGGCACGCGACCGCATCCTCGACGCGTATGAGGAGTTACTGGCCCGCGAAGGTGAGCGCTACGCCACCCTCGACGCCGTCGCGGCCAAGGCGGGCGTGTCCAAAGGTGGTCTGCTCTACCACTTTCCGGCCAAAGAACAACTCAGCGACGCCCTCTGTGAACGACTGACCGCCCTGGCCGCCGAGGATGTCGACGAAATGCGCAGTGCGGCAGAGGGTCCGGCTCGCTACTACGTTCGCACGTCCCGCTACGAGGGCACCGCCCTCGACCGGGTACTCGTCGCGGTGTCCCGGCTGCAGCAGGCGGGCAATCCACGGGCCCGCGCCGTGATGGAGGTGGTGTCCGACACGTGGCTCGACATCCTGCACGACACACTGGGCGACCTCGCCATGGCCCGCGCCATCAAGCTGATCGGCGACGGGCTGTACTACAACGCACTCTCTCGCGCCCTCGCCGGAACCCCGGACCCGGCCACCGGCGACGACGAACTCCTGGCCGTCATCGACCGGATCACCAGGAAGTCGGCTACCTGACGCCGACCTCCTCGGCAGGTTCGTTGTGCAAGAGTTGCTCGTGGCGGGCACCGGATCCACGCCCCAGCGCAATGGTGGCGATGGCCATCGTGACCACCGACGCCAGCAGGATCGCTGCGGCGGCACCGTGCGCCGTCAACCGCTCGTCGAGCACCAGGAACCCGATGCCGACGGCGACCAACGGTTCGCCCACGAGCATCGTCGGCACCGACGCCTGCAGCGCACCGGCATTGAAGGCCGACTGCTGCAACACGGTGACCGCCACCGCGAGGGCGACCAGAAGGTAGGGAGCGGGCGCGGTCAGCACGGCATGCCAGCCGCCGTCGGCGAAGCGCTGCGTACAGACCTTGGTGAGCACGGCGATCAAGCCGAGGAGCACCGCCACCGACACCGCCAGCAGCATGGCCCGCATCCTGCCGCGGAGGCGCGTGGCGGCCGCGATGCAGCCGGTCACCAGCACCGCCGAAGCCGTCAACGAGAGGACCCACGGCCAGATCGACGGCTCGTAGGCACCTTCCTCGGGGCGTCCGGCAAGAACAAAGACGGTCAGACTCGCCGTCAACACCACCGACCACCACCAGTCGGACGGCCGGACGTGCTGTCGCGAGAACCGGGCACCCAGTGGCAGCACGAACAGCAACGACGACACGATCAGCGGTTGCACCACCAGCAGCGAGCCGTACGAAAGTGCCACGGCCTGAAGGGCGTAACCCGCGAACGCCGCAAGTGTTCCCGCCCACCACAGCGGTTCCTTCACCCAGGAGGTGACCACGGTGTCGTCGTCAGCCGACCGGTGATCGGACTGGTCCTGAATGGCGCGTTGGCGAACCACCATGCCCACGGCGGCGCTGAAGGCAGCCAACAACGCGAACACCACCGTCACCGTGCCGGTGTTTCCCGCCACGACAATCGCCAAACGTCGGCGTGATCAACGCAACGCGGTCAGCACAGACGGGTGATGCGGCAGAACGGGGAGTCGTGGCGAGGGTGGGGTCCGGACCTGGGTGCACTGCCCGGGTCGTCGGGAGCAGGTGCCGGTGGGGTGACCACCGGCGCCGGCGCCGGACTCGGCAAGGTGGCCGGCATGGTCCAGATGGCCAGCGGTTGACCGGACGGCCCGTAGTAACTGGCCGCCGCGGGGGCGATCAACCGCAACTCGGTGGGCTGCGCGCCGGGCTTGAGGTGGAAATACACCCAGCCGTCCGCATCGGCGCTCACCGGAGCCGGCAGCGGCGGCATCGTCAGCACCGTCGCCGGGACGGTCCGAAGCTCCTCGCCGGTGCTGGTGCTCAGCCGCAGACCGGCGTTGAAACCGGTGGCGTCGATGGCCGCGGTGACTCCGGTGAACGACACCTCGATGCCGAGTTCCAGCTCATCGCTCTGCGACAGATGGGTCAGGGCCACGTTCTCCGCCCGCGCCGTCACGGTCATTCCCCGTGCGGATTCGCCGGTGCCCAGCGGCTCCGCGACGGGGGCCGCGACCGCAGGGGTGGGCGTGGTGCTGCTCGAACTTGGGTTGGCGAGCACGTCCATGATCGACGCCTGGTGGTCCGGCTCCACCGAGCAACCGGTAGCCAGCAACATCGTGGCGACCGCCACCGCTGCCCGTCGTACCGACATGTCCATAGGGTCGGTACTTTCGCACACGCAGCTGTCAGACCGCGAGCATCGGCCGAACCTCGGCGCCCACAAACCGGACGAAGGCTTCGATGTCCGCTCCGGCGGCCGGTTGCAGCACCACGGTGTCCGCACCCGCCTCGGCCCAGCGCCGCACACCCGCGGCCACCTCGCCGGCATCACCGGCCACGCCGACATCGTCGGCGGGATCGAGTTCCCAATGCTCGATCTCGGCCCGCAGGTCCGCTTGTGCCGTCGGACCCGTCGCGCACAGCACATAGGCGACGACGGAGTGGGCGGCCGGCTCGGGCCGGAGGTCGCCGCCCGCGCGGATATGGGCGACCGCCGCGCGCAGGTCATCGGGTGTGGTGCCGCCGGCCAGCACGGTGCCCGCCGCCAGTTCGCCGCTCAGCCGCAAGGTCTTCGGGCCGGTCGCCGCGGCCAGCACCTCGGTGCCCGCCGGGGGCGGCCAGTCCAGTGCGACGCCGTCAAGGCTGACGTAGCGTCCGACGAAGGTCACCCTTTCGCCGCGCAGCAGCGCGGTGAGGCACGTCAGATATTCGCGCAGCAGCGTCATCGGGGAATCCACCCGCTGACCGATCTGCGCCATCCAGTCCTGCACGCCGTGGCCGACACCGATCCGTACGCGGCCCGGGAAGGCCCGCGCCAAGGTCGCGATCTCCATCGCGGTCAGCGCCACATTGCGCATCGGTACGGGTAGCACCCCGACGCCGACGGTCAGTTCGGTGCTGTGCGACAACGCGATCGCGGCGGCGGACACTCCCCCGGCCAGAAAGCAGTCCTCCCACAGCCACAGCTCGTCGAGGCCCGCGTCATCGGCCGCGCGGGCGGCGGCAGCCAGCCGCTCCGGTGGGATCTGTGGCCGGAAGACAACTCCGACCTGTGTCGTCGTCCGCAGTGTCTGCACCTTCCCTTTCTACCCAGCGGTGGGGATCTGTGGCGGCGAGCACAGATTATTTCTGCCAGGAGTGGGTAATAAGAATGCCGTGAGCGACAATCACAGCGCGAACACGAACAGCGCCCGGGGCGTGTACGGCATGTCGGTGGCTTCGGAATTGTCCGGGTTGGATCCCCAGACGCTGCGTCTCTACGACCAGCGCGGCCTGCTGACACCCGCTCGCACCGGCGGCGGGACGCGGCGCTATAGCGACGACGATCTGAGCAGACTCCGGCGCATCACCTCCCTCGTCGGCGACGGGGTCAACCTGGCCGGCGTGGCCATGATCCTGGCGCTGCAGGACAGCAACACCCGACTGCAGGACGAAGTGACGCAGTTGCGCAAGAACAACTCTCACCGAAATCCAGGAAGGAATGTCTGATGACTGGCCCCACCCGTGATGACTCGCTGCGCTCCGCGATGAACGAACTGACGCGCCAGCATCTGGATTCGGCGCCGGCCATCGAAGACACCTTGGCCGCGGTGACGGCCGCGGCAGTGGAATTCATCGACGGCGTCGACTATGCCGACGTGATGCTGGTACGCGGCGAGGAATTCGTTTCCAGAGCCCCGACCGCGCCGCTGGTGATCGACCTGGACGCCGAGCAACTGCGCCTCGGCGAGGGGCCGTGCCTGCACGCCGCGATGACCGATACGGTGGTGCACTGCCCGGACCTCGCCTCCGATTCGCGCTGGCCCTCCTTTGCCGCGGCGGCGGTCGAAGCCGGTGTCCGGCGGATGATGTCGTTTCCGTTGTATCGGAACCGGAACAGCGGCGGGGCATTGAACTTGATGGGGCGCGGCACGGTGCCGATGGACCGCGAAGGCCAGGCGGTCGCCGCGATGCTCGCCACCCATGCCGCCGTCGCCCTCATTGCGGCCGATCGGTTGCACCAATTCGAAACCGCTTTGGCCAGCCGGGATCTCATCGGCCAAGCCAAGGGCATCGTGATGGAACGCTTCAACATCGACGCCGTCGATGCGTTCAACCTGATCACCCGGCTCTCGCAGGAGACCAACACCCCGGTGCGCACCGTCGCCGGCTCGATCGCCAGGGACCGGGAACGGTCGGCTGAAGAAGGGTGACGGCCGAACCCGAAGGTCTGCGAATAGCCAGCAGTACAGGTCGTTGGGTGCTGACCGCGACGGTGCTCGGGTCAGGGATGGCGATGATCGACGGCACCGTGGTCAACGTTGCGCTTCCGCACATCAGCCGCGAGTTGGGGGGCGGATTCGCGGCTCTGCAATGGGTGATCAACGGCTACGCCCTGACGCTGGCGTCGCTGATCCTGTTGGGTGGCTCGCTCGGCGACAAGTTCGGCCGACGGCGCGTCTTTCTCATCGGGGTTGCCTGGTTCGCGCTGGCGTCGGTGGGCTGCGGTCTGGCGCCCAACATGGAAACGCTGATCGCGGCACGGGCCCTCCAAGGTGTCGGGGGCGCGTTGCTGACCCCCGGCAGCCTGGCCCTGATCTCCAGCTCATTTCGGCGCGAGGACCGAGGTGCCGCGATCGGCGCGTGGTCGGGGCTGGGTGGACTGGCTGCCGCGCTGGGCCCACTCCTCGGCGGATTCCTCGCCGAGCAGACCTGGCGCGCAGTGTTTCTCATCAATGTGCCCATCGCAGTCCTCGTCGCGGTGGTGACCGTGCTGAAGGTGCCCGAAAGCCGTAATCAGTACGCGCCCCCAGGGCTGGACGTGACGGGTACTTCGTTGGCCGTGATCGGGCTCGCCGCCACGACATTCGGCCTGACCGATCTCAGCAACAACGGCATGTCGCCCGGGGCCTTGATCGCCGTCGCCGCAGGCATTGCGGCGTTTGTCGGGCTGATCGCCGTCGAGCGCCGCTCATCCGCGCCCCTGGTTCCCCCGGCGCTGTTCACCGACAACATCTTTCGGATCGCGAATCTGATCACGCTGCTCGTTTACGGTGCGCTCGGCGTGGTGTTCCTGTTGCTCGTACTGCAACTACAGACGGTGGCCGGGTTCAGTCCCGTCGCGGCCGGCAGCGCACTTCTTCCTTTCACCGCTGTCATGTTGTTGTTCTCGGCCAAGGCGGGTGCGCTCGCCGGCCGCCTGGGACCGCGACTCCCCCTTGCGGTCGGAGCTGCGATTGCCGCCATCGGGGTGCTGTTGATGCAGCGCGTCGGAGCCGATGCGTCCTGGTTGGCCCATGTGTTCCCGGCGGCCATCACCTTCGGCATGGGCATGACACTGATCGTCGCGCCGCTGACATCAGCGGTGCTCGGGGCGGCCCCTGATGACCTGGCCGGCGCGGCGTCGGGAGTGAACAACGCGGTGGCCCGGGCGGGCGGGCTGATCGCCGTGGCAGTGGTGCCCGGCCTGGCCGGCATCGCGCACGCCGAGCATGTCGATCCGGGCACGTTCGACGCGGGCTTTCGCACGGCCATCATGATCGCCGCCGGTCTGTTGCTGGCGAGTTCGTTGCTCGCGATCTTGGGGATCCGCCCGCGGACGGCCCCCGCAACGCGCTCGGACGGGTTCCGCATCGAAGACTGCCCGCGCTGCGATGTCACCGGGCCGGCGGTGGAGCCTAGTGAGACAGTTGTGCGGCCACCTTGATGGCGGCGAGCGTGACGCCGGACCCGCGAAGGAGAATCAGCGCGCGGTGTGCCGATCCATCCGTCGCAGTTTCTCCACGATCAGCTCCTGCGCTCGCCGGCCTGCGGACGTGGGAAACAGTGGGTAGTCGTGGGCGAGACGGTGCCCCTCGTGGTAGTCGACCGTGACCCCGCTCCGGTTGGCTTTGTCCACGAGCACACGGGCGTCCGCGTTGAGAATGTCGCGGGTGCCGCTGAACACCGTCATGGGCCCGAGTCCGGCGAGGTCGGCGTGTAGCGGGCTGACGCGAGGATCGTCGTCGGCAAGCTCACCCTGCCACCACCTGCCGTACTCGCGCAGACTGTCGCGGTCGATCCAGGGGTCATCGACCGAAGCGATCGCGGGATTGCCCAGGGCGATGTCGAGTGCCGGTGAGATGAGGACAGTGGAGGCGATCCAGCCGTCGTCGCGCAGCGCCAGCGCCGTCGACAGGGCGATCTGACCACCGGCGGAGTCACCGACGAGGCCGTCGGCCGAAGATTCCATGGCGAGGTCGGTGACCTTCGGAACCACGTCGGCGGCGGTGCCGAACGGAACCAAGGGATACAGCGGGACCACGACCCGAACCCGGGCTTGCGCGGCCATCCGCTCGACGAGACGCCAGTGGGGTTTCGCGATCTGGTGCACCCATGCACCACCGTGCAGGTAGAGCACCGTCGTCCGTGGGTCCGCGGCCGCCGGCTCGAAAGTGTAGACGGCCCACCCGTCCCATCGCCCGACCGTTACGGACAGGTCGGACCGGATACGACGTGGCGGACCGAACCGGACCGGGCGCAACGCGCTTTCACGGATGTGCCCGTCGATGTCGGCACGTGGCCGATCACGGCGCGCCATCCTCCGCGCCGACGTGAATCGTGCCAACTTCATCGGTGCCGCGCGTCGCGACACCGAGGGCTGCGTGAGGGTGAGGCCGATTCCGTCATCTGCGACGGTTACCCCGGCGTCAATAGGACGAAACAGGACAACAGCCGCGTGCGGCGGGATCGACGAAACACCCTGTCAGGCAGAGTAAGTCACAAGAGATCCGATCACCGGACCCGCGGCGGGATCGTCCCACCAGCACGCGCGGCACTGCGGGCTCCTGCCCCATGCGGGTCACGTCGGACACCAGCGCGTAGATCTCCTCGCGCCCTCGGTCGATCACAACGGAGTCGGAGAATTCCAGTGGGGTCACGGTTGGCGAGTCTCGCCGCGCATGGTTATATAGCGATCACCACAGAATGGAGATTGTCGTGAAGTACGCCATCATCGGCTCAGGTGCCATCGGTTCCGCCCTGGCGCAACAATTCGCCAGAATCGGCGTCGAAGTCGCGGTCGCCACCTCCAAAGGCCCCGCCGCGGTGGCAGGCCTGGCCGAGCGGATCGGTCCTCAGATCGTGCCGACGGAGGTCACCGCCGCACTCCAGGCCGACGTCGTCCTTCTCGCCGTACCGTTCGAGGCAGTGCAGACGCTCGTCCAACAGATACCGGACTGGCAAGCACGCATCATCATCGACGCCACCAATGCCATTGACTACAGCGATTTTTCGCCGGCAGACCTGGGTGGGCGCACGTCGACCGACCTCATCGCGGAGTGGGCCGGCAATGCCCGTGTCGTCAAAGCGTTCGGCAATACGTGGGCCAAAGTGCTGGCCCGTGATCCCGACGACGGCCACGGCGGCCGTCGCATCGCCTTCCTGTCGGGCAACGACGCCGCCGCCAACGCCGAAGTGGCCGACTTGGCAGCACAATTCGGGTTCGAGCCCATCGACCTCGGCCGAAACGATGCGGGCGGGCGGTTGTTGTCCTTCGGCGGACCGCTGACCGGGCACAGCTTCATCTCCCAGCGGCTGGTCGGCGACAGTCCGCCCGAGATGGACCTGGCCGAGCCGGTGTGATGGCGCGCCCGCGCGAATTCGACCGCGAGAGCGCCCTGGAGTCGGCGATGATTGCCTTCTGGGAGTGTGGCGGATACGACCAGACCTCCATCGCCCAGTTGACGAAAGCGATGGGCATCGGCTCGCCCAGCCTGTACGCCGCCTTCGGCAGCAAGCGGGATCTCTACACCGAAGCCGTCGAGCGCTACGCTCAGCGACCCGGAACCCCACTGACGTTGGCACTTGACGAACCGACCGCCCATGCTTTCGCGGCGCGTCTCCTCGACGCCGCGATCGTGGACTGCACCAAGAGGGGTCAGCCCAAAGGCTGCCTGGTGAACACCGACCCGCTGCTGGTCGACCGGCGCGACGGCGGCCGCGATGTCATCGCCGCCCGACTGGCCCGGGCGAAAGCCGACGGCGACCTACCGGCAGCCGCAGATCCGAGCACGCTGGCCGAACTGCTCATCATCGTGATCAACGGGCTGTCCACCCGGGCCCGCGACGGAGCCTCCCGCGGCGAGCTGCGTGCCGTCGCCGCCACCGTTGTCGGTTCGATGTTCCCGGGCTGATTCCCCGACTGCGTCAAGCGGCTGATGTTTCATCGTGCTGCCACTCACGCACCTTCAGCCTCGGTGACGCCGCCAGAACCGGGCAGCGCCGAAAGGTAGTCGGCGAAGCCTGCGGGCGCCCGCCCCACCGGCCGGCTGCTGGTCCATACGGGGACTTGCCCGGTACGCAAGATGCGAACTGTCTTCGAGCTTTCGGCCCGTGCGACACGTTCGGCATCCTCACCGGTTCGCAACGGACTCCACCCACCGATCGCCTCGTAAACGTCTGCACGAATACCCAGGTTTGCACCGTGCACGTGCGGATGGCCTTCGACACGCGCAGTCAGCGAAATACCCACTACATGAACAGAATTTGAGTCCGAGCCGCCGGCGAACGTTCGCACGTCGTCGGTCAGTGCGCTCAGGACGTGCCAGCTGAAGCTCCCCCCGGTGACGGGCTGCTCGTCGCTTTGCGATGTCGTCGAGGTGCGCAGGATCGCGAGGTTCTCCACCGCCGCTGCGACTTCCACTGTCACTGAGCGGTCCGCACCACTCAGTACACTGTCGTTGCTGCCCAATGTCTCAGTCACCTAGCCTCCCTCGACTCGGCTGGCAAGCCCACCCTTCTCCCCTGCGACCACTGATACGGCGCCGCTGACCGTTGGCTAGCGCCGCGGACTGCGTTCAGCGCACCCTCGCTTCTATGACCCCGCGACTCGCACCGTTCGTCCCATTCAATCCTGTGCGCCGCGACTGTCGTCAAGTGCGCTTCCCACGCCGTCGCTCACTGGATCGGTGATGTCGCTGGACGGCTTGCCCGCCGCCAAAGGCGGGGCCCACGCTCGTGAATACCCCACATGCCCAACCGCGTTCGACGCGAATGACTCGCATCGTCGGCGTCACCCCGGGCGGATCACCGCGCCTAGGAGGACATGCTGTGCTGCAAGGCATCTCAGCGGATCGGCAAGCTGGGAAGACGGTCGTCCGTCCGACAGACCCGCAGTGATCCGCCGGGGGCGGGTCAGTGGCGCCGCCCCCGGCGGTTCGTCACTACGCGTCGACGGTGGTCGGCTGGATCGATTTCTGCGTTGCGCCGTGCGCGATGTCGATCTTGCGCGGCTTGGCGCGTTCGGCCAACGGAATCGTCACGGTCAGCACACCGTTCTCGTAGGTCGCCGAGATGGCCGCGGTGTCAACGCCTTCACCCAAGGAAAGTTGGCGCCGGTAGCTGCCGAAAAACCTCTCATTGGTCAGCCATTGCACCGACTCCTCGGTACGCGCTGTGCGGTGTGCAGAGATGGTCAACGTGCCGCCGTCCACGTCGACGTCCACCGAACCAGGATCGATGCCCGGAAGGTCGGCAGTCAGCACGTAGTGGTCGGCGATCTTGCACAGGTCCATCGGCATGAACCGCGGAGTGCGAGATGATCCGGATTGGCCGGTCAGCAAGCCCCGGGTCACGGCATCAAGGTCACTGAAAGGATCGAAACGCAGCACAGTAATCCACCTCCTCATTCAGTCGCGGCCCGCCCCGGCGGCGGGCTTCAATCACTGTGCAACTCTGTTTTAGCACTCTCCCGCCGTGAGTGCCAGTATCAAAAACGTGCACTTTCGCCCAGGGGGCCGACAACCCATCGCACTCCGATCGCGGATCTCAGTTCAGGTCAAGGAGATTCGTGCTCGCGCCGGGCCGCTACTAGATGGTCGGATCGATGGGCCGCGTCGGTGCGGCCGGCGACGATGCGGCCGATGGAGAGCTTCTTCAGTCGGTTGCAGAAGCACGTTCTGGATCGCCGTCGCTGGGACACCCGGGAAGAACTGTGGATCGCGATCGTCACATGGATCGAACGGACCTACCACCGGCGCCGCCGGCAGTCCGGCCTCGGGCGGTTGACCCCGATCGAATTCGAAGCAATCATGACCACACCGGCCAGTCGGGGCGCGTGACCGAAACTGTCACCTGATCGTGCTGCAGATCCGACCGTCGAGAGCCGCTGGCGGATTGCATGAGATTGCTCGCAAGATAAGAGGTTCCACCAATCCGATTGTTTTGAGAAACAACGATCAACCCGCATGCAAGCATGTCCGTCCCGACTGCGATCAGCCCGCTGCAAAGGATGCGACACGAAACCAACTTGGAATTGTGCACCGACCGCGGCCACCCGTCAGGGAGGCCAAATTGCATAGGAATGCTATGCACATCCCAGTCGAAACGTCGGTTCCGACAGGTTCCGACTTTTCATTCTGGAATCCGACACAAGAATCTGGAACCTACAACTCTCGGCCTCGGCGCCTTCCACGCATGACTCCCAAACCGACGACAACACACAGACCCCATCTTGTATGGTCAGAAAATGGCCGACCCCCGCGTCCTGGACTTCGACCTGCCCCGTCTGCGCATGTCCGCTCTGGAGTGGGGACCCGCTGACGGCCGCGTGGCCCTGTGCGTGCACGGATTCCCGGACAGCGCCCACAGCTGGCGGCACATCGCTCCGGCGCTGGGCGCCAGGGGTTTTCGCGTCATCGCCCCGTTCACCAGGGGCTACGGCCCGACCGGGCCCGCACCCGACGGGGACTATCACCTGGGCGCCCTCATGTCGGATCTGATCGACCTGCATGCCGCGCTCGGCTCCCCCGACGATGCCGTCCTGATCGGTCATGACTGGGGTGGGTGGACCACCAACGCCTTGGCCGCCTACCCGGACTCACCGTTCGCCGCGCACATCTCCATGGCACTCCCACCGATCAAGGCCATCTCCGAGTCGAAGTTCAGTCCGGCGCGCACCGCCAAGATGGCCGCAATCCAGCTGCGGATGAGTTGGTACATCCTGTTCTTCCAGACTCCGCTCGTCCCGGAACGCGTCCTGCACCGCGTGATCCCCCGGCTGTGGAAGGACTGGTCACCCCGGGACGTGGACGTCGACGGCGACGTGGCGCGGACGCTGGCGGCGCTGCCCACCCCCGCGCACCGCAAGGCTGCCGTCGCGTACTACCGGGACGCCGTCCGCTTCACGCCGGCGTCGCCGCCCTACGAGCATCTGCACCGGTACTGGCTGGACCTGCCCCGCAAGCCGATGCTGGTGTTACACGGGGACCAGGACGGCGCCATGCAGGTCGGCTACGTCGAGCAGGCCCTGGACTTCCTGCCTGCCGGCAGCACGGTTCAGATCATCGCAGGCGCAGGGCATTTCCTACAGGTCGACCAGCCCGACGCCGTGGCAGCGGCAATCCTGGACCACCTCGGTCAGGTCTGACGAACCCGCCCGGTCAGCGACTGGATGGTCTGGATCTCACTGTCCCGGTAGGCGCGGCCGTCGGGGTACAGCAGGTCGTGAAACCACAGCTTGGGCTCGGCGGGATCCGGGTGGTCCCAGGAATCCCACGGGAAGTACGTCTGCGTCTTGCCCGCCACGAAGCCCCAGTTGTACATCCCGATGTTGCGGCGCTTCGCGATGGGCAGGATGGCTTCGATGGTGCTGCCTTCCGGGCGGGCCAGGTACTCGGTGCACAGCAGCGGCCGGCCCAGCGGCGCGATCTCGTTGACGCGGGCCTCGAAGTCGACAGGCTTGCCGTACGAGTGGAAGCTGATCACATCGGAGTTGTCCAGCTGCAGGCGCGCCATGTCGCTGAGCTTGTCGGGCGCCCAACTGTCCTGCCAGACAGCGCTTGTCAACGGCTGGACGGCATTGACGGTACGCGCCCACCCGAACACCTGCGGGAGCAGCGCCGTCACCAGGGCGACCTTGTCGGACCGTTCCGTCTTGCGGTAGACCTTCGCGGGGTTGTCGGGTTCGTTCCACAGGTCCCAGCCCAACACCCTACTGTCGTTGCGGAACAGTCCGATCACGCCGGTGACGTAGTCGTACAACACATTCCGATAACGCTGGTCGCCCAGCAGGGCCGCGCCCGGGCTCTGCACCCAGCCCGAATTGTGCACACCGGGCACCAGGGCGTGCTGCGGTCCGAGCTTCGGGTTCGGATCCCAGCAGGAGTCGAACAAAACGAACAGCGGTTTGATGCCGTGGCTCGCCGCGATGGCGACGAACTGCGCGAGCTTGCGCTGGAATCCGACGCGGTCCTGCACCCACAGCTGATCGTGCAGGAACACCCGCATGGTGTTGAAGCCGATCTGCTGAGCGACCCGGAGTTCGCCGTCGATGCGGCGCGGGTCATAGGTGCCTGACTGCCACATCTCCAGCTGGTTGATGGCGTTTGCCGGGATGTAGTTGGCCCCTACCAGCCAATCCTGAGCTTTGTACCAGGCATTGGCACGATCGGCGGTCCATCGCGCGGAATCTGCCGAGGCAAAAGGTAATTGGGTCAGCGCAGCGCCGGCCGCCAGAAAGAGGGGCAGTTTGAGGGCGGTACGACGATCCACTTGGCGACCATAGTTTGCCAACACTCTGTAATCAGTCTCGCTTATCGAATAGCAACCATTGGGCGTGGGAATCGTTATAACCGGACGCCGCCCCCCGGGAACGTCCGTAAGATGCACCCCGTGCGGTACCCCGCTCGCCGTGACATCCTCCGGTACTTACTCGCTGCGCCGGCCCTCGCCGTTACGCCCGCCGTACTGGCACGCGCGGATGCTGCGACGATGATCGATTTCGCGCAACGACTGGTCCCGGCCGACCAGATCGCCGCCGCAGGTTACGCCGGCGCGGTGGTCTTCGTATCCGAGTCCCGGCCAGGTGCGAACTTCGATTTCAAGCCGGTCACCCGAGCCTATGCCGATTCCCTGCGCGCGGCAGGCCTGCACGTCGTGAGCAATTTCCAGTACGGCAAGCCGGATTGGCCGGACCCGTCGGACTACACCCGCGGATTCGACGGGGGCGTCGCTGACGCCCAGAGCGCGTTGAGCCTGCATGCGGCCGCGGGCGGCCCAGCCTCGGCGCCGATCTTCTTCAGCGTCGACGAGGACATCGACGCCGCGACCTGGAAAAGCACTGCACTGCAGTGGTTCCGCGGCATCAATTCGGTGCTGGGCGCGGCCCGTACCGGCATCTACGGGCACGCCCGCGCCTGCACGTGGGCGGCCGACGACGACGTGATCGGGCACTCGTCGGCCGCCGGTTACCGTTGGGCCTGGCAGACCCGGGCGTGGTCGCGCAGCGAGCGGGCCCCGGCCGCGGTGCTGTACCAGTCGGTGATCTTCGCGGGCTCCGATCCCGGGGCGGTGCTCAACGACACCCATGTCGACGAGGATCAGGTGCTGGCACCCGACTTCGGTCAGTGGGACCTGGCTCGATGAGAGTGAAAGGGGATTCACATGATTGAGGTATTGCAGGACGTTCCCGACGGCGTGACGGGCATCCGGGTGTCCGGCCGGATCAGGGGCGAGGACCTGCGCGCGTTCGCGCCGACGATGGAACAGCTCGGCAGCGCAGGCGAGATCCGGATCGTCGAGGTCATCGCACCCGACTACGAGGGCTTCGGTCCGGGCGGGCTGGCCCAGGATCTGAAGCTGGGCTTCGGCGCGCTGCTGCAGCACCACTCCGCGTTCAAGCGAATCGCGGTGGTGTCGGACAAGGAGTGGGTCAAGCACACCCTGCACGCGCTGGCGTGGATGGTGCCCGGCGAGCTCGCGATCTTCGGCCTCGACGAGTTGGAAAAGGCGAAGGAGTGGGCCGCCGGTTAGTCGTCGGCGAGCTCACGCATCTGGCCCAGCACCCGGGACGCGACCTGGGCGGCCAGCCACAGCGCTGTGCGGTCCTCATCGGACAAACCGTTCAGCATCTGGGTGATGCGCTCAAGCCGTAGCTCCTTACGCCCGGCCCACAGTTCTTGCCCGGCAGTGCCGACCTTCACCAGCGAGACGCGGCCATCCTCGGGATCGCTCCAGCGTTCCACCAGGCCCTGGCGTTCCATCCGCTGCACCAGCTGCGTCATCCCGGATTGGCTGGAGCCCTCGGCCTCGGCCAGCGCGGTCAACCGCATCGGGCCCTCGCGGTGCAGCCGGTTGAGCACCAAGGTGGCGCTGGCGCTGAGGCTGTCGCGGTCCACCAGGTAGCGCCACATCAGGTCGGTGCTGGTCTCGATCATCGCCGACACCGTTGCCGCGTCATCGCCCGTGGCCGCCACCAGGAATTTATATCACGTGCAGGATTGAATTGACGCTCCAGAAACCGGTTAGGACGGGGCACTTACCTGCCAATGGCCTGTGAATCCCCGCGCTCACGTTGCCGAGCGGAATGATTTTAGATCCCATATGCGATATAGATTTCGACGCGCGTGGACCGACCACGGCTTGGATCGGGGTGTGTGAGTGAGCCAGCGTTCCGCAGGCAGGGTGTTCCTGGAACGGGCCTGGCTACCGTTGGTCGCCGTCGTCGCGGTCACCGTCGGGGCGGTGTGCATGTGGAAGGTGCACCAGGCCTCCGCTCCGGGACCGGTGATCGCGGTCAACGGCCCGCAGGCACCCGAGGAGTTCACCCCCAAACAGCTCACCTACGAGCTGTTCGGAGATCTGGGCAACGGTGGCATGTTGGTCTACGTGGATCTCGACGCCCACCCGCACCGGGTGGAGATCAGCGAGCTGCCCTGGTCGCACAGCGAGACCACCACCCTCACCGTGGTGTCCGGCAGCATCTCGGCGCAGGTCAAAGGCGGCCAGATCGGATGCCGGATGCTGGTGAACGGCGTGGTGCGCGACGAGCAGTCGGCCACCCGGTCGAATGCGGACGTCACCTGCCGGGTCAAGTCCGCGTGAGCGCGCATCAGGCCAAGCGCCCGTTCTTCGCCAGAACGGTTCGCCTGCTGGCCCTTCCGATCATCGTCTTCTGGGGTCTGGTGGCCGTCACCACCAACACCTTCATTCCGAAGGTCGAGGACGTGGCCGCCGAACTGGCCGGTCCGATGATCCCGACCTACGCCCCGTCCCAGGTGGCGATGCTGCACATCGGCGAGAAGTTCCAGGAGTCGACGTCCACCAGCCTGACCATGGTGGTGCTCGAAGCCGACCATCCGCTCGACGATCAGGACCACCGCTTTTACGACGACCTGATGCAGCGCCTGCAGCACGACACCACGCATGTGCAGTACGTGATGGACCTGTGGGGCAAGCCGATCACCGCGGCCGGCGCCCAGAGCGTCGACGGCAAGGCCACTTACGTGTTGTTGCGCCTCGCCGGCGACATCGGCCAGATCCAGGCCAACCAATCCGTGGCGGCGGTCCGCGATATCGTCGCCAAGGACACCCCGCCGCCCGGCCTCAAGGTCTACGTCAGCGGAGCGGCGCCGCTCGCCAGCGACACCCTGTCCATTGCGAATTCCAGCTTGAACAACATCACCATCGTGACGATCTTCCTGATCATCGCGATGCTGCTCATCGTCTATCGCGCACCCAGCACCGTGCTGGTGCCGCTGGGCAGTGTGTTGTTCGAGATGCTCATCGCCAAGGGCGTGGTGTCCACGCTCGGCCACTATGGCGTCATTCCGCTGTCATCCTTCGCGGTGAACATGGTCGTCTCGCTGACGCTGGGCGCCGGAACCGATTACGGCATCTTCTTGTTGGGCCGCTACCACGAGGCACGGCAGGCCGGCGAGACCCGCGAGGAGGCCTACTACACCGCCTACAAGGGCGTCTCCCCCATCATCATCGGCTCCGGTCTGACGATTGCCGGGGCCGGTTTCTGCCTCAGCTTCGCCCGCCTGGACTACTTCCACACCATGGGTCCCGCGGTCGCCATCGCCATGCTGCTGACCGTCTCCGCTGCGTTGACGCTGGGCCCGGCGATCCTGACGATGGGCAGCCTCTTCGGCTTGTTCGATCCGAAACGAGTTGTCAGAGGCCACTTTTACCGGCGCATCGCGGCCAGCGTCGTCCGCTGGCCGGTGCCGATCCTGGCCGCCAGCTGCGCGGTAGTCATGCTCGGGGCAATTTTCGTCCCCACCTACCGGGTGAGCTACGACGACCGCACCTACCAACCGACGGACGCACCCGCCAATCAGGGCTTCGCCGCCTCGGATAGGCACTTCTCGCAGAGCAAGCTGTTCACCGAGATGCTGATGGTCGAGTCCGACCACGACCTGCGCAACTCGGCGGATTTCATTTCCCTGGACCGGGTGGCCAAAGCCCTCATCAGGCTGCCTGGGGTGGCGATGGTGCAGAGCATCACCCGCCCCCTGGGCCGGCCGTTGGACCACGCCAGCATTCCCTACCTGTTCACCACGCAGGGCAGCGGCAGCGGACAGCAACTGCCGTTCAACCAGCAGGCCAACGGCGACACCGACAAGCAGGCCCAGATCCAGGCGGATACCGTTGCCACCCTGGGCAAGACGATCGACCTCACCCAGAAGATGGCCGATGACCTGCACAGCACGGTGCTGACCTTCGAGAACCTGCAGCAGGTCACCGACGAGGTCAATTCCGATATCGCCAACCTGGACGACTTCATGCGGCCCCTGAAGAACTACTTCTACTGGGAGCCACACTGTTTCGACATTCCGGTGTGCTTCGCCTTCAAGTCGCTGTTCGACGGGCTGGACGGTATCGACGCACTCAACGCCCAGATCGCCAATGCGACCGCTGATTTCCAGGCCATCGACGCGCTGATGCCGCAGATGATCACCCAGTTGAAGATTCAGCGTGACCAGACCCAGGCCCTGCAGGCCGTCATCGTCAACTCCTACGGGCCGTCGCATCTGCAGTCCACCCAGACCGACCAGACCTTCGACGACATGATCAACGTGGGCAACGATTTCGACGCCTCCCGCAGCGACGACTTCTTCTACATGCCGCGGGAAGCCTTCGACAACGAAGACGTCAAGACCGGTATGACACTGATGATCTCGCCCGACGGCAAAGCCGCGCGGTTCATCGTCACCCACGAGGGCAATGCGATGGGACCCGAGGGCGTCGAACACGTCGAACAGTTCCCCGACGCCATCAAGGCGGCACTGAAGGAGACCTCCCTGGCGGGGTCCCGGGTGTACATCGGCGGCGCCGGGTCCAACAACAAGGACATCAAGCAATATGCGGCATCGGATCTGCTGATCGTGGCGATCGCCGCGTTCATCCTGATCTTCCTGATCATGTTGTTCATCACGCGAAGTCTGATCGCCGCCTTGGCGATTCCCGGGACCGTGGCCTTCTCGTTCGCCGGTGCGTTCGGACTGTCGGTGCTGGTGTGGCAGCACCTGATCGGGCTGCACCTGCATTGGCTGGTGCTGCCGATCACGTTCATCATCCTGGTCGCGGTCGGATCCGACTACAACCTGCTGCTGATCGCCCGGGTGAAGGAGGAAGTGCACGCCGGACTGCACACCGGCCTGATCCGCGCGCTGGGCAGCACGGGAGGCGTGGTGACCTCGGCGGGGTTGGTGTTCGCGTTCACCATGCTCGCGATGCTCACCAGTGACCTGCGGACCATCGGCCAGGTCGGCACGACGGTGTGCATCGGACTATTGCTGGACACCTTGATCGTGCGGTCGTTCATCGTGCCGTGCTTGATCCGGATTCTGGGCCCCTGGTTCTGGTGGCCGACGCTGGTGCGCACCCGTCCGCTGCGCGAACCGACCGACTTCGCGGGGGTGCGGCGATGAGTATGTGGGCCGTACTGACCGTCATCTTCTTCTGTGCCATCATGGTTTTCGCCACGCTCGGTTCGATCTTCGTGGCACGGTTGGTGCGCCGGCCGACACTGCAACTCAGTGAGGGCGTCGGCGGCATCGCGGAGGTGCTGCGCAAACTGCGCACGCGTGAACCGATGACCGATGAGGAAGTCACCCTGGCGCGGCAGGTGGTGACCGACCGCGGGTCTTTCCTGGCGTTGTGCATCCCGCTGACCATCTTCAGCATCGGCTGCTTCTACGTGTTCGGCAGCCTTGAACACCTGCACGGTCTACGCCCCTCGGAACGCACCTTCCTGGGCGTGATCCCGATGTTCACCTCCACCAACCTGGGCGTCCGGATGCTCAAGAGCGCCAGGCTGAAACGGCGACTACCGAAGTAAAACACCTAGACTGGCCGCCGTGCGCCGCGACCGGGTCATCACCGCAACCATGATGTTCGCCGCGCTGATGGCGGCGGTCGTGGGCTGCTCTACTCCGCCGCCACCCACACCGACGGCCGCCGCACCGGTACACAACCCACCGCGTGCCACCATGCTCGACGAGACGACCACGGTGACCGGCGCACAGCCGACGCTGTCCGCGGACCCGGCCCAGCTGGCCGACGATCTGGTGGCCGACGAGCGCACGCTGCGCGACCCGGCCGCATCGGAGCCTGCCCTCGCACAAGCGGCGCGCCGGCAGCAGGTGGCCTACCGGGCCATCGGCCGTCACCCCGAATGGGACGGCGTCATCCGGCCGCGCATCCCGGGTGAACTGTCCGAGGTCTTCGACCGCAATGTCGACGCCCGCCGCCAACTGGCCGCGATGGCCCACCCCAAGGACACTGTGCCGGCCTGGCGCATCAACGCCCCGGCGCCCGCCGACGAGCTGATGACCTACTACCGCGAATCCGAGGCCGCCTCGGGTGTCGGCTGGAACTATCTGGCCGCCATCAACCTGATCGAGACCCGTTTCGGCAGTATCGCCGGCGACAGTGTGGCGGGCGCGCAGGGGCCGATGCAGTTCCTGCCGTCCACCTTCGCGGCGTACGGAGAGGGCGACATCCGCGCACCGCGCGACAGCATCATGGCGGCCGGGCGGTATCTGGCCGCCAACGGTTTCGCGGGCGACCATGATCACGCGCTGTTCCGCTACAACCACGCCGACGAATATGTGCGCGCGGTCAACGACTACGCGGCCGCCATGGCCGCCGATCCGGCGGTGTTCCCCACCTTCTACCGCTGGGACGTCTACTACGTGACGACCGCCGGTGACGTGCTGCTGCCGATCGGATACGCCGCCGACACACCGATCCCGGCGGTCGAGTACCTGGCGGCGCACCCGCAGTAGTCACGGTCAGATCAGCCGGGCGCCTGCGTACACAGCGTGCCGCGCGCGGCCGCCACCAGTCCGGCCGCCTGCTCCGGTGTCGCACCGTTGGGGCCCGCCACGGTGTCGATCGCCCCTTGCACACCCTGACGGATGTACAACGCGCGGCAGGCCTGCTGGCCGGCCATCAAGATCTGGTCATCGCCGCCGGGGAATCCCGCGCCGCGCGCCTGGTTGATGAAGTTCTGCTGTTCCGGCGTGATCGGGATGGGCCATGCGGCCGCCGTCCCGCCCGCGAACGCCAGCAACGCACCGGCCCCAAGTGCGCCGGCCAGTAGCCGAATCGGTGTCCCCCGCATGATTCCCCCTCGATGACGTGTCGATTTACCCCGTGCTCCAGTACATCATCTTTGCCACGCCGCCATGCCGGCCTGAACTAAAGTCCGTGCGAACCCGCCATGGGGCGGTCGATTCGGCGGGAGCAGATCCATGACGACGACGAGCGAAGATCGCAAGCCCGAACACCGGGGCGTCATGCAATCCCTCACCGGAATCTGTGTCCGGTATGTCGAGCGTCTGATGCCCGACCCCTACCTGTTCGCAGTGATCCTAACGCTCATCGTCGCCGCACTGGTCGCCCTACTGGTGAACGACGCCTCGCCCAGCGGCATGCTCAAGGCGTGGTACGGCGGCGTCTGGGGACCGCAGAACATCTTCACTTTCGCCTTCCAGATGGTGCTCATCCTGGTGACGGGCTACACGCTCGCCGAAGCTCCGATCCTGAAGCGGGCGATTGTCGCCATTGCGAGCAAGCCGACCACGCAGGTCCAGGGTGCGCTGCTGTGTTTCGGGGTGAGTGCCGTTCTCGCCCTGCTGAACTGGGGACTCGGCTTGGTGGCCGGTGCGCTGGTCGCCCGGCAGGTCGCCAAGCGCTTCCCCGATTCGCATTTCGGCTATCTCATCGCGGGGGCGTTCATGGGCTTCATCGTCTGGACGCAGGGACTGTCCTCGTCCATCGCGCTGGCCAACACCGACAGCGGCAGTCCGATCAACGTGATCCACAAGTTGACGAACATCACGGTGCCTTTGAGCCAGACCATCTTCCAGCCGTACAGCTGGTTGTCGGCGATCATCCTGCTCGCGCTACTCGCGCTGGCGATCTGGCGGATGGAGCCCGCGCAAAGCCTCGCACCCGATCCCGCGGTGTTCGAAGACGAGGACCAGCCGCCGATCGAGGCCGACGGCAAGAAGACATTCGCGGAGTGGCTGGAGAATCTGTGGATCCTCAATGTCCTCGTGTTCGCCGCGGGTGTCGCCTACTTCTGCGTCAGCGGTTTCGCACTGAACATCTCGTCGATGATCATGCTGTTCACCGTCACCAGCGCGCTGTTGCACCGCACGCCCATCCGGTTCATCCGCGCATTCACCGGCGCCGCAAAGGTTTCCGGACCGTTGCTGTTGCAGTACCCGCTCTACGGCGGACTGGTGGGCCTGCTGGGCTATCACGCGGTCACCGATTCGACGCCGCTGCAGACATTGTTGGCTCAGACGTTGGTCAGTGGAGCGACGGAGTACACGCTGCCGTTCCTGACGTTCATCGGTTCGGTGATCATCAGCTTGTTCGTGCCATCCGGCGGCGGGCACTGGGCGGTTCAGGGACCGATCGCCGTCGACTCGGCGCTGGCCATCGGTCAAGGCTCGCCTGCCTACCTGGGGTTGATCTCCATGGCGGTCGCCGTCGGCGAAGGGGTCGCGA
Organism: Mycobacterium sp. P2_H7; assembly: GCF_056403275.1. Lineage (NCBI taxonomy): Bacteria > Bacillati > Actinomycetota > Actinomycetes > Mycobacteriales > Mycobacteriaceae > Mycobacterium > Mycobacterium sp. P2_H7. The sequence goes on along the minus strand of NZ_JBFUFU010000007.1, from coordinate 217,157 downwards.
ACATGATCCAGCCGTTCTGGCTGCTGCCGCTGCTGGCGATCGCGAAACTCAATGTGCGCCAGGTGATGGGCTTCACGATCGTGGCGTTCCTGATCGGACTGGTGGTGTTGGGCGCCACCACGTTGATCGCGCCTTACGTGATCTGACCCTGAAGCGTCGCCGTCTGCTGCAGGTTCTCGGCGACCTCCTGCTGCCAGAAGCCGTTGGCATGGTGGGTGTCCACTTCCAACTCGAACCGGTCGGTCATGTCGCTGGAGACATCGGCAGCGTCGACGTAGAACTGCTCATACCAGCGCCGGTGCTGATAGACCGCGCCGTCCTCCTCGGTGAGCAGCGGATTCTCGATGCGGCTCTTGTGTTTCCAGATCTCGACATCCTCCATGAAGCCCTCGCCGAATGAGGTGTTCATCGCCTTGGCGAGCTTGGCGGCGTTCTCGGCAGGCATCCCCGGGATCAGCTGCACCGCCACACCCCACTGCAGCACGAACGAGTCGTGCGACACCGGGTAGTGGCAGTTGATCAGGGCCACCTCGATGGTGAAGTCGGGCGCGACGTCGTTGTGCAGCCAGTTGATCATGTAGGCGGGGCCGAAGTAGGTGGCCTCCGACCGCAACTTCGTTCCCTCCCAGAGCTTTTCATAGTTCTTCGTGGTGTCCGGGCGCGCCTTGGACTCCATGAACTGCGTGGCGGTGTGCCCCTCGATGACGTTCTTGAAGTACGTGGGATAGGCGTGATGGATGTAGAAGAAGTGCGCCATATCGACGTTGTTGTCGACGATCTCGCGGCAGTGCGAGCCCTCGATGAGGATCGAGTTCCAGGACCACGGCGACCACTCTCCCTCGTCGTAGCCCTCGATCGTCGGTGGGAACAGTTCGGGCGTGGGCTCTGCGCCTTCGGGGTCGTGCCACACCAACAGCTGGCCGTTGACCTCGCCCGTCGGCCAGCGCCGGGTACGGGCCAGCCGCGGCGTGCGCTTGGCGTAGGGCACCAGCGAGCACTTGCCCGTCGAGCCCTGCCAGCGCCAATCATGGAATGGGCACGCCACCGAATCGCCCTTGACGGAACCCTGCGACAGATCCCCACCCATGTGCCGGCAATAGCCGTCGAGCACCTGCAGGTCGCCCTGCGAGTCGGCGAAGACCACCAGCCGTGATCCGAAGGCGTTGACGGCGTGCGGCGTGCCGTCGCGGAAGTCGGCGGCCAGCCCGACGCAGTGCCAACCGCGCGCGAAGCGGTCCATCGGGACACCCGTGTCGATCTCCCGGATGGTGCTGTCTTCAACCATGGTGTCTCCTCACCTGACTGGCCTCAGTTAAGCATATTCGCTTATTTTGTCAGCGGGAATTATCATTCTGCTCATGAGGCGAGGGCAGCAAGCTCGAACCGCGATCTTGGATGCGGCCGAACGACTGATCGCGGAGCGCGGCACGCAGGTGCCGTTACGCGATATCGCGGTCGCCGCGGGCCAGCGCAACAATTCGGCCGTCAACTACTACTTCGGCAACCGCGAGGAGTTGATCGAGGCCGTGGTGCGGCGTCGGCTGGAGCCGATGGAATGCGAACGGCGACTCATGCTCGATGCGCTCGGACCTGCTGCGGGCCACGATGTCCACGCCCTGCTCAGGGTATTGCTGCTGCCCCTGACCACAGTCGAAAGCGACTGCTATGCACAGTTTCTCAGGGCTGCGGCGGTGTACTTGCCCACCGATACCGACCATTCCGGAGGTTCGGCGTGGAGTGAGGTGCTCGACGGACTTGCTCGGGCGATTCCGACGACGAACCCGTCGGCGCGACGCGGCCGCATCGCAGCGTTGGGCACCACGATGTTCGCGCTGCTGGCCGAACTCGAGCGGTCGCCGCACTCTGTCGGATCGCTCGACGAGATCATCGGCATGCTCGCCGCGATGCTGACGGCGCCGGTCCGGGAGCCTGCAATCGCGCGCTGATCTGTGGCCAATCTTTCTGCGGCGGTTGAATTCCCAGTTGATTCACAGAATGGGGCGGTCACGTCCTGAGCGCACTCCCCTATGCTGCGCAACATGCGCGATCACCGACTTCGGGTGAGGTCGGCATTCGCTGTGTGGTTATTGCTCGCGACCGTCTGCGCCGGCGCAGTGCGCGTCGATGCTCCGGATCCGCGCGCACGACACCCCGTCGTATTGGCATCCACCCTTGACGCCGTCCCTGATCGACGCAGTCACCATTCCCATTTCATGTTCTGGGATGACGGCTCAGGTGCGGGCACACCGGTGCACGGCATGGTGGGCTGGATCGTCGGTCTCACCGCCGTGTTCGTGTCGCTACTGGTGGCAGTGCTGGTGCTGCGCAGGGTTCGGCGCGCGAAACGACCGACCGACACGAACGGGCGAGCCACCCTCTGGTGGGCGTTGGCCGGCGGACTGGTCGTCGTGGCAGCGGTGGTCGTCGGCATCACCTTCGGGATGTGATCCGACTTAGGCGCAGCCGTGCCGTCGGCGATTTTGCTACGCACCCGCCGGGCTCCTATCGTCAACGGGACATGCAGTGCGCACTTGAGAGGCGGCCATGACCCCAGATCCCGATTCCGACGAGGGCGGTCTTGCGGCCGTGAGCACGTGCGCGATCACTGAGCGTCAGATCGGATCCGTCACCGTCATCTCAGTGAGCGGCACCGTCGACATGATCACGTCGCCGCAACTGGAAGCCGCGCTCACCGCGGTCAGGGCGACATCACCGCAAGCCATCATCGTGGACTTGAGCGCCGTCAGCTTCCTGGCCTCGACCGGAATGGGGGTGCTCGTCGCCGCACACGATGCGCTTCCGGAAGCCACTCGGTTTGCGGTCGTCGCAGACGGTCCTGCCACCAGCCGCCCGCTCGATGTGATCGGATTCTCCGCCATCCTCGGGGTGCGCCCCACGCTGGACGACGCCCTGAGCACTGTCGCCATATAAAGGCGGCGCCGGAAACCCAAAGAACCCCACCTGGGCGGACACGAAGGCTCCGTCTTCCTCGTCGGCTCAACGGGCAACGACTACTGCGTGACACTTCTTGGCGTAGCCCCTGTCGGCCGCGAAGTCGTTTGAGCAGGTCCAGCACTGGCTGGTTCGCGCGAATGTTGTCCTTCTGAAAGTGGGTGATATCCCGCCGTACATCGTCCCCGGTGTGGCGTGGGCCCGCCCTTTTCGGTTGCGCCGGCAAAGGGGCTTGCGCTCATCGTTGCGGCCGGCGTGGTGGCCGTTGAAGTGTCATTCAGTTGGGATGGGAAGGCGCTGGCGGTCTGGATTGTCGGCGGGCGACGCGCCACAGGCTCGCGGGTAGCAGAATCAGCACCGCGGCGGGCAGCACCCACCACGTCGCGATGGTCGTTGTGGCGCTCAGCGCGCCGGTGAGCGCCAGCGCTACGAGGACACCGGCCGCCACGCGCCAGTCGTCGCCGACGATGAAGCGGTACCAGAACCTGGTGAACGCTGCGAGGCTGCGCATCACGAGGCCTTCTGCCGGTTCGCCGACGGCGAAGACAACTGCGGCCCGCGCGTCATCCCGCGCAAGACCACGACGAGCGCAAGGGCGAAAAGAGCGACGGTCGGAACTAGAGCCACCACGGCAACATCGGCGCCAGGCCAGTGTGCACCGGCGCCTTCGGCGCCCCAGAAGATACCGAAAGACGTGAGCATGATTCCGACAGCGAACTTCATGGTGTTCTCCGGTACCCGGGCAAGCGGGGCCCGCACCGCGATCCCTGCGGCAGCCACCACCAGGACCGCCGCCAGGGCCGCCCCCGCCGCGAGCGGAATGTCATGTTGATTGGCCCAAAGGTGACGGCGATGAAGGCGACCTCCAGACCTTCCAAGACCACGCCCTTGAACGACAGGGTGAAGGCGTACCAGTCACCGACCAGGGTGCGCCGGTCAGTCGGTGCGACCCGGGCGGCCGCGAGTTCGGTCGCAAAGACCGCGTCTTCGTCGTGCAACTCTTTAAGGCCGGCGGAGCGAAGGATGGACTTGCGCAGCCATCGCAGCCATCGCAGCCCGAAGGCCAACAGCAACCCACCCACCGCGAGACGCGGCGTACTCTCACGAGTCCAGGCCCGCGCACGAAGCCGCGCGTCAGCTTCTCCTGACGTAGCCCTGCGGCTCGTGCACCCAGTGTCGAATCCTGTTCGATAACATTGATCACGAGGTGATACCGATCGAGGTCGTTAAGCATGACCATGTCGAACGGCGTTGTGGTAGTTCCATTTTCCTTGTATCCCCGCCCATGCATGCCGCCGTGGTTGGCCTGCCGGCTGGGTATTCGGGCACGCATGGCCTGGGCGGGCCTCAAGGTCACCACATCGAAGGGTTCGACGATCCCGGATCGGAACCCTGTGAGTCCGGTTCCGCCAGCGTGAGCGAGGATCTTTGTCGCCGACCTTCGGGCTCGCACGCGAGCGAACGTGGCCCAACCGATGTGCAGCGCTTGCCTTGAAGTCGTTGGCAACCAGGACCATTCAGTCGTCGGCGGATCATCGGCCGAAGCGGCCAACACACGCACCCGGGTCGATCGTAAGCGCCAAAGGACTCTGATGCCTGGATCACCGGGCGCCATGCTTCACTTGGGTGCAAGTGTCTCGACCGACGTCGCCAACGGTGCAGGCAACGACATGGTCTGCCCTGTGCCCAGGGTTGGGCTTGCGGCTAGTACAACCGGGAACATTGCCAATTCAATCGACATCGACCGCTAGACAGCTAACCAATGGCCCCTTCACCGCCGGGATCGATATCGTCTGGCCGAAAGGCCATTATGGCTGCTCACTATCGGTGGTGGCCGCAAAGGAGTTAAGCTCGGTGCGACTCCCCAGATCCCGGATGAACGGAGGTTTGGTGCGTGACAGTCGGTGATGAGACGTCGGCATTTGCGGCGCTCGGGCAACGTGGACTGGTCAGTAGCATGCACGCTCGACTCGACGAGTTACTGGCCTCTCGTGACCAGATGGAGCGACTGCTGCGGGTGGTCGTCGGGTTGGCCTCCGACCTCGACCTCGACGCCACACTGCACCGCATCGTGACTGCGGCGATGGAACTGACGGGGGCGCGGTACGGCGCGTTGGGTGTACGCGCCATCGACGGCACCCTGCTGTCGTTCCTGCACTCCGGCATTTCATCTGACTCCGCAGAAAAGATCGGTCACTTGCCCGTCGGTAAAGGAGTCCTCGGTGTGCTGCTCGACCACCCCGAGCCGCTGCGCCTCGACAATCTGGGCGCACACCCATCGGCGGTCGGCTTTCCCGAGCATCACCCGCCGATGGGCGCCTTTCTTGGTGTGCCGATCACTATCCGCCAAATCACCTTCGGCAGCCTGTATCTCACCGAGCCGACCTTGCTCGCGACGTTCACCGAAGCCGACGAAATCGCCGCGCGGGCGCTAGCCTCGGCAGCCGCGGTCGCCATCGACAACGCCCGGCTATTCGACCAGGTACGCCTCACCGCCAAATGGATGGAAGCCAGCCGGGCCATCACCACTGCACTGGTCGCCGACGCCGCGCCCGTGGCATTGCCACTGAAGATGATCGCCGAACGCGTGTGCGAACTGACCCACGCCGAACAGGTCATCGTGCTGGTGCCCAGCGACACTGAACTGCCCGCAGCCGAGGTCGAAACCCTGATCGTCTCCGCCGCGGTCGGCCTGTACGCCGATGAGGTGATGGGCCAGTGCGTACCAGTCCAGGGCTCCACGAGCGGCGGCGTCTTCCGCTCGGGCGAACCGCTGATCACCGAGTCATTTCGCCATCCAATTCAATCTTTCACCGATATCGGGCAGCGGCCGGCGATCGTGATGCCACTGGGTGCCCAGCCCTCGACCACACTCGGCGTCTTGGTCATCGCGCGCAACCAGGGCGACACGCCTTTCGATAGTAGTTATCTCGACATGGTCAGCGATTTCGCAGACCACGCCGTCGTCGCTTTGGTATTGGCCGAGAGTCGCGAGCAGGCGCGGGAGCTGTCGGTGATCACCGATCGTGAACGAATCGCGCATGACCTGCACGATCACGTCATCCAGCGCCTGTTCGCGGCCGGAATGGATGTGCAGGGCACCATTGCCCGCTCGCGCTCCCCTGAGGTCAACCAACGGCTGAACCGGACGGTCGACGATCTGCAAGCCACCATCGACGAGATTCGCACCCGGATTTTCGCACTTCAGACGCCGGCGACTGAGTCTGATTTCCGTCACAAGATTCAGGACGCCATCGCCGGTCTCACAGAAAACCGCACCATCGAGACGACTCTGCGGATATCGGGACCACTGGGCGCAGTCGGGACAGAACTCGCCGAGCAAGCCACGCCCGCCATCGTAGAGGCGGTGAGTAACGCCGTACGCCATTCGGGCGCAGACCATCTCATCATCTGCATCGATGTTGCCGACGAGCTGACCATCGACATCAGCGATGACGGTTGCGGGATCAATCCCGACAACCATCGCCACAGCGGGCTGGCAAACATGCAGCGCCGAGCCGAATTGGTAGGCGGCAGTTGCGAAGTCGATGACGCGGCAGGTGGCGGCACTCGTGTACGTTGGACCGCTCCTATCGTGCTGTTCTGATCGCCAGCCCGGAGCGGCGCCTGAATGTCCGATCCCGTAGCCGAGGCATTGCAAGCTCAGAGAGCAACGATGTCGACGCAACACACTCGGGCCCATTGCTTTCCGACGTCAGCAGGCGATTGCCCTAAGATAGACGCCCTATCCCCCGTGGCTGAACCTGGCGGCACGGCGGTGGATCCGGTGCGTGCGACCCCGGGTACGTCGAGCATCGCGGTCATGCGCCGAGTCGGCGTAGAACACCTTCTTGGTTACTTCGACGAGCACGAGGTAGAGCAGGGCCATCATCACCAGGGCGGCGAAGAACACCAACGGCAGTGGCGTGAAGCCCAGTGGCTTCGCCAGCGGGGATAACGTCAGGGCCACCCCGACACCGATCACGGCGAACGTCGCCGCCGTCAGTACCTTGCCGGGTCGACTGCGGTAGAACGGGACACGCCGGGTTCGGATCGCGAAGATGATCAGTGTCTGCGTGGCAAGAGATTCGACGAACCAACCTGTGCGGAACTCAATCGGGCCCGCGTGCAGGACACCCAGCATCAGTCCGAAGGTCAAGAAGTCGAACAGCGAGCTGATGGGTCCGAACGTCAGCATGAAGCGGCGGATGAAGGAGATATTCCAGTGGGCGGGCGCCTGCAACTGTTCCTCGTCGACCCGGTCGGTGGGAATCGCGAGCTGCGAGCTGTCGTAGAGCAGGTTGTTCAACAGGATCTGGCTCGGCAGCATCGGCAAGAAGCTCAGCACCGCCGAGGCGGCCGCGGCGCTGAACATGTTGCCGAAGTTACTGGAGGTGCCCATCAGCACGTACTTGATGGTGTTGGCGAAGATGCGACGACCTTCGGCAACTCCGGTCGCCAACACGCCGAGATCCTTCTCCAACAGCACGACATCAGCGGCATCCTTGGCGACATCGGTCGCCGTATCCACCGAGATGCCGACGTCGGCGGCGTGTAGCGCCAGCGCGTCGTTGACGCCATCGCCGAGGAACCCCACCGAACGGCCGTCGCGCCGAGCCGAGGTGATAAGCCTTGCCTTGTGCTCCGGAGAGATCCTGGCGAAGATTGTGCAGTTACGCACGATGTCATCAAACGCATCGTCGTCCAGCTGGTCCAGCTCGACCCCGGTGACGGTGCCCCGGCTCACCAATCCCAAATCAGCGCAGACACGTTCGGCAACAAGGGGATTGTCGCCCGTAGCGACCTTGACCTCGATACCCAGTCCGGCCAGCCGGGCCAAGGACAACCTGGCGGCCGCCTTCGGTTCGTCGGCGAAGACCAGAAAGCCGTCCAGAGTCAGCTCCGACTCGTCATCGGCGGCGATGCTAGACAAGTCGGGGGCAGGCTTGCTGGCCACGGCCACCACCCGGCGACCATCGGCGAAGAGGGCGTCGAGCGTCGATACCGCCGAGCCGGGCACGCCGAAGCACTTGGCGATGACCTGCTCGGGTGCCCCCTTCACGATCAGCAGCCTTTGGGCGCCCTCGCCTACCAATGCCGAAGCCGCGCGGCGGGTGTGATCGAACGGCCACGTCGCGACGAGTCGAAGATCCCCGATCCTCAGACCACTGGCTCGTGGCGACTCCCACAGGGCAGCATCGAGGGCGTTGGCCGATCCCCCGCCCGTGACGGGATCGACCGCAGTCGCCAGCAGCCCCAGCCGAAGGACCCGGTCGGCACCGTGCCCGTCCGGATCCACCGCGTCGACCAAGGTGATGTGCCCGTCGGTCAGCGTGCCCGTCTTGTCGGTGATCAGCACGTCGATGTCGCCGAGGTCTTCAATGCACACCAGTCGCTTGACCAGAACCTTGAGTTTGGCCAGTCGTCCCGCACCCGTCGCCAGGCTGGTGCTCACGACGGCGGGTAGCAATTGAGGGGTGATGCCGACCGCGATCGCCAGGGCGAAAAGAACCGAGTCGATGATCGGGCGCTGCAACAGTATGTTGCTGACCAGGATGACCGCAGTCAGCGTCATTGCGACCCACAGCAACAGATAGGAGAAACGGCCGAGACCCTCCTGGAAGGCGGTCTCCGGCTGGCGGGTGCCGAGCGCTGCGGCGATCCGGCCGAATTGCGCGTCCGGCCCGGTCGCATAGATCACCCCGGACCCATCCCCGGCACTGACGATGGTACCCATGAAGGCCACATCGGTAGAATCAGCCAATGCAACACCGGCATTCGTTGTCGCAGGCCATTTCTCGGCGGCGCTCGACTCCCCGGTCAGAATGCTCTCATCACACTCCAGGCCGGACGCCGTGATCAGGCGCACATCGGCGGGCACGACCTCGCCCAACTCCAGACGGATCACGTCGCCGGGAACCAATTCGGCGACGTCGACCGGCGCGAACCGTCCGTCGCGGCGCGCCATCGCGGTGTGGCGCAGAGACGAATGCAGTTGCGCCGCCATCCGTTCGGCCCGGTACTCGTTGAAGAACCCCAGTCCGATGCTGGCCACCAGGATGACGCCGATGATGATCGCCTGCGTACTGTCACCCAGGAAGTAGGACAGCACGGCCGTACCCGCCAAGAGGATGAGCAGCGCGCTGCGCAGTTGACGTCCGAGTATCGGGAGCGCGCTGACCCGATGGGTGCGCACGGCGTTGGGGCCGTGGCTCGCAAGTCGGGCGGCAGCCGCGGCACCGGTGAGCCCCTGCAACGAGCTGTCCAACCAGACCAGGACCTCATCGGCCGATGCAGACGCGGCCCGCTCGGAGGTGATGAAGTCCGGCGTACTGGGCGGGGGTGAGGCCAACGGGCTCGCGGCGGCACGCATTACGAGGTGTGAGCGACGAAGACCGGCGTCAGTGGTTCGTCGCGCAGTGCCACATCCCGGAGCGCCCATTCGACTGCCGCATTCGACCACAACAAACCGTCGACTCCCACGATCAGCCCGCTACGCACGATGGCTGCAGACACGTCATCACCCTTCTGAGGGTTGGTCGCGCAGAATGATTTCTCCCGCGCCAGATATCCCTGACAGTAGGTTCCCTCGCGAGCCCGAGGCGTGGGCCATTGGTCACTTTCTAGAAGGCCTTGGGGCACCGATTACCTGGCCCGTGACGACCAGCGTCCTGGATAGTCGAGGACCTTGGACTCCAGCGAGGTGCCCTGGTGGCTCCGTAGCGTCGCCCATGCACTCTCCCCACGAGCAGTTAGTTCCGAAGCCCACGCCGCGGTTTGGTCCGCCGGCCACCAACGACAAGGAGAACAACGATGATCGACTTCGAATTCGACCAGGCCACCAGGATATTACGGCTGAGCCCCAAATCAGCCCTCGACAGAGTCGATTTCACCGAACTCGCGAACGCCGTCGACCCCGAGATTCAGAGCGGCGGGGACCTCGCGGGCATCATCATCGATGCCCCCCACTTTCCGGGCTGGGACGGATTCGGGGCGTTGGTGACCCACCTACGGTTCGTCCGCGACCATCAACAGCACGTCAAGCGGATCGCCGTTGTCACCAACTCGCACCTGGGCGACCTTGCCGAACGGCTGCTCTCGCACTTCGTCGCCGCCGAGGTCCGTCAGTTTCCTGCCGGTCAGACCGCGCAGGCGAGACAGTGGATCACCGTCGGGGCGGCGAACTCGGCCGATGCCGCCTCACTCTGAGACGCCACCGGTCTTTTTCGGGTGCAACGTGACACCGAGACCACCCCAACCATCCGAGCAACGAAGGACCCTCTCGTGAACGCATCGACAACGACGGGCACAGCAGGCGGTGCGGGTCAGCCGCTCCCTCTGACCCCGCGCAACCAGCAGAAGGCCGACGCACTCGGACTGACCTCGGCCACCGGCCTGGTCATCGGCAGCGTCGTGGGCACCGGCGTGTTCACCATGCCCGCCGTGCTTGCGGGCGCCGGCACCGTGAGCATCATCGTGCTGGCCGTGATCGCCGGTGGCGCGTTGCTGCTGGCCGTTCTGTTCGGCCAACTCACCAAACGGATCCCCAACAGCGACGGCGGACTGTACGCCTACGCGCGGTACGAGTTCGGCGACTTCGCCGGTTACCTCGTCGGCTGGAGTTACTGGATCTCCGCGTGGGCTGGGAACGCCGCCATCGTGGCGTCTTGGGTCTTCTACGTCGATGCCTTGTTCCAGCTGCACGATCCGAGCGGCCTGCTGAACTGGAGTATCGCGCTGATCGGTCTGTGGGTACCCGCAGTGGTCAATCTCGTTGGGGTGCATCAGATGGCGTGGTTCCAGAACGTCACGGTCGTGCTGAAGTTCCTGCCCCTGCTGTTCGTGGGCGTGGTGGGCTGGCTCTTCGTCGACAGCGCGCACTTCGGGGCGTTCAACGGCTCCGGCGGCAGCCTTTACAGCGCCATCGGAATCTCCGCAGGCGTGGCGCTTTTCTCCTTCATCGGGGTGGAGGCGGCGGCCATCACCGCCAAGCGCGTCACGAACCCCCGGGTAAACGTAGGACGTGCCTCACTGATCGGCACCGCCGCCAGCGCCGTGCTCTACGTACTGGTGACCGCCGCGGTCATGGGCCTGGTGCCACACGACACGCTCGTCAACACCGGGTCACCCTTCGTCGACGCCTTCGAGTCGATGTTCCCCAACAGTGCATGGGCCGGATCGTTCATCGCCGCGGTCGCGGTCATCTCCGGAATCGGGGCGCTCAACGGCTGGACCTTGATCGTCACCGAGAGCTCGCGGGCCATCGCCCAGGACGGACTCTTCCCGCGGCCATTCGCATGGACCGACCGCAACGGTACGGCCTGGTTCGGCATCGTCGCCGGTACCGTCCTGCCGTCGCTACTCATGTTGTGGCGCTACATGTCCGGCTCGGGTCTGACCGTGTTCACCTACCTGGTCAACCTCACCGTGATGACGGTTGCCATCGCCTACTTCTTCTCGGCCCTGGCCCAGCTGACCTTTCTGGTTTCCCGCCGCAGGCGGGCGCACGGCTGGCGATTGGCGCGGGACCTGATGGTCGCCGGCATCAGCGTGCTGTTCTCGATGTGGGTGACCTTCGCCTCCGGCTACCAGGTCGTCTATCAGGCGCTGGTGGTCATCTTGGCGGGCATGATCATCTACGCATTGCTCAATGCCCGTCGGCAGCGCCTTGGGGAGACCGCCGAGCCCACCGACAGCCGCACAGGGCAGGCCAACCCCGTTCCCCCGGCAGCAGGGCAGACGGGTTCGGACAGAGAAGTCGCCTGACGCGGTGCCGATAAGGGACTAAAGCCTCCTTACCGCAACGCAACTCGCCCCATAGCGTCGACCCTATGCGGTCAAGTCCGCGTGAACTGAAAGGACGAGGATGTCCGACACACTGATTTCACCCCCACCGGTAACCCGACCCGTCGCCAAGACCGGTCTCGGGCTGGCCGCCCTGACGGCAATCGTCGTCGGATCGATGATCGGCAGCGGAATCTTCGCGCTGCCTTCGCAGATGGCAGCCGTCGCTGCGCCAGGTCCCCTTCTCATCGGCTGGGCGATCACCGGCCTCGGCATGCTGACCCTGGCGTTCGTCTTCCAAACGTTGGCCACCCGCAAGCCCGGTATCGACGGCGGTGTCTACGGTTACGCCCGTGCCGGATTCGGCAACTACGTCGGCTTCACCTCGGCGTTCGGCTACTGGGTGTCGGCCTGGGTCGGCAACGTGGCCTACCTCGTCCTGCTCTTCTCGACACTGGGCTACTTCTTCCCCGACTTCGCTGGCGGTGCAACGGTTCCCGCGATCATCGGCGCCTCGGTCGTACTCTGGGTCGTCCACGGGATGACCCTTCGCGGCGTCCAGACCGCCGCTGCCGTGAACGTCGTGGTGACCGTGGCGAAGGTGGTCCCGATCCTGGTGTTCATCGCCATCGTCGCGGTCGGCTTCAAGGCAGGACTGTTCTCCGCGGACTTCTGGGGCAAGGCCGTACAGATCGACGGGGCAACTCTGGGCGACACCATGACTCAGGTCAAGAGCATGATGCTGATCACCGTCTGGGTGTTCATCGGTATCGAGGGCGCCTCGGTGTACTCCCAGCGCGCCGCCAAGCGCCGAGACGTCGGACGGGCCACGGTCCTGGGCTTCGCGGGCGTGCTGGCGCTGCTGCTCATGGTGAACCTCCTGTCCTACGGGCTGATGGCTCAAGCGAAGCTCGCCGGAGTGCCCGATCCTTCGATGGCCGGCGTCCTGGAGAACGAGGTCGGCACCTGGGGAGCCGCGTTCATCTCCATCGGCCTGGTCATCTCACTGCTCGGCGCCCTGATCGCGTGGGTGATGCTGTGCGTGGAGATCTTGCGACTGCCCGCCCTGGAACACGTGCTGCCCAAGGCGCTCGCCAAGGAGAACGCGCACGGCGCACCCGCGAACGCGTTGTGGCTGACCAACCTGTGCGTGCAAGCTCTGCTGCTATGGACGTTGGCCAACGCCAGCACCTACACCAGCCTGGTCTACCTGGCGACCTCGCTGATCCTGTTGCCCTACCTGTGGTCCGCGGGCTACCAGGTGCTGTTGGCGGTACGCGGCGACACCTACGAGGCAGGCCGCGGGCGTACCCGCGACCTGATCATCGGAATCGTGGCCCTCGGCTACGCGGTGTGGCTGGTGTACGCAGGCGGCTGGCAGTACCTGTTGGTGGCGGCGTTGTTCTACCTCGCGGGCACCGCGCTCTACCTGTGGGCACGAAGGGAAAGCCACCTCCCGGTCTTCACCAAACCGGAGGTCGCCGTCTTCGCAGGCGTCGTGGTGACCTCGGTGGTCGCCGTCGTGCTGATGGCCACCGGAAACCTGTCCGTCCTGTGAACGCCAACGAATCCCGGCTCGGCGTCTGGTCGGAAGCGGGCACGCTGCGACGGGTCATGGTCTGCGCTCCCGGCCTTGCCCATCAGCGCCTCACCCCCGAGAACTGCCACGACCTGCTGTTCGACGACGTCATCTGGCTACAGCAGGCCCGTCGCGATCACTTCGACTTCGTCGCCAAGATGGTGGACCGCGGCGTGGAGGTCCTCGAACTTCAGGACCTGCTTGCCGACGTCGTGGCCAAGCCCGACTCCCGCGGGTGGCTGCTGAATCGCACGGTGACCGACGACCTGGTCGGCCCCGGCCTCACGCACGAGATCCGGGCCTGGCTGACCGAACTACCGCCGGATCGGTTGGCGGAGTACCTGATTGGCGGTCTCGCCTACCAGGACGTGGTCGAGGAGGTGGACAGTGACTTCCTCTCGGTATTCAACGCACTGGACCCTGCCGGGTTCGTCATCCGCCCCCTGCCCAACACGCAGTTCATGCGCGACAACTCCGCGTGGATCTTCGGCGGGGTCACGCTGAATCCGATGTACTGGCCGGCGCGGCGGCAGGAGACGCTGCTCACCACCGCGGTGTACAAGTTCCACCCCGCGTTCGCCGACGAGAAGTACGACGTGTGGCTGGGCAACACCGACGGAGCGCCCTCCGATCACGGCTTGGCCACCCTGGAGGGGGGCGACGTGATGCCCATCGGCAAGGGACTCGTCGTCATCGGCATGGGCGAGCGGTCCTCGCACCAGGCGATCACTCAGGTGGCGCGCAACCTGTTCGCCACCGGCGCGGCCGAACGTGTGATCATCGCCCGCCTGCCCAAGACACGCTCGGCGATGCACCTGGACACGGTGTTCACCTTCTGCGACTGCGACCTGGTGACCGCCTACGCTCCCGTCGTCGACGGCATCGTGCCGATCAGCCTGCGGCCCGACGACGGTTCACCGTCCGGGTTGGACGTCCGTCGCGAACCCAAGGGACTCATCGACACCATCGGCGACGCCGTCGGCGTCGAGTTCCGGGTGGTGACCACCGCCGGTGACGTATACGGAATTCAGCGCGAGCAATGGGATGACGGCAACAACGTGGTGGCACTGAAACCGGGCGTCGTCATCGGCTACGACCGCAACACCCTGACCAATACCGCCTTGCGCAAGGCGGGCGTCGAGGTCGTCACCATCGACGCCAGTGAGCTGGGCCGCGGGCGCGGTGGCGGCCGGTGCATGACCTGTCCCATCCTGCGCGACCCGCTCTATACCTGAACCCCCATCGACGAGAAAGGACGCAACGATGGCGTTCAACAACCGCAACCGCAGTCTGCTGAGCCTCGTTCACCACACCGACCGGGACCTGCAATACCTGCTCCAGCTGGCCCGAGACCTCAAGCACGCCAAGTACTCCGGGGTCTCACAGCCCCGCCTGACGGGCAAGAACATCGCCCTGATCTTCGAGAAGAGCTCCACCCGCACCCGCTGCGCCTTCGAGGTCGCGGCCTACGACGAGGGCGCACACGTCACCTACATCGACCCGACGTCCTCCCAGATCGGGCACAAGGAGTCGATGAAGGACACCGCGCGGGTGCTCGGCCGGATGTATGACGCCATCGAATATCGCGGGGCGGGTCAACAGGTCGTCGAGGAGTTGGCGCAGTTCGCCGGAGTTCCCGTCTTCAATGGGCTGACCGACGAGTTCCACCCCACGCAGATGCTGGCCGACGTGCTCACCATGACCGAGCACTGTCCAAAGCCGTTGACCGACATCGCCTTCGCCTTCGTCGGCGACGGTCGCAACAACGTCGCCAACTCGCTGCTGCTGGTGGCGGCCAAACTTGGCATGGACGTGCGGATCGGCGCGCCGCAGGACCTGTGGCCATCTGAAGAGCACCTGACGATGTGTCACGACTTCGCCACCGCCTCGGAGGCCCGCATCACGGTGACCGACGATCCGGTGAAGGCCGTGAGCGGGGTCGACATCGTCTACACCGACGTGTGGGTCTCCATGGGCGAGCCCGTGGAAACATGGAGTGACCGGATCAATCTGCTGCTTCCGTTCCAAGTCAACCGCGAGCTTCTCGCCGCAACGGGTAACCCACGGGTCAAGTTCATGCATTGTCTGCCCGCCTATCACAACGCCGAGACCGAGGTGGGTGCGAAGATCGCCGCGCAGTACCCGTATCTCGCCGAAGGCGTCGAGGTCACCGAAGACGTCTTCGAAGGCCCGGCGAACATCGCCTTCGAGCAGGCCGAGAACCGGATGCACACCATCAAGGCGGTCCTCGTGGCCACCCTCGGCTGAGCCGATGCGGATCGTCATCGCCTTGGGAGGCAATGCACTCCTGCAGCGCGGGCAACCCATGACCGCGGAGAATCAGCGGGCCAACATCCGGGTGGCCGCCGAATGCATCTCGGCGATCACCGCCGGCAACGAAATCATCGTTGCGCACGGCAACGGCCCCCAGATCGGTCTGCTCGCCCTGCAGGCTGCGGCGTACCACGACGTGTCGCCTTACCCGCTCGACGTCCTCGGCGCGCAGACCGACGCGATGATCGGGTACGTCATCGAGCAGGAGCTCGGCAACCTGCTGCCCGCCGATCAATCGTTGGCGACGGTGTTGACCATGATCGAGGTCGATCGTGACGACCCGGCGTTCGAGCACCCCACCAAGCCGATCGGCCCGGTCTACGACCGCAACACCGCCGACCGGCTCAGGACCGCCAGCGGCTGGGCGATCGCCGCCGACGGCGACGAGTTCCGCCGCGTCGTCGCCAGCCCGAAACCCCAGCGGATCTTCGAGATAGAACCGATCCGACGACTGGTCGAACAGGGCACCATCGTGATCTGCGCCGGGGGTGGGGGCATCCCCACGATGTATGACGAGGATGGCCGGCTGCACGGCGTCGAGGCCGTCATCGACAAGGACCTCGCCTCGGCGTTACTGGCCGAACAACTCGGCGCCGACCTGCTGGTCATCGCCACCGACGTCGACGGCGTATACACCGACTGGGGCACGCCGAATCAAATCCGACTCGGTCGGGTCACCCCCGATGACCTCGACGACCTCGATCTCCCCGCGGGCTCGATGGGCCCCAAAGTTCAGGCCGCAGTGCAGTTCGTGCGAAATACCGGGCACGACGCCGTCATTGGCGCACTGTCGGCCATCGTCGAGGTCGTGGAGGGCGCGGCCGGAACGCGCGTGAGCACGCGCTGGCGCCAAAGCTCACCCCTGCGTGGCGTTTGACTGCCCTGCTTGAGTCGGCTCCGCCACACTCATCACGGTGGCGGGGCTGCGGGCAGTGTCAGTCGGAACGTTGCTCCTCCGCCAGGTGTCTCCGCAACGTCGATGTCACCGCGGTGGGCCACCGCGATCTCGCGGATAAGTGCAAGCCCGATCCCGTAGCGTTCGCGACCTACGGTCGACGTGTGATTCAGGCCGTGCGCGAACCGGTCGAACAATGTTCCCACCGCATCAGGATCGACACCCACGCCATCGTCGCGCACCTCGATGACGACGTACGTTCCGCGTCGTGCGACCCAGATCTCGACAGACCCACCCGGGTGTTCGTGGGCCAGGGCGTTGTCGACCAGGGATGCGATGGCACGGCGGATCGCCGCGGCCGACCCCAAGACCGTGGCGTCACGGGCTGACGAGTCGCCGTGAAGTGTCATCGTCAGGCGCACGCCGGCGGACTCTGCATGTTCGACCATGCTGGCTGCGACATCGCCGGCTATCCGCGGCACGTCGACCCGGACACGGGGTATGGCATTGCTTGCCATGGAGGCCGACGCGAGCAGGTCTTCGATCACCTCGCCGAGCACCCTGGTATCTGAGGCCAGGGCCTCGATCTGTTCCTTGGCCTCGTGGGCGTCGCCGTCGTCGAACCGGCGAGCGAGTAGCTGAATCCTGGTGTGCAGCACAGTCAACGGCGCGCGGAGCTCGTGGGAGGCATCCGCGACGAAACGCCGCTGCCGCGCCAGTGCTTCGGTGAGCGGACGGATAGAGCGTCGGGTGAGCAGGATGACCACCGCGATCGACGCCAGAATGCCGGTCAACTCAGCTGCACCCAGCGCGAGCAACAGCCGGCGTCGGCCCGCCTCGTAAGGTTCCAGCGCCAGCAGTGCCACCACCCTTCCCTGAGGCTTGTCGGCCACCAAAACCCGGTTCAGCCTGCCGTCGATACGTACGTCGGAGAACCCCGCCGTACGCCCGAGCAGATCGGTCGACGGCAAGTCGGTGGCGCTCGCCTGCACCTTGCCCGTGAGGTCACGCAGCACGAGCTGCATGCCCGGCGGCGGATCCGTCGCGTCGTCGGCGGTCGAAACCACCGAGTTCAGCTGCTCGGCGATCTGCTTGTTCTGGACGCGGACATCGACCAGGAACACCACCGCACCGACCACCAGCAGCACCGCCGCCAGCGCCAACGACGCTTGTACAGCGGCGATCCGGCCCGCTCGTCGCACGACCGCCAGGTCGCTACCGTCGGCCGTCATTCGACACCGAGGCGATAACCGGTGCCGTGTACCGTTCGCACGATCTGCCGACCAAGTTTGCGACGCAGGTAGTGCACGTAGGTGTCGACCACGCCGGGGTTATCGGCTCCGTCGAACGCCGCGGCCAGGAGTTGGCCGCGGGTGTAGACGCGTCCCGGCGCGGTCATCAGAACACTCAGGAGGGCAGCCTCTCGCTCGGAGAGCTCGACGTCGGCACCGATCCGGCGGCCACTGGCAGTACGCGTCACCCGATCGAGGCACAGACCGTCTGCACGAAGGGTCGAGCTGCTGGTAGGCCGTCGCACCAGTGCGCGTATTCGAGCCAGAAGTTCCGGCACCTCGAACGGCTTGACCAAGTAGTCCTGGGCTCCCGCGTCGAGACCCTCGACGCGATCGGCGATGGCGCCGCGCGCGGTGAGCACGAGGATGGGTGTCGCGATTCCGCGTGACCTGAATATCTCGACGAGCTCCACACCATCCATGACGGGAAGCCCGCGGTCGAGGATGACCGCGTCATAGTCTCCGAGCAATCCCCGGTGTAGTCCCTGCTGGCCATCGTGGGCCACGTCCACCTGGTAGCCCTCGTCGGTGAACAGCTCAGTGAGCATCGCGCACAGCGCCCGGTCATCCTCGACGAGGAGCAGTCTCGGCGCTGTACTCCGTTCGGCCACCAGACGAGCGTGCCATGTCACATCTTCGAAGGCTCGAAGATATGGCTGCCAGCATCGGTTCATGGATGCACGCCGCTCGGGATTTCGTCGCGCCGCGGCCGCGTCGTGGGCCCTCGCCGGGCTCGGCGTGGCCGGTGTAGCGGGCACCTCGGCGCTTGCCTTCGCCGATACCTTCAAACCGGCCCCGGCCCCGGCGGCGGTGCCAACGACCTTGGCGACAGACCCCGCAGCCGAGCAACCCGGCCGGTCGCCGAACCTCGACGTACCGCCCGCACCGACGGCCGACCCGGCTCCCGAACCCAGCACGACGTTGGCACCCGCGTCCAACCCTCGGTACACGCCTGATGACACGCCACCGGTCGCGACCGTCCCGGCTCCTGCCACGCGTGCGTCGCGGGTACCGTCGACGCCCCCGACCACGAAGCGACGCAGCCTCACGCCGACGACGGTGATGGCACCGAATTTCTCACCGCGCATCACGATTTCCCGCGGCTCATGACCGTCGCCGCACCGCTGGCGGCACACAGCCGGTGGCAGCGCTGGAGCACTGACATGCAGATCGTGCTCACCGATCCCGAGTCGCTGCCCATCGCCCGGGCGGAGGTCGACGCAGAACTCGACGCCGTGGACGCAGCCGTGTCCCGCTTCCGGCCTGACTCCGAGATAGCTGCGCTGGTGAGGTCCGCCGGTCGACGCACGAGGATCAGCGCGACGCTGACGAACCTGCTCGGTGCCGCACTGGACGCGGCCGCCCAGACCGGTGGCGATGTGGACCCGACTGTCGGCGCGGCACTGGTCGCACTCGGTTACGGCGGCGCCGTGGCGCCCCCCGACACCGGCGAACCGCTCATCTCTTCGATTCTCGCACCGGCGGTTTGGTCGATGGTCAAGCTGGAGGACGGCTTCGTCACGGTGCCACCTGGAGTACTGCTCGACCTCGGGGCGACCGCCAAGGCGGTGGCCGCCGACCGGTGCGCGGCACGGGTACTTGGGGCAACCGGCAGCGGGGTACTGATCAATCTGGGCGGCGACATCGCCACTGCGGGCCCGTCGCCCACCGGCGGCTGGCAGATCGGGGTTCACGATGCCGACGGTGAGCCAGAGACGTCGCTGGCCCTGCCCGCCGGCGCGGCGCTCGCCACGTCCAGCACCCTGCGCCGCCGCTGGCGATGCGGCGGGGATCTCGTTCACCACATCGTGGACCCGCGGACTGGACAGCCTGCGGATCCGGTATGGCGCACCGTCAGCGTGGCCGCGCAATCCTGTTACGCGGCCAACACAGTCTCCACCGCCGCCGTCGTTCGCGGCTGGCGGGCCGTGGAATGGATTGACGGCCTTGGCATGTCGGCGTGGTTGGTCGATCGCGCCGGCAACGTCCACCGGGTCGGTCGCTGGCCCCGGACGAATTCGGAGGCGCACCGATGACCGACCAGGCACTGTGGGCGCTGGGCCGGGGAACGGGAATCACGGCGTTGGCGTTCCTGACGGTCTCCCTGGCGCTGGGCATCGCCACCCGATCGGGGCGCCGAGTCGCGACACTCCCACGATTCGCCGTCACCGACGTGCACCGGTTCGCCGCACTGGCCGGCACCGCCCTCGTCGCGCTGCACATCAGCCTGCTGTTGGCCGACCCGTACGCTCAATTGCGATTGATCGACGTCGCTGTGCCCTTCCTCGGCGCATATCGACCGTTCTGGCTGGGGATGGGAACGCTCGCGCTCGACGTGCTCGCCGTGTTGATCCTCACCAGTCTGTTGCGCCACCGGCTGGGGTTGCGCGCCTTCCGCATCGTGCACTGGGCCGCATACGCATTGTGGCCGATGGCGTTGGCACACGCCCTCGGCAACGGCACCGATGCCGGCCGCGGATGGTTCGTGGCCATCGCAGGCGGTTGCGTGCTGGCTGTCGCGGCGGCGCTGGTATGGCGGCTGCGGACCGATTTCACCGAATACGCGCAAGCACGCGCAGTGGGTCACCGATGAGTCTGACGAGATCACCAGAACCAGATCCGCCCATGGCAAATCGGCTCTTCGCGGCACGCGGCCCTGAACTCCGTGAACACCACGCCCGGTTCGGCAGGATTCCGGCGGCTACCGCCGCGAATCTGATTTCCGCACTGCAGTTGGCAGGTCTGACCGGCCGGGGTGGTGCCGGATTCCCGACCGGCCGCAAGATGGCATCGGTTTCCGGACGCAAATCGGTCGTGATCGGCAACGGCGCCGAGGGCGAGCCGCTGAGCCGTAAGGACGCGGTACTGATGTCTCGCGCACCGCATCTGGTCCTCGACGGGCTACAGGTGGCCGCCGAAGCCGTCGGCGCTCAGGAGCTCTACCTCTACCTCCCCAAGCACGTGGCGCCGACCGCGCGCCACGCGATCGGCGAACGCGTTGCGGCCGGAGTCGACCAACGTTCCGTCCGCGTGATCGAGGCCCCTGACACCTTCATCGCCGGCGAGGAATCGGCTGTCGTCAGGCGTATCGAGGGCGGACGGGCGGTGCCCCGTGACCGCACCGTCCCCACCTCACTGTCGGGGGTGAAAGGACGCCCAACGCTGGTCAACAACGTCGAAACCCTGGCGCACGTCGCGCTGATCGCCCGGTGCGGGCCGCAGTGGTTCCGATCCGTCGGAGACCCCGCGACACCGGGCAGCATGCTGATCACCGTGTCCGGTGGCGCAAGCAGGCCCGCGGTCACGGAGATCCCTTGCGGGACAACCCTCCCGGAGGTGCTGGCCCGCGCAGGTATCGATGATCTGAGCACAGTGCGCGCCGTGCTCGTCGGCGGCTACCACGGCACGTGGATCCCGGCGTCGGCCATCGCGGGGGTTCGGCTGTCGCGGGCGGGCCTGGCCCCGTTCGGAGCCAGCCCTGGCGCAGGAATTGTGCACGTGCTCCGCACCGACGAATGCGGCCTCGGGCGGACTGCCGACATCGTGGCCTACCTTGCGGGGCAAAGCGCCCAGCAGTGCGGTCCATGTCGCATCGGCCTGCCATTGATGGCCCAACTCTTCGACGACCTGGCCTACGGTCGAGCGGACGATGTCGCCCTCGTCGAATTGGACCGGCTGTTGGACGTGGTGGATGGTCGCGGCGCGTGCCGGCACCCCGACGGAACCGTTCGACTGGCCGCCAGCGCGCTGTCCGCCTTCGGCGGCGACATCGCCGCCCATAAAGTCGGCCGCTGCGAGGCCGCCTTCGCCGCGGCGCTGGTCACCGCAAGCCGTGATCGAGGACGACACCAGGAGCACTCGTGACAACCTCACCGAATTCACTTCGCCTGCACGTCGACTGGACCAGGTGCGATGGCCGAGGGCTCTGCACCGAACTGTTACCGGGTCTGCTCACCCGGGACGACTGGGGTTATCCACTGGCGCGCAACGGCTCTCCCGAACCCACCGTTCCCATCAACGAACTCGGCGCAGCTCACATCGCGGTACGCCGATGCCCGCGCATTGCCTTGTCGCTGCTGGCCATTCCCAAATCCTGACCGGGCAGCGTAGCCCGTCCCCCGTTAGATCAACCCGAGAAGGAGTTAGTTCGTGACGACGCTCAATGGGCTGCCTGCCCACGCCCTGCTGGTCCACTTCATCGTCATCCTCGCACCGCTCACGGCGGTCCTGGCGATCCTGTGCGCGCTCTGGTCGCCGGCCAGGAAACGATTGGTGTGGCTGGTCTTTGGTCTCGCGACAGCCATCGCCATCGTCACGCCCCTCACCACCGATGCGGGCGAATGGCTGGAACACCAGGTGGACCGGTCGCCGCTTCTGCACGCGCACACCGAACTGGGTGACACGATGATCTACTTCGCCGTCGCGCTGTTCATCGCCGCGGCGTTGCTGACGGCGATCCACCTACGCGAGGTCCGTGGTCACACCATCGGCCGCAGTGCGTCGTGGATCGTGGCCGCCCTCGTCATCGTGGTGAGTGTGGCTACCTCGGTGCAGGTCTACCGCATCGGCGACAGCGGCGCACGCGCGACCTGGGGAGATCAGGCCGGCAGTACCGCAAAGCCATCCGCTCCGTGACTGAAGCGAGTCACTCGACGCCGCGGTTCGGTCCGATGCCGGTTCTTGGAGGGCTCGAAGAATTCGATGCCAGCATTCGACCCATGGACTCACCCTCGGTCGGGCTTCCTCCGCGGATGACCACCCGGAATACGGGTACCACCCCCAAAGACCCGTACGCGTTCGGCGCAGCTCTCATTGAACTGGCCACACAACATGTTCGGCTACGTCACTCCAATCGCAACTCAACGACGAGCATCCTCGGAGATGCCGATGCCAACGTGTCACTGACCAGCTACGGAAAGCGCATCTCCACCGTATGGCAGACCATCGAGACAATCGGGGCGGGAAGCACCAGGCCACGTCGCCTCATCCTGTGGCTTGATGATGCCGAGGCTTTGGCCGACCTGCCGCCCACCCTGCGACGGCTGCAAGCTCGCGGGCTGGAAATCCGACGGTGCCTCGACCACGGACCGCACAAGAAGTACTTTCCCTACCTCAACGAGGTCCTCCCTTCGGAACCCGACCGCACGCTCGTCACCGCCGACGACGATGTGTTGTACCCAGCGCAATGGCTCAAAGACCTTCTCAACGCGCATCACCCGAATCAGGTGACAGCGTTTCGCGCCCGAATCCGGAACGAAGGCCCCTACCGCACATGGCCACTATGCGAAACGATCGAAGCGTCGGACAGGGTATTGGCGACCGGCACCTCCGGTGTCGCCTATCCGCCCGCGGTGCTTCTGACCTTGAGGCATCACGGCGACGCATTCACCCGGATATGCCCACACGCCGACGACTACTGGCTGCACTACGCCACAATCGCTTCAGGTATGCAGGCCCGCCAAGTCCGTGAGACCGCTGCGTTGTGGTGGTCGGTACCTAACGCGCGAAACCGAGGGCTGTGGGACGGCACCGGAACCGCAAACGACGCCATCGCCGATATAACACGTCACTTCTGGCAGGAGAACTGAGATGGGATCACCGCCCACCGACTCAATGCAGGAAGGCCGAGAGTGCATTGGATCGGCGACCTGAGATGACCGGCGTGGCAGGCACCGAGCGCGGTCAAAGCGGCGTGCAATCGCCCGCATTGCGCGCCGCGGCTTACGCATTCGGTCTGGCGAGCCTGGTCTGCGCGACGCTGCTGGGCATCTACACCGCGACCGCCACACTGCCGGACTGCGCCGGCTTCTACACCTGCACCCGGGTCACCGACCGCACCATCTTGCTGGGATCGACGGCCACCGCGACCTCGCTCGGCGTATTCGTGGTACTGGCGCTGTTGCGGCTCACGCATGCCCGCGCGCCCGCCTGGCTCCCCCGGGTACTGCGCGTCATCCTCGTCCTCGGCGCCGCCGGCTTGCTGGCCTGCTACCAGCTCACCCAATTCCCCACCCTGCGCAGCGCCATGACCGCGGTCATGGCCGCCTCACCGCCCATGTGGACCGCCAGTTGGGCCCTCTGGCTCACCGTGACAGGCCTGCTGGCAACAGCCGCAGGCATCACCGACACGGGTCACGCCGCCGCGGCCCAATCGCAGCCCGATGTTGGGTGACCAAATGCTCTAGTCGCCGTAGGCAGCGTCAAGCACCCTGAGACTGCAAGGCAGCAAGGAGAACCCATGACCCGCCACCGTCTCAACACCCTCGAAGAAGCGTTCCTGCAGACCGAGGACGCCGATGGCCACGTCAGCATGGCGCTCGCGGCAATCGCTGTACTGGACGGCCCTGCACCCGACATGGACAGCCTGGTGGCCGTGCTCGAGGAACGCACCGCCCGTCTCCCCCGGTGCCGTGAGCTCCTGCACGAGACGCAGATGGACCTCGCGGCACCGCGCTGGGTCAGAGATGAGGCATTCGACATCGACCATCACGTGCGCCGGGTCGCGGCGACAGCGCCGGGCGACAATGCCGCGTTGTTCGCCGTCGTGGCCCAGGTGATGGAGCGACGTCTGGACCGTTCACGCCCGTTGTGGGAATGCTGGGTGATCGACGGCCTGGCCGGAGACCGATGGGCGATGTTGATCAAGATCCACCATTGCATAGCCGACGGCATCGCGGCGACGGCCATGTTGGGCGAGATCTGTGACAACGGGTCGCTCGCCGTCCCCGACGCCGGGCGCGCTGAGTCGACGACCACGCCCTCGGGCGCCTGGAACATGAATCCTGTCGATTGGGTGCGCTCTGCTTGGCGGATCTCGGCGGGCATACCTCAGGCCGCATTCCGGATCGCCACCGGCGCAACCGAGTTGGCGACTGCACTCTTGGCGGACTCGCCCACGTCATTCACCGGACCGTTGAGCGATCTGCGCGCCTTCGATACGGCGTCCGTCAAACTCACAGATGTGCGCATGATCGGTGAGCGCTTCGGCGCCACGGTGAACGATGTGGCACTTGCCGCGATCACGGACAGCTTCCGATCCGCAATGCTGCGACGTGACCTCACCCCACGGGCCCATTCACTGCGTAGCGCCGTACCGGTGTCGCTGCGGTCGGCCGAAGACCTCCACACTCCGGATAACCGCGTTGCCGTCACGTTGCCACAGTTGCCCATCGAATATGAGGATCCCCTGCGGAGGCTGCAAGCGGTCCATGACCGCATGGCGTCGGCCAAATCGGGCGGTCAGGTGAGTGCGGGCGCGTTGGCCGTCGCGGCGGCAGGGCTGCTGCCGTATGCCGTCACCGCGCCACTGGTGCGGTTGCTGACCCGGCTACCGCAACGCGGCGTGATCACGGTCGCCACCAATGTGCCTGGCCCGCAAGGCCTGTTGCACATCGCCGGCTGCGAGGTGCTCACCTTGATTCCGGTGCCGCCGATCGCCGTGCACCTTCGCACCGGTATCGCGATCCTGAGCTATGGCGACGAGTTGGTATTCGGCGTGATCGGCGACGCCAACAGTCCGCTCAGCCCGGACGAATTGGCGCGCGGTATCGAAGCCGGGGTTGCCCGGCTGGCCGCCATCGCCGCTGCTGCCCGGCATTCACGCCGGATGGGCAACCTTCTACTGCTGGCCGGATAGGCCCGCAGGTCTCACGATTGGAGATGTGCCATGTACTTCAACCACGACATGGGCTGGTGGAGTTACGCCGGGATGGGTGTCGGCATGGTGGTCTTCTGGTCCGCCGTCCTGTTCGGAATCATCGTCACCGTGATGTATGTGTTCCGGGACCGTCCGTCGATGACGCCGCCGTCGCCGCAGAGCCCACCTGCCGAGGAAATACTCGCCGCAAGATTTGCCCGCGGAGAGATCGATGAAACCGACTATGAGCAACGGATTGCGTTACTGCGCGCCCAAAGCCGCCGTTAGATTGAACCGGTGACAGCACAGACCATGCGAGCATGGCAGGTCCGCTCGCCCGGAGCGATGCGCACCCGGCCGCTGGAATTCGTCACCACCACCGTCGGCGAACCCATCGGTGACGAGGTGCTGATCGCCGTGCACACCTGCGGGGTGTGCCGCACCGACCTGCACGTCAGCGAGGGCGACCTGCCCGTCCACCGGCCCCGGGTCACCCCGGGGCACGAGGTGGTCGGCGAGGTTGTCGCACTGGGGCCGGCAGCCACCGGGATCGGTGTCGGCGACCGGGTGGGTGTCGCGTGGCTGCGGCATACCTGCGGGCAGTGCCGGTATTGCCGCGCAGGCCGGGAAAACCTGTGCCCGGACTCGCGCTACACCGGATGGGACGCCGACGGCGGTTACGCCGAATTCGTCACCGCGCCTGCATCTTATGTGCACCATCTGCCGGCCGGCTATTCCGACACCGAGCTGGCACCGTTGCTGTGCGCGGGCATCATCGGCTACCGGTCGCTGCTGCGCGCCGACCTGCCGCCCGGCGGGCGCCTGGGCATCTACGGTTTCGGCGGCAGCGCGCACCTCACCGCGCAGGTGGCCCTCACCCAGGGCGCCGAGGTACATGTGATGACACGCGGCGCCGCGGCCCAGGAGCTCGCGCTGGCGCTGGGCGCCGTGTCGGCCCAGGGAGCCAGTGACCGGCCACCGGTCCCGTTGGATTCGGCGATTCTCTTTGCGCCGGTGGGTGAGTTGGTGTTACCGGCGTTGGAAGCACTCGATCGGGGCGGCACCCTGGCCATCGCGGGCATTCACCTCAGTGACATCCCGGTGCTGAACTACCAGCGGCATCTCTTTCAGGAACGCCAGGTACGTTCGGTGACGTCGAATACCCGCAGCGACGCGCGCGCGTTTCTGGCCTTCGCCGGCCGGCACCACATCGAGGTTAGCGGCCCGGAGTATCCGCTGGACCGGGCCGACGCCGCGCTGGACGATCTGAGCTCTGGGCTGATCGCCGGTGCTGCGGTACTGCGAGTCAGCTGAATCCGGATGCTGAGCCCGAAACGCACCGCTCAGTAACCTTCGATCTCGCCTGAAGTGTGTGGCGCGGAAACACCGACGCTGCGGGCAAGATCGACCAGGGCGCGTGTCACCGCTACCTGACTGCCCGATCCGCCCGGTCCCTGATCGCTGCGTGCGAGCGACGCCAGCCCGGCGCCGACCCATTCTCGCCCGTGGAAGTTCAGCTTCGCCCGCGCGATCGTCTGATCTTGACGATCGCCGATCGATATCGTGACAAGCCAACCATCCTTGGCGGGATCTGCCTGTTCAGGGCGTTCTAGGTCGCTCATGGAACCTCCTGGGATGCGTGAACTATCTCCATCCCAGCGCAATGCCGTCACCTCCGATAGGGACCGAAGTCCCGTACCTGAATTCGTCGAGCACCCACCACCCGGGCAGCCGAGGCAGGGTGACTTATGGCCCTGGTATCGGTGCAGGCCGGGTCCGTAATGTCGAAGCCATGTTGCCAGACACCAAACCCGTAACCGTTCTCTCCGAGAGCCAGTGCTGGCAACTGCTGGGCAGCGTGTCGCTCGGCCGGCTCGTCACCAGCGCCGATGGCGAACCGGCGATCTTCCCGGTCAATTTCGTCGTACAGCAACGGACGATACTGTTCCGCACCGCCGAAGGGTCCAAACTGGCCAATACGGCGATCAACAAACACGTGTTGTTCGAGGCTGATGACCATACCCTCGGTGAGGGTTGGAGTGTCATCGTCGCGGGCCATGCACGGACACCACACACCGACGACGATCTTCACGACGCCGAACAGGCCGGGCTGTATCCGTGGACCGCCACACCGAAACCCCACTTCGTCCGTATCCGACCGCTGCGAGTCACCGGTCGCCGGTTCACATTCGGCCCCGAGTCCGTTGTCTAGCTAAGTGATTCGGTGCGATCATGCCTGATCCGAAGATTGACGGAGCCATCGTCGTCGCTGTCGACAACTCGCCGACGAACGTGGCTGCCGTGCAATGGGCTGCAGAAGAGGCGCTCCTGCACGCCCGCCCGCTGCTACTTGCGCATGCCGTGACGCCGGACATCGTCGATACTGACGATCCCGTCTTGCGCACTCGTTTCGATCGTTGGCGTATGCACTGCGCCCGAGTACTTCTCGCGGAAACGAAAACCTCCGTGGCCGAGCACACGGAGCTGGATGCCGCCACCATATCGACTGCGGCGTTCTTGGGCAACCCGGTGAAGTCGCTGACCGAATTGTCTGAAAGCGCATGGATGATCGTCCTCGGCAGTCGTTTCCGCGGATCAGTAGGCGGTCGCCGGCTCGGGTCGACGAGTGCGGCGTTGTGCTACCGAGCGCGGTGCCCCATCGCGGTGATCCACATGCACGACCCCGTCCCGCCGGGAAAGCCCGTCCTCGTCGGCATCGATGGATCTGCCGCGTCCGAACACGCTGTGTCCCTGGCATTTGACGAGGCAGCGCGGCGTCACGTCGGGCTCGTGGCGGTGCACGCGTGGAGCGATGAGAACGTCCTGCAACTGCTCGGCGCGGATTGGGAGGACTACCGCGGCCATGCCGAACAAGCCCTGCGACGAGCAGTGACGCATTGGCGCGGACGGTACCCGGACGTTGAGGTGAGCGAGAAGATCTACTGCGACCGCCCGGCCCATTGGCTCATCCAGAAATCCGAGCACGCCGGCCTGGTGGTCGTCGGCAGTCACGGACGTGGCGCCTTCTCGACACAGATAAACGGATCAGTCGCGACCGCCGTCGCCGAAGGCGCTGCCGCGCCGGTGATCATCGCTCGGGAGGTGTGAGGTGCCGCAAGCGGTCGTCCCACTGCTCGATGGGCGATCGAAGGTCACCTTGCGCGACCTCACGCCGGCAGACTTCGATGTAGTCGCCGAACTCGCCGACGGGCTCAGCGATGACGAAAGGTACCTGCGCTTCTTCACCGCTCATCCCGGCTACATCCCGCAGTGGGCCGCCTCACTCACCCAACCTGCTTCCGGCGCCGTGGCGTTGGGCGCGTTCGACCACGGCGAACTGGTAGGCGTTGCGAACTACATACCTTCGGATGCGCCGGATCGGGCAGAGGTCGCGATTGTTGTTGCGCGATATCAGCACGACCGCGGCGTGGGTACGGCGCTACTAGCAGAACTCATCCGCCTAGCCAAGGACAACGGGTTCCGGCATCTGGTGGCCGACGTCCTCGCCGACAACCACGGTATGCAGCGCATCATCGCGGACTCCCCCCTGCCGGTGACATTGCGTCGGAAGGGGTCCATCGTCGATGTGGATGTCGACCTAACCGGCATCCGGCAGAACGAGTAACGAACAATTCGTGCCACGTAAGATCGCCGTGGCGACAGGGCTGACAAGTTGAGCGATCGATTCGGAGTCGTCTGCAGATGCGATGACCAGTTGGTCGATACCGGCGCTCTGCGCAAGGAGATTGGTGATGTCGTCCGAGCGCGGGAGGACGGCGATCTGGATGTCCCGATCGCCGACCAGGGACTCGAGCTTTGCGCCGACATTCTCTGAACGCGGCGATCCGGCTGGCCAAGGGGTGAGAGCGAGTATCGATGCATCGCGCAATTTCGCCTCCTGCATCGCCCGCTCCAGCACCACGTGTGGCTCGGGCGTGTCGTTGAGGACGGCAACAATCCAGCGATGCGGGCCGACCCGCTCATGCGCGTGCCGGCGGTGCACGATTGCCAGCGGGGCCTGCACGGTCTGGGCCAGACGCGCGGCTGTCGAACCACGCCGGCCTGGACCCGAATCGTGGGTGCCTTTCCAGCCGACGCACACCATGTCTGCCGACCGCGAGGCTTCAGCCAGAACGTCCACCGGATCGCCTTGCAGGATGTCTGTCTCGATCGTGACCTGACGCCCGCTGGCATTCAGGGCATCGCTGGCCTCCTGCAGGGTCCGGACCGCGTGAGCGGTCGTGTTTCCGACATGATCGTCCACCTCGACAACCTGCACCAATCGCAGCGGAACATTCCGGTCGGCGGCTTCATCTGCAGCCCAGAATGCTGCTCGTAGAGCAGATTTGGATCCATCGATACCGACGACGATGGGCAATGAGATCGATGTAGTCATAGGCGGGCTCTCCCTGGGCGGGTATTTCTTCCGAATACGTCTCACGGTAAGCGCGGATGATGCGCATCAGATATGGGCTTTGGTCCTCAACCTGATGGCCTCGGGCCCTGAATGATTGATCGCCGTGGCGGCCTGGAGTAGCAGCAGGCGGTGCGGCGTCGGTGTATCAGGACAATCACTGCTGGGTGTGCTTGGACCGGCAGACCACGACGGGGACTGGCGAGTGGTGCAGCATGTTCATGCTGGTGGATCCCAACACGGTCGAGGCGACGAGATTGCGGCCCCGGCTTCCCACGACAACCAACTGCGCACCCCCCAATCGGTTCAGGAGGGCTCGGCGAGGCTTCCCGGCGTCCACGAAAAGGCTGACGTCAACCTCAGGGTGGAGCGGACGGTGAGGATCGATGGCATCGGTGAGCTCGTCGCGTTGTAGCTTCTCCAGGACATCCCAGTCGATCAGGAACGGGATGGAAAGTTCCACGGTCGGAACCCGCGACGACCAGGAGTGCACTGCCCATAGCGGAGCGCCGAGCGCGGCGGCCAGGTCGAAGGCCAGCGGCACGGCAGCGCCGCTGGAACCGTCCACGCCCACCACAATCGGTTGTGTGCTCGGGCGCAATGTTTCACCACGCCACGCCACCACCGGGCATTGCGCGTGAGCAGTCAGATGAAGCGTGAGCGAACCCACGAGCAGTGCGGCCGTGGGTGACACGTCATCACACCCGAGCACCAACAGCCGCGCGTGCTCACTCAGGGACTCCATCGCTTCGTCGACGGGTTCAGAAAACGCACTGGTGAGGATCTCCAGATCTGGATGGCTCTCACGAACCGCACCACACACCCCGTCGAGGATGGACTGGGCGGCCTTCTGTTGTTCGTCGACGTAC
This sequence comes from Mycobacterium sp. P2_H7, assembly GCF_056403275.1. Taxonomy (NCBI): domain Bacteria; kingdom Bacillati; phylum Actinomycetota; class Actinomycetes; order Mycobacteriales; family Mycobacteriaceae; genus Mycobacterium; species Mycobacterium sp. P2_H7. The sequence continues at coordinate 186,402 of NZ_JBFUFU010000007.1, read as the reverse complement.
GCCGCCTGAAATGCGGCCATCGCATCGGTGAGCTGAGGACCGGAGTACGGTGCGGCGTGCACGATGTGCAGCGGCGATCCCAGCCGCATCGCGAGCGCACCCGCCCAGCGGGCCGCATGTCGCGCCGAGATCGTTCCGTCCACACCAACCACGATCGGCAGTGGTTGTTCAACCATGTCGCACACACCCTTCCTCATTGCCGGGCCCGCTGCGCGACGATTCCAGGAGGATCCGCTGTTCGGCTGCGGCGATCACCCGACGTGTCGTGTCGACAGCGTCGGGATTCACGGAGATCGACGTGATGCCCATCCGAACAAGGTGTTCGGCGAAGGTGGGGTTCGTAGAAGGGGCCTGCCCGCACAGCGATGAGGGCACGCCATGTCGGCGGGCCGTCGCGACGATAGTGCCGATGGCATCGAGCACGGCGGCGTCAGCTTCGTCGAATACCTCGGCGCAGATGTCCGAGTCGCGATCGACACCGAGCATCAATTGGGTGAGGTCGTTACTGCCGATGGAGACCCCGTCGATGCCCATTGCGATGTACGCGGGCAGCCAGTGCACCACCGACGGCACCTCGGCCATGATCCAGCGGTGTAGGCCCCGTTGATGCCCGAGCCGGCTGTGGTCCACGAGTTCGAGACACTGTTCGAGTTCCCACTTCGTCCGCACGAACGGGATCATGAGGTGCACGTTGGGATACCGGTCGCGGACCTCGGCCAACGCCTGGAGTTCCAGTGCGAACAGTTCAGGCTCCTTGACGTACCGGTAGCAGCCGCGGTAGCCAATCATCGGGTTGTGTTCCACGGGCTCGTAATCAGCTCCGCCGGCGAGGTTGCGAAATTCGTTGCTGCGGAAGTCTGTTGCCCGATAGATGACAAGACGCGGCGTGAACGCAGCGGCGATCCGGCCGATGCCGGCGATGAGTGCATCGATGATGGTGCGTTGTTCGCCGCGGGCGATCAGTGCACGCGGATGCTGGCCGCCAAGTCCCGCAGTCAGCATCAATTCGGCACGCAACAGGCCGACGCCGTCGACGTCGGACGCCGCGATCGTGTCAGCGTTTTCCGGCAAGGCCATGTTGGCGTAGACGCGAGTCGCAGTGACCGGTGCGGATGGCGCTTCAGGCATCCCGGCGGGCGCGGGCCGCGTCCTGATCGACACCGGCCCCACCGGGTTCGCCCTGAGGACCTGTCCGTGGGTGCCGTCCACTGCGACCAGCACTCCGGGCCGGAGAACACTGGTGGCCGAGCGAGCGCCCACGATGCAGGGAACCGACAGTTCGCGTGCCACGATCGCCGCATGACACGTCACGCCACCGCTTTCGGTGACCAGTGCGATGGCCCGCCGAATGGTCGGCATCCAGTCTGGATTGGTCATCGGTGCCACCAGGATCTCCCCGTCACACAACTGATTTCCCTCTTGCGGACTGTGCAGGACGCGGACTCGGCCGGTCGCCGTTCCCGGTGCGGCAGGCAGGCCGCGCAGCAACACGTCAGTTCCCGGATGGTCGGCATTCGTGTCCGCGGTAGGGGTGAGTCCGAGGGTGGTGATCGGCCTCGCCTGCACCAGCCAGGTTGAGCTCCCCTCGACGGCCCATTCGATGTCTTGTGGGCTTTGGTAGTGCCGTTCTGCTGCGGTCGCCAGCTCGACAATGCGGTGCACGTCCGATTCAGAGAGCACTTGAGCTTCGGCTTGTGCAGGTTCCAGTTCGATGATCGCGTCATGCCCGTCCCCGCCGCGGACGATCTTGAACGGTTTGGTACCGATGTTGAGGTCGACTATCCGTCCGGTGTTTTTGTCCACGACGTAGGTATCTGGTTGTACCTTGCCGGACACCACCACCTCGCCTTGACCGAACGCGGCCTCGATGACGATATGGTCGCGGTTTCCGGTGCTGGGATCGGCCGTGAATGCGACCCCTGCGCGATCCACGGCAATCATTCGCTGCACTACCACGGCCATCTCGGGATCGGCGGTGAAATCGCGGCTGGCCCGGTACGTGAGTACCCGCGGGCTGAACAGCGACGCCCAGCAGGTGACCACTGCGTCCAGGAGTTTCTGTTCGCCGACGATGTTGGTCACCGTGCGGTTCATTCCGGCAAACGAAGCGTCGCTGCCGTCCTCACCAGCCGCCGATGATCGCACGGCGACAACACAATTCGAGCCGAGGTTGCGATACGCCGCGATCACTTCGCAGCGCAATTGCTCGGTGATACCCGAATCGAGCACCAGATTCTGCATCCGCTTGCACAGTTCGTCCAAACGAGCGGTGTCGTCGACATGGTCGAGCGCATCCCGGTGCAGTGCGGCCAGCTTCTCATCCACTCCGCCGGCCCGCATCGACCGCCGGTAGGCGCCGCACATGAGCACGAAACCCGGTGGCACCGGTAGTCCCGCTGCGATGAGCTCACCCAGGTTGGCACCCTTTCCACCCACACTTCGGGCATCGGCGATCCGGACACCGGCAAGATCTCGAACGAGGCCCGAGGTATCTGCCGTAATGTCCAGTGACGTTGCTGATGTGGTCATTTCCGCGCCGTGAGCAGTACTTTCAACGCCCCGGTATCCGAAGGCCGGCTGAACACGTCGTACGCGGCCTCGAACTCATCGAAGGTGAACCGGTGGGTGATCATCGCAGAGGTTTCGAGCAGGTCACGGGCCACCAGGTCGATCAACGTCGGGGTGGAGTACGTGTCGACCAATCCCGTTGTGATGGTGAGGTTCTTGATCCACACCTCTTCCAGGTGCAGTGTCGCGGGCGCACCGTGCACACCGATGTTCGCGACGTGGCCGCCGGCCCGGACCAGTCTGACCGACTCCTCGAAGGTGCCGGGAGTCCCGACGGCCTCCATCACGCAGTCTGCACCCAAGCCGCCGGTCAACCCGTCGATCACAGCACGTGCCGATTCCGAATCGGCGTTCACGACGATGTCGGCACCGAACTTGCGGGCGGCCTCCAATCTGGCGTCGGCCACGTCGATGACCACGATCGCGCGGGGACTGTACAGGCGCGATGTGAGTACCGCGGCCAGCCCGATCGGCCCAGCACCGACGATGGCGACGACATCGCCTGGCTGGACTGCCCCGTTGAGAACGCCCACCTCATAGGACGTGGGCAGAATGTCGGCCAGCATGACCATCTGCTCATCGCTCACCCCCGCAGGTACCTTGTGGGTGGAGTTGTCCGCGAAAGGAACTCGGACGTATTCGGCCTGGGTGCCGTCGATCAGGTGGCCGAGGATCCAGCCACCACCGCCCAGGCACTGCCCGTAGTGTCCTTCGCGGCAATAGCGACATTTGCCGCAGGCGGTGATGCAAGAGATCAGAACTCGGTCCCCCACGTCCAGCGTCTCGACCGCGGTGCCGACGGCGGTGACCGTACCGGCCGCTTCGTGACCCAGAATCCGGCCGGGTTCAACTTCCGGGACATCACCTTTCAGGATGTGCAGGTCGGTTCCGCAGATGGTGACGGCGTCGACGCGGACAATCGCGTCGCCGGGCTGCTGGATCTGCGGATTGGGCACCTCGTGCCACGACTGGTGGCCGGGACCCTCATATACCAGGGCTTTCATGTGCGGACTCCTTCGGGACGAGTGATTGGAACGCTGGTTCGGCGATCAGATGCCTACGGAGCACAACGCCCGCGCTTCGGCGACGTTCTCCTGCAGCGATCGGCCGGTATCGACGCAGTGGGCGCCGACCCAGGCGTCGGGGTCTGGTGTGAGCGGGGCTGCCATCGCTGCGGTGGCATCCGAGGACGTCACACCACGTGTCGCGATGCGCGCCTTGGCATCGGCAAGGGTGGTGGTACAGATGAATTCCAGCACCGGTGCAGAGCAGTTCGCGGCGAGTTCGTGGGCCAGCGTGCGGTGACGCGGGTCGCGCCAGGTGCCGTCCAAGATCACCGTCTGGCCGCCTGTCAGGAGCCCGCGCGCACGTCGGAGCACCTCGGAGTAGACGGTGTCGATGTTCGTCGGGTCGTACAGTCCCGCGTACAGGGTGCCGGCGGATCCGCCGATGCGGCCGGACGTTAGTAGATCGTGGCGGACATCGTCGGTGGACACCACCTGCGCGCCGATCTCGTTGGCAAGGGACTGCGCCAGAGTCGTTTTCCCGGTGCCCGGTCCCCCGCCGACGATGATCAGCCGTACCGCACCCGCTGCCAGATGCTCGAACGCGATGGCGAGATGCTTGCGGGCGTCTGCGCCCGCCTCGCGGCGCCCTTGTCGCACGCAAATGCAGTCCACCTTGGCGCGAACGATCGCGCGATAGGCGATGTAGAAATGCTTGAGCGAAGGAGGCGCTTGATCGTCGGCGAGTTGGCAATACCGATCCAAGAAATGCTCACCGAGGTCGTTGCGGCCGAGGAACTCCAGATCCATCGCCAGGAAGGCCGCATCATCGACTCCGTCGACATACCGCAACTGGTCGTCGAACTCGAGGCAGTCCAGTAACGCCGGGCCCTCCGGTAGACAGAACACGTCGGAGGTCTGCAGGTCGCCGTGACCGTCGATGATCCGACGCTCATGAATGCGCCGTGCGAACATGGCCGCCCTACTCGCGATGAACCGGGTGGCGAGGCGCTCCACCGCCGCAACGGTGTCGGCAGGCAGGATGTCGGCCGTATAGCGGCGCAACTCCGCAAGGTTTTCCTGCCAACGAGCGGCGACCGCTTCCGCGGTTGCCGACGCGTCGATGGCATCGCCCCGCTCCGCTTCACGGTGGAAGCGGACCAGCACCTCTGCGATCCGGTCGAGGTGACCCGTAACCGGCCGGCCGTCGGTGACCATCAGGGCCAGGCGCTGTGAATCAGGTTGGCGGCGCATCACAATGACCGGTTCGCTTTGCTGGTCCGCGGGACAGTCAAGGTGCGCGACACCCAAGTAGCACGTCGGCGCCAACCGCCGATTCAGCGCAACCTCGCGTTGACAGACGCGTTCCCGTGCTTGCCGGGTGCTGAAGTCCAGAAAGTCGTTGACCACCGGCTTCTTCGCTTTGTAAGCACGGTCCCCGACCAGCACGACGATCCCGGTGTGCGTCTCGTGGACAACGGCAGGGCCGATCGCCGCGGCGAAATCGACGAGCGAGGCCGGTGCTACATCCATATGTAGGATGCTCGTCGCCGGCCGACGCCGCCGGAAGCGGTCGACCGGCCCCCACACGCCGCCATTGGTCCTCGTTCAGAAGGGCACAAAGACTCTGCTCGGGACGGTGTGGCCGCAACTGCGAAGTTCTGGGACCAATGGCCCTTCTGCACAACACGACGTTGAGCGATGGTCAAGGAATCACCTCGACGAACTTGGACGGAGCCATCATGCAGCGGACCTACGTGGCCACCGAGGTACTCAAGGACGCGGTGCAGCTGGCATGCCGTGCTCCGTCGGTTCACAACAGCCAGCCATGGCAATGGATCGCCGATTCTGGCGCACTTGAACTGCATCTCGATGAGAGCCGCCTGGTGACGACCGATTCCTCGCATCGGCAGGCGCTGATGAGTTGTGGCGCCGTCCTCGATCACCTCGCGGTGGCGATGGCAGCTGCAGGGTGGACAACGAGCGTTGACCGCTATCCGAACCCGAACGACCACAAACATCTGGCTTCGGTCTATTTCACCGAATTGGATTACGTGACGGACGGACACCGGCAGCGGGCGGAGGCGATCCGCCAGCGCCGAACAGACCGGCTGCCCTTCGCCGCACCGGCGGATTGGAGTTCTTTCGAATCGGAGTTGCTGCGGGTCGTCGGAGATGCCGCTGTCGTCGACGTACTCGACGACAGCGACCGTCCGGCCCTCGTCAAAGCCTCGGTTTCGACCGAGGACGCACGCCTGTACGACTCCGCCTACCATGCGGAACTTGATTGGTGGACCTCGTCATTCGACCCCACCGCGGGAATCCCGCGCAGTGCACTGATCTCCGCCGCGGAGACCGACCGGGTCGCTGTCGGACGCCGGTTTCCGGTCACCCACCATCAGGATCAGCGCCAAGAGGTACCCGAAGATCGTTCCCGGATCGTCGTGATGTCCACCTACGACGACACGCGTGTGGATCTGCTTCGTTGCGGTGAAGCACTGTCTGCGGCACTGCTGTCGGCCACCATGGCCGGTCTGTCCTCCTGCACACTGACCCACCTCACCGAGGTGGCAGCCAGTCGCGAAGTGATCCGGTCACTGACGGGGCACGACCTCCCCCAGGTGTTGATCAGGATGGGCCGAACACCATCCGGCGAGGTAGTCCCTCCGCCAACACCACGAAGGCGCCTCGACGAAGTCCTCACCATCCATCGCTGAGCCGTCCAGCCAACCGAAAGGGAAAAGCCATGAGTCACAAGCATCCCAAGAAACATCTCGAGCACCTGACCGTCAAAATCGTCGTAGACGAGGTAGGCGACGGCACCAACGCCATCGCGCGAATGGCATGGGAGGACGGAGAGTTGATCGGAAGGGGCCGAACCACACTCGACCCCGAAGATCATTTTCCCGAGCAGGTCGGGGAGAACCTCGCCATCGCACGCGCGTTGTCAGATATCGCAGGCAGGCTCTATGCCGCCACCGCGTCGGATATCCAACTGGTGACCGGTGAGCGGGTATCGGTCCGCTGATCGACTGGGGGCGAGACAACCATCATGAAGACAACATTGCAGATGCCACCGGTGGTAGTCGGAGTGGATGGATCACGTGCGGCCGTGTCAGCGACCGTCTGGGCAGTCGATGAAGCTGTTCAACGCGATGTCCCGCTCCGCTTGACCTATGTCATCGATGGCGACGACGACGCCGACTCTGCCGCCCACGATCTGGCGACAGCCGAGATCGCCGTCCGCGAATGCATCGTGGCAGCCGAGGCGGGCCAGAAACCCGTCAAAATCGAAGTGGAGATCAGGTGGGGAAATCCCACCAGCGTGCTCCTCGAGGCATCCAAGTCAGCGGCAATGATGTGTATCGGGGCGACCGGCCAGGAACATATGCCCGGGGCCACACTGGGCGCGCATATCGGCGAACTGACCGGCACCTCGCACTGTCCGATTGCTGTCATCCCTGCCACCTCCCCGTTCGACACGTCGGGAGTTCTCGCCGAGATCGATGACCCGTGGGATACCACCGCGGTGCTGGAACACGGGGTCGCCGAGGCCCGACTCCGGCACGCAAACCTGTACATTCACGACACACAGGTACGAGCAGCCGGCAGCCGTTGTGCGCACGCCGAGCTCGAGCATAAACTCGACTGGCTGAGGCGCAAGTATCCGGACCTGAACATGAAAATGACTGCGTCCCCCGGCAGTACGACCACGTACCTGCGCAAGCACGCTGCATCGGTTGATCTTCTCGTCGCCGGCCGAACCCGGCGAGGTGGCCTCGGTGACCTGATCGGGTCACCTCGGCACACCGCCGCGCCCGACGCCAGGTGGCCGGTGCTGGTCTGCCCTCCCAGGGCGGCCCTATGACCGCCACATGCCAGGCTTCGTCGTCCCGAGCGGGAAGGCCCAACGACTGACCGGGACCGCGAGGTGTCACGGAGTGCCGGGCAGGCGATCCATATCACGAGCGGTCAGGCTCTCCAGCTGGTTGGCCAGATCGGCGAGCGCACGGGCGATCGCCAGTTCTGTACCGACTTCCGCGAGATCTCGGTCGCGCGGCCGCACGCGGGCGAACCCGATTCCGGAAGTCGTCCTCCCCCGCCACAGCAGACGAGCCTCAGCTCGGGTACGTCCACAATGCTGATCGAGGACCAGTTCGACAGTCCTCGGCGGGTATTCATCGTCGGCGTGCTCGCACGCAGTACGAGTTTCTGGTCCGTTCACAGCTCTATCCGACTACATCGGCGCCACAGCAGGCTAGGGACCGAAGTCACGAGTTCGACCTGTCGAAGGACTAGTGGCCCTATCTGAGGGCCTGCCCTGAGGGCATGGTTGGATCATGAGGATCGATGCGGTGCGGATGGCAGCTTTGGCGGCCTTGCTCTATGGAGCACGGCGTTATTGGCGCAACTGGGGTACCACGAAGGATGAATGTGCCACGCGCCTGCCCGGTGATGAACTGTTGCGGGAACCGCTGGTCATGACCACCGAGGGGGTGTCGATAGACCGACCCGTGGCGCAAGTGTGGCCGTGGGTGGCACACATCGGGCAGAACCACGGCGGTTGCTGCACCGGCGACACCGTCGAAATCCTCTGTGGAACAGACCATCACAGTGCCGATCGCATCCACGCCGAATCACAGGACCTGAGATCAGGGGACACGGTGCGGCTCGCTCCTGCGGGATGGCTCGGGATGCGCAACGGCATCACCCTGACCGTGGCACAGGTGATCCCGAATGAAACAGTCGTCCTGCACGGGTCCCCACCGGCCATTCCGTGGGACATCGTCTGGTCGATCCATCTCGTCCCGCACTGGGATGATCGTTGCAGGCTGCTCGTGCGAACCCGGGTGGGATTGCGGCACCCGGCAGAGGTGTTCGCCGTAGCTCTCGCCGGTTCCGTGCACTCGGCGTTGACCAGGAGAATGTTACTGGGTATCAAACACCGGGCAGAGCGGCAACCTCATTGCGCCGCGATCGAGGCGTAAGCCCCGTGACCGTCGGTCCACGAGCCGACCGTCTTCGGCCTGTTCTGCTTCTCGCCGGCACAGTCAGCGCTCTCGCAGGTGGCGGCCTGGCCTGGTTTCTCGGAGCGCACCACTACGCTGAGATGCTCTGGAGCGTGGGAACTCTGATGGCGGTGGGACCCGCCGTCTGGTGGGTGGCCGCCGCCATGAAGGAGCGCCGTTTCGGCGCCGACCTCATCGCCGTCCTGGCACTCGTCGGCGCGCTGGCGGTTGGCGAACACCTTGCCGGAGCCCTGATCGCCGTCATGTTGGCCACCGGCCGCGCACTGGATTCCGCGGCTGAACGCCGTGCGACCCGGGACCTGCGCGCTCTATCCGACCGCATGCCCCGTGAGGCACGAAGACGCGATGCCGACGGGGTGGTGACCGTCGCGGTGGAGGCGATAGTGCCGGGTGACCGGTTGATCATCGGTCCGGGAGAAGTCGTGCCGGTGGACGGGCAGATCGCCGCGGAAGCAGCGACCCTAGACGAATCCGCGCTCACCGGCGAGTCCGTCTACGCCCAGCGCCAACCGGGCGATGAGGTCCGCAGTGGAGTCGTCAATGCCGGTGCGGCAGTGGAGATCGAGGCGACCGCAACCGCACAACACAGCACCTACGCGGGGATAGTGCGGTTGGCGCAGGATGCCGCCGGGCAGAGCGCACCGGTGGTACGGCTGGCCGACCGGTTCGCCACGTGGTTCCTGCCGCTGACGCTCGCGGTCTCCGGTACAGCCTGGCTGATCAGCGGTTCGGCCGACCGTGCGGTCGCAGTGCTCGTGGTCGCCACTCCGTGTCCGCTGCTCTTGGCCGCACCGGTGGCGATAGTCTCCGGCCTGTCCCAGGCCGCCCGGCTCGGTGTGATCGTCCGCAGCGGCGGCGCACTGGAGAATCTCGGGAAGACGACCACACTGGTTCTGGACAAGACGGGCACGATCACCACCGGCCGGCCCGTGGGGACCGATGTCGTGACCGCACCGGGATGGACGCAGGCTGAGATTCTTCGACTGGCCGCCTCCGCCGACCAGTTCTCACCGCACGTTCTCGCACACGCGATCGTCGATGCCGCTCGTCACCGGCGGGTGCCCATCAGCGTGCCCTCCGATGTCGTCGAAGTCGCTGGCACCGGTACGTCGGCGACGGTGGACGGGTTGCGAGTGACGGTGGGAAATCAAGCGCTTCCGTCCAGCCCGCCGCCATGGGCCGTTGCCGCGCTCACCCGGGTGACATTCGACGGCGCCGTCATTGCATGGGTGTGTGTCGACGACGTGCTGGTCGGCGCTGTCCTGCTCAACGATCCGTTGCGAGTCGACGCGCCGCGCACACTTCGCCGGCTGCGGGCAGCCGGCATCGATCGGATGGTCATGCTGACCGGTGACCGGCCGGCTCCGGCCGAGCACATCGCAGCCGTGCTCGGACTCGATCAGTGGCTTGCCGACCAGACACCGGCCGACAAGCTCGCCGGGGTGCAGGCAGAACGCACGAAGGCCGTCACAGCGATGATCGGTGACGGTGTCAACGACGCGCCCGCGCTGGCCGCAGCCGACGTCGGTATCGCACTCAGTGGGTACGGCTCGACGGCGAGTTCTGAGACCGCAGATATCGTCCTGGCGACAGGTCGTATCGACCGGTTGGCCGATGCCATGCTCATCGCTCGCCGGTCCCGGCGCATCGCCGTGCAGAGCGCCGGGGTCGGGATGGGACTGTCCGTGTTGGCGATGGGTTTCGCTGCGGTCGGCCTTCTCGCACCAGCGATCGGCGCTCTTCTGCAGGAGTTGATCGACCTCGCCGTCATTCTCAATGCACTGCGCGCCTTACGGACACGCGGGGTGGGCGCTCCGGCTCTGCGCGACAGCACCGAAGATATGCTCCGGAAATTCTCTGCCGAGCACGACCAGATGCGCGGCGAGCTCGGAGCGTTCCGCGCGGCCGCGCATCAGCTCTGTGACGGTAACCTCGCGGCAGCATGGCCGGTGGTACAACGGGCCGACATGTTCGTGCAACAAGTGTTGTTGCCGCACGAGCATGCCGAAGACCGCAGACTGTATCCCGCGCTCGCGACACCACTGGGTAGCTCGGAAGCCACGGCGACCATGAGCCGAATGCACGCCGAGATCGACAGCCTGGCGCACCGCCTCCACGCTCATGTCATTGTGGCCGAAACCAAAGGCGGAATCGGCGAGGCCCAACGTGAAGATCTCCTTGGCTGCCTTTATGGACTCGACGAGTTGCTGTCCGTGCATTTCGTGGCGGAGGAGGAGAACTACTTCAGCTTGTTGCCCGATGCCGACCGCGACGGAAGCGGCGGCGGATGACCTTCTGCTCTAGTGAGTGTGATCGTAGAGCGTGACGATGAATGCATCAGTTACATCTGAATCCAGATCGAAGGAGCACCCTTCATGCCCACGCTCACAAAGAAATACGGGATCGTGGTAGCCGTGGACGGCTCCCCCGAATCCGACACGGCCGTGTCCTGGGCCACCCACGAAGCCGCCCTGCGCCACTCCGAGATCACGCTCATGCACGTCATTGCTCCGATGATCGTGACGTGGCCCATCGGCGCCGCCCAGCTGGAGATCGCCGAGTGGCAGAACGGGGCCTCCCGGCAGATCCTGGAACAGGCCGAGAAGACCTTCCAAGCCAGCATCGGCGACCTGCATGTCCCCGCCGTTCGCACAGAATCGATTCCCTCGCCGGTGATTCCGTCCCTTATCAACATATCGAAGGACGCGGCGATGATGGTCGTGGGAATCCGCGGCACAGGAAGGCACAGCCGGTTGACGATCGGCTCCGTCAGTAACGCCCTGCTGCATCACGCACAGTGTCCGGTCGTGGTGGTTCACTCCGACGACCGCGCCGATCCGACCGCGCCCGTCGTACTGGGAATAGACGGGTCGAGTGCGTCCGAATCGGCGACTGCGTTCGCATTCGAAGAAGCCTCATTGCGCGGCGTGGATCTGGTGGCCATGCACGCCTGGAGCGATACCGCGGTGTTTCCAGCCATCGAAATGGACTGGCACCTCTACGAGCAGCAGGCGCAGGAAACACTCGCCGAGCGCCTTGCCGGTTGGCAGGAGAGACACCCGGATGTCCATGTCCACCGCAGGCTGCCGTGCGACCGACCCGCGCACTGGCTGGCCGCAGAGTCGCAGAGTGCGCAGTTGGTCGTCGTCGGTAGCCGGGGCCGCGGTGGTTTCACCGGGATTCTGCTGGGCTCGGTGAGTTTGTCGGTGGCACAGCAGTCCGCAGCACCCGTGATCGTCGTACGAGATTGACCGCGGCGGCAGTATCCAGTGGATGACGATTGCACTGAGGCGGCCGTCACGATGCAGGGGGGCGCCCGGGTCACCATCGATCCCCGTTTTCACGATGGGGTGTTGTTCGGTCTCGCTGGAGTGTCGGCTGATACGACGGCAGTGCTGGCATTGGCTCGTCGGGCTCGCGACCTCGGGTTGAAGCCGGGGTTCTGCGCGACGCCGGAATGCGGACGGCAGCTGCCTACCGATATCGGCGATCTATTCCTCTCGCCCGTAACCGATGGTCCGGACGAGCTGTTGGAGGCCGCCAGGCGACTTGGTGTCCGGCCAGACCGTTGCGTGGTTATTGAGACTACTTCTGCAGGCATCACCGCGGCCCGCGATGGCGGGTTCGGTCTCATCGTGGGTATCGCATCGTGCGGGCAGGGAACAGAGCAACGGGCCGCCGACGCCGATGTGGTGATCACCGACATGGCCGAGATCGACCTGCGCAATGGAGATCACAGGATGTCGGCACTGCCCGATGCCTTGGAAAGCTCGGCTCAAATCGCGTCGGTGTTGGCCGGCCGGTCTCCCTCGATCTTCATCGACTTCGACGGGACCTTGTCCGAGATAGTCGATGATCCTTCGACCGCGACATTGGTTGCCGGCGCGGCGAACGCGCTGCGCCAACTGAGCTCGCGATGTCCTGTCGCCGTCATCAGTGGCCGCGAACTATCCGACGTGCGAGCGCGAGTGGGAGTTCCCGGGTTGTGGTACGCCGGCTCCCACGGGACCGAACTGGTGAGCCCGGCCGGCCGACTCCAAAGCTGTTGGCCCGCGGCCAGGGCGACCCCGTCGGTACAGGCAGTCATCCACGACCTACGGCCGGCGCTCCGCGCATTCCCTGGCGTTCTGATCGAGGACAAGCGACTGTCGGTCGCGGTGCACTACCGCAATGCGGTCGCCGAGTGCGTGCCGCAGGTAATGGCAGCGGTTCAGGCGGCCGGTCAGCGTCACCAGTTGCGCGTCACTCACGGCCGGAAGGTCGTCGAGCTTCGACAAATGATCAGCTGGGGCAAGGGCAAGGCGATGAACTGGATCGCGGGCCAGTTCGGCGCGTCAGAACCGTTGCTGCCCATCTACATCGGCGACGACCTCACTGACGAGGACGGATTCGATGGCGTCAAGTTCGATGGAATCGGTATCGTCGTGCGCCACGACGAGGACGGTGACCGTTTCAGTGCTGCGCATTTCGCGCTGGGTTCGCCCCGCGAGGTCACGGATTTCCTGACGCGGCTGGCAACGCAGCCATCCCCGGGTGCGCGCGACGACCTGGACGGCTGGAGTATTTCCTTCGACGGTTACGTACCCGGCTCCGAACGTCTTCGCGAGGCGCTGTGCACCGTCGGCAATGGCGCATTGGCCAGCCGAGCGGCGGCCCCTGATGCTGGACCAGGCCCCAACCACTACACGGGCACCTATGCCGCCGGCGTGTACAACAGGCTGACCGACGTTGTCGGCGGCGTCGTCGTCTGCAATGAGAGCATCGTCAATCTGCCCAACTGGCTGCCACTGTCGTTTCGCATCGACGGCGGGGCGTGGTTCGACCTGGACAGCGCCAATCTGCTGTCCTACCGGCAAACGATGAACATCCGGGATGCCGAGTGCGTGCGCGAGATTCGGTGTGAAGATACCGAAGGACGCCGCACAACCCTGACTCAACGCCGAATCGTCTCCATGCACAATCCGCATGTTTGTGGATTGCAGATGGTATTGCTTGCTGAGAACTGTTCCGGCACAGTTGATATCCGTTCCACCACCGACGCAGGAATCACCAACTGCGGGGTACATCGATACGCGGCGCTATCCGGTCAGCATCTCAGCGACATCGCCGTCCGCAAGTTGGCCGACGGTTCCGTGCTGGTCGACGCACAAACCACGAATTCGCAGATTCCGGTCGCGGTGGCGACCCGCACCACCGTGTGGCTCGGCGACCACCCGGCCGAAACGACTTCCCTTTTCTCGCATGAACTCCCGATCGCCGGATACGACATCACCTGCCAGGTTGAGACCGGTCGGGCGCTGACGGTCGAAAAGGCCGCAGCAATTTTCACCGGACGGGATCGCGCGATATCGGTTCCGGCCGAGGCCGCAGGCAACCTACTTCCGGATCTCGGACGCTACGAGCAACTGCGGGCAGCCCACACCGGCGCCTGGGCGCAGTTATGGGAGAAGTTCGATTTCGACATGCCCTGCTCGACGAAATCGGAGGCGATTCTGCGACTTCACATCTTGCACCTCCTTCAATCTGTTTCAGGGCACACCGCCGACCTCGACGCAGGGGTGCCCGCGCGTGGGCTGCACGGGGAGGCATACCGTGGTCACATCTTCTGGGACGAGTTGTTCATCGTCCCGCTCCTCACTCTTCGCCTACCGCAGGTGTCTCGCGCACTGCTCGGCTACCGGAGCCGGCGCCTTGCACAGGCCCGCCACGCCGCGATTGCCGCGGGGTATGCAGGAGCGATGTACCCGTGGCAGTCCGGCAGCGATGGCCGAGAAGAAAGCCAACAGTTACATCTCAATCCTTTGTCCGGAAGATGGAACGCCGACAGCAGCCACCTTGCCCATCACATCGGCTCGGCCGTCGCCTATAACGTCTGGCACTACTACCAGATCACCGGCGATCGGCAGTACCTGATCGATCACGGCGCGGAGGTGCTCGTCGAGATCGCGCGCTTCTGGGTAAGCCGTTGCCGGCACGACGCGAATAGGCATAGATACGTCATCGACGGGGTTATCGGGCCCGACGAATTTCATTCGGGTTACCCGGAACAACCGAATAATGGTGTCAACAACAACGCATACACGAACATCATGGCGGTCTGGGTCATCCTACGAGCCTTCGACGCACTCGCGGCACTACCCCTCCCCGACCGACTCGATCTCCTGGATCGCCTGGGGGTCGCGGGTGCTGAACTGGCACAGTGGGAAGCGGTGACCAAGCACATGTTCGTGCCGTTTCACGAGGGTGTGATCACCCAGTTCGAAGGCTACGAGAAGCTACGTGAACTGGACTGGACTGGATACCGGCTCCAGTACAAGAACGTCGGTCGCCTCGACCGTATCCTGGAGGCCGAGCACGATGATGTCAATCGTTATAAGGCAGCCAAACAGGCCGACGTGCTCATGTTGTTCTACTTGCTGTCGGCCGACGAGCTGCGCGAGATCTTCGCGCGGTTAGGCTATTCCTTTCGGCCACAGCAGATCCCGGACACCATCGACTATTACGCAAGCCGCACCTCGCATGGGTCCACGCTGAGCGCGGTCGTCCACTCCTGGGTATCCGCACGCGGCAACCGCGACCAGGCCATGCGGTACTTCCAGCAGGTGCTCGACTCCGATGTCGCTGACATACAAGGCGGCTCCACCGCTGAAGGAATCCATCTAGCCGCTATGGCCGGAAGCATCGATCTTCTTCAGCGGTGCTTCACCGGGTTGGAAACCCGGCGTGACCGACTGGTGTTGGGGCCGATGTGGCCAGAAGACCAGGGCAGCTTCACATTCTCGCTATGGTACCGCGGTCACCGGCTGCATCTTGTGATCAGAGGCCGCACTGCCGAAGTCACCGCCGACCCTACAGGCGCACCCGCGATCGAAATTGAGTGCCGGGGCCGTGTCCAGCACCTGGCATCCGGGCAAACCATCCACGTCGGTTAGGCCGGCACCAGAGGCATGCTGCGCCAGAACGCGCCGGCTGATGTTGAGGGTCAGGGGTATCAGATGGGTGGTGATCCGCGCTCGTGCCGCCAACCTGCGGTAGGTATGCGCCACCACCGACGCGATCTCATCGCGCCTGCGGTCGGGAAATCTCGCCATCAGCATCGTTGCCGTTCGGTCCAGCTCGTCGTGGACCGCAGGCGCCAACGTGCCTCGAGGATCAATTGCGCTGTTGTTCATCAGTTTTCGCTTTGATGAGGAGCTCGTCCGCCCCGGTCCCCATCTACTGTGTCCAGTTCCCGATCCCATGCGATAAGTCGGGACCGGTCGAGCCGCCGCCGCCCAACCCAGACAACTCCGGCCGAAGCGGCCGCAATGCCGAGCCATATGGTCACCGCAATACCCACTGCATCCGCCGCCGCCTGACGAACCGGTGTGGGCGCGGAAGTATTCGCCCCGCGAGCGTCCACCCAAATATCGTGCCTGGCGCCGATCGAGGCTGGCATCGGCCAGGGCACCAGCCCGCTGTGTTCCGAACCGGCTGCGGTCCACCGGGCGAGCACAACGGACGAGACCTGACGCTGCTGCGGCACAGTTTTGGTATCTGCTTGAGCAGTGGCCGATATCAGGTGCCGAGTCGATGCCTGTTCTGCATACAGGCGCACGTGAGCATCGTGTACCGCAGTTCCGACGGCACCCGCGACGGGTATCGTCAAGATGGCCAAGGACAGCGCGAGAAACATGGTCAATGCTTCGATTCGGTCACTGATTCTTACCAACGGATTGCGGCTCAGCAAGCGGGCGCCGCTGCTTCCGGTCAGGTCGATGCGATAGATTTCCACGTCCCGCTCCTCACGACACCGCAATTGAATTGATTACTCCAGCTTGCGTTGAACCGCCCAGAAGTCCTAGGGCCCAAGGTCACTGACGGACGGCCGCACGCCCCGTGGGCTCAGGTGATCGGGTATCCATCGAGTCTGCTGACGACTTCGCTCAGTGGCCGCCGTGGGGTGGCGGGAAGCGGATCGGCGTTGACGGGTGCCCACCCGATACGCAGCAGAACCTGAGGGATTTGGCTGATGCCGAATACCGCTGTCTGGAGCAAATCCCGCGTCGCCTGAATCTCCAGGGGTTCAGTGATTATGCAACTGGCCAATCCCATCGAGGTCGCCGTCAGCAGGATCTGGCTGGTGGCCTCGCCGGCGCGCAGTCGGGCAACGACGTCGTCGGCCGCGGTGCCGAGCGCAAGTAGGACGCCGTGATCATCCTGTGCGTCTGAGCCCGTCGGCTCTGCCAGTGCAGGGCCGGCGAAGAATCGGGCCGGCGTCGGGGAATTTGGATCGGGGACGGGTGTGTTCCGCGCGGGTACGCCCGCCGTTGCACTGTAACGACCACTCCAGGAAGTCAATTCGCCGAGATAGTCTGCGTCCTGACCATGCTGGCGAACGGCCTGGGCGAGAATCGCCCTGAACTCATCATCCGTCTCGACCCGTCGCATGGTGACACCCATTCGGGCAGCGCGCGCCCCCATCATAGCGACGTGTCCAGGCGGGACCGGCCAGCAGCTGTAGTGCCGGCGGTCAGTTCGGCGTTGAGGAATCGCCGCCGCGAGGGTGATATCCATCCCCCCGGGCCGACCCAAATGAAACTCGATCGAGGCCAGGTGGTCAGGTGCGGCTGGGTTGGGCAGTCGGTGAACCTTGGACTGCCAGCCCAGTGCAGCCAGCGCCACAACGCAGTGGTTCAGCGCAATCCCACAACTGACGACGAGATCACGCCGGTCCGGGTCGGTGTGTTCAAGGTGACGCGGTGGGTCGGCGAAGAGATGGATGCTATGCGGCCCCACCTGCCACCGCCAGGGTTGTGAGTTGTGCACCGAGGGCGCGCGCGTAGCCAAAGACAATGCGGCATGCACTGTTTCGGCGGCGGGTAGATGACCGGACATGGCGGTTGACCTTTGCTTGTGGTGTGCTTCAGCTCAACTATGCGCAACTTCGGGAGGCACCGTCAGGGCCGGAGGTGCTCACTACGAGGGACCTATGGCCTTCGGCTAGGGCCGAAACGTGATGGCCAGAACGGCAAGGTCGATGAGCAAGAGTCCCAATCCGGCCAGCGGAACCCAGATCGCGTGCTTTCGCGATGCGGTGAAGAACGAAGTGGCAATCGTCACCACCGCAACGAACGGCGGTCCGTAGGCAAGAATGCCGAACCAGAACTCCCCTGGGCCCATGTGCTGGCAGCCCGCTTCGGTGCATCGGGCGAGGCCCATCACTGCTCCGAATGCGAAGAGCATGACGGCCATTGCCACCGGTACGGTCAGCAAGGCGAGCAACCAGTTGAGCCAGAGCGGGCTACCGCCGCGGTGTCGGGGATCCGTCCAGCGTGTGGAGGATTCGGTTGTCGTATTCATCGGGAGGTCCTTTGCCGGTCACGTGAGCAGTAGAGACCATCGCATCATCGTGTCGATCCGCGTGCTAGGGTCTGAAGTCCTCTGGTGCTGAAGGGGATTTCACTGCTTCAGGACGGTTCACGTGTTCTTATCCGTTCGACGGACCGCGGTAGTATGAGCAGCTCCAATTGCGCTCGCATCGCAGCGATCTCGGGGTTTCTCACGAAGGTGTCGATGACGGCGGCATCATCCGCCGTCGTAACGATCAGATGGTCCACACCTGGTTGCTGCAATATCAGCGCAGCGAGATCCTCCGGTCTGGCTATAGCCCACAACTCAGCTTGATCTGCGGCTTCGACGTAGCCGATCGCGCTCAGGTAGTCTTCGGGGTCGCAATGTGGCGGGGTCAAGAGCATCACCGTTGCGCCCCACCGCACCGCCTCACGTATCGCGGTGCTCAAGACCGATCCGGCCGATGCTGTCTGTCTTGTGACAGCAACAACCCAGCGATCGTTGCAGTGTGTCTCGTTCTTTCCAGAGTTGGTCCACACAAGGCGCACCGGCGATCTCGCCGATCGGATGATCGAAGCCGCGTCTGGGTATTCAGCCGCCGGGAGTACTTTCTCGGTCTCGCACGCATCAACCGTCGGAACATCGGTGACTACATCCATGAGCAGACCTTCGGTAGACCGGCAGTTCAGTGGGATCTGACGCTAGGTTTGAGCCGCTCGCTTGCGCTAATGGCATTGGTCCGGACCTGCCGGGACGTTGGTCCCATCCCAGGGTTTGTCTGGCATCAGTCCACCGGGAGCGGTGCGCTCCATATCACCTGGGTGCCACCGGAAGGACCACCGGTGACAGTGCATGCCCCGCCTACGGACTCGGCCCGTCGGGCGAGATTGGTCAGTCCGCTACTGCAAAAATCCGCGCGTGACACTGCATTTCACCCCGACGTCAGGGTCGTGGCTGAACCTGGTCGAGGTGTTCTTCTCGATCATCACCCGCCAGGCCATCCGCCGCGGTTCGTTCAACAGCGTCAAGGAACTCATCACAGCCATCGGTGCATTCATCGACGGCTGGAACCAACGCTGCCACCCGTTCGTGTGGACCAAGACCGCAGACGAAATCCTGCCCCACACCCGTAAACCAAATTCAGACGCGGGACACTAGTAGCGCCAGCCGCTCGCGAGCCTGTACTTCGGTCAGGCACGGCACAGGATGTGAACTGATGGTCACCAGTTGTTCGAACGGGGCCACCTTGGGGGCGAGCGCAGGGGCCACCAGAACCAGCCATATCCGGTCGGTCCACCCCGAGACACAACTGCTGCTGCGCCCGAACCGATTTCGCGGAAAAGCAAGAACTCGTATCCTAAGAGTTCCAGCTCGGCGATGGCCACATCAACTGAGCACGGTACCGTCGAGCACGACTTGCGCCGGACAATTCGCGGGTGTGCCGCACGCAGTCCGGTGACATCAACAGACGCGCGTTGCTTCGCGACCCCGCCATCGATGGCGGATGACGCCTGTACGTCACCAGTCATGTTTCGTTGGTACGCCCTGCGCTCAAGAGCCGATAGGGCCGAAGGTCACTCCGCACCCCGCACCGCGGATCGACGCCGATTACCCGTACGAACGGCCCCTATGGGAGGGACTTCAGCCCCTAGTCGGGCCTGGTCGCCGGTGGTCGAATTCGTGGTGGCACAACATGCGCCAAGCCGATCAGAGGAGAACAGCATGAACAACGTCGCTGTCGAATCCGGCGAAGTGGTCCCGACGGAAGGAGAAGCCTGTAAGCCACCCGTAGTCGTGGGTATCGATGGGTCAGACGCGGCTGTGAACGCGGCACTGTGGGCGGTCGATGAAGCCACCGTACGTAATGCTCCGCTCCGCCTGATCTATGTGATTGACGACGAGCGATGGCCCGGGACCGTGCACAGTGCTACCCAGACCGAGGTCGACTTCGCTCGGCGTTCGCTCACCTGCGCCACGCAGGCCGTAGGGCGCGGTGGCGCACATGTCACGACCGCCGGCGCGGTGTTACGCGGCCATCCCGATGACGTGTTGATCACAGAATCAGCCAACGCGTCGTTGGTGTGCGTCGGATCGACGGGCATCGGTTGGGTGGTCAGTAAGGTGCTCGGTTCGACTACGGAATCTGTTGCTGCTCAGGCACACTGCCCTGTTGCGATCATTCGACAGCCCGAAGCTACGGGTCCGAGCGGCGCGGGCGGAGCAGTCGTGGTCGGCTTCCCACGAGCACGTCACGAAGACCGCGCGTTCCAGCAGGCGTTGGAGGAAGCCAGGCTTCGGCACGCCACGCTCGTCGCTGTGGGATTGTGGCGGGAGGACTTCGGCGACACACCGTATGACGAACTGAAACACTGTGTGCAGCATTGGCGTAGCCGCTATCCCGATGTGCATGTGTATCCGAGTCCTAGCCTCGCGGACCTACCCAGGTTTCTGGCCGACAATGCCGACGGACACGTTCAACTGGTCGTCATAGATCAGGATGACGCGCACCTGGTGGCGGACATCGTCGGACCTCAAGGCCATTCGCTCCTCGAGCACGGCCGGTGTTCGGTGCTGGTTGCGCGATGACATCGCAGATCTCATGACCACAGCTATCCACCCAACTGCTTCAGACCCTGAAGGAGAACGTTCCATGTCCATCACTACCTCCCCCCACCATGGTGTACTGGTCGCCGTCGACGGTTCCGGACCTTCCGACGACGCGGTGCGCTGGGCCGCTGCGGAGGCGGTTCTGCGCCACCAGCAACTGAGCATCGTCAGCGTCGTCAACCCGGTTGCGAACGGCTGGTCCGAACCCGGAATGTTCGGTTCGCCGATCACAGCGGAATTCGCTGCCTGGCAACAGGATCAAGCGGACAAAGTCGTCGCCGACGCCGCTCGAATCGCACGCGACAGCGTGCCCGGCACGACCTTGGACATCAGCACAGAGGTGTCATTGACGACCGTGGTTCCGACCCTCATCGATCTCAGCAAGCAGGCGGCGATGGTCGTTGTCGGCAGTCGCGGCTTGGGCGCGGCGGGACGAATGCTCCTCGGGTCGGTGAGCACTGCCCTTATTCATCACGCACACTGCCCGGTCACCGTCATCCACGGCCCGGTCAGTGCGGAGTCCACCGGCGGACCGGTGGTCGTCGGTATCGACGGTTCTCCGGCCTCAGAGCGTGCGACGGCGCTCGCATTCGAAGAGGCCTCCTGGCGCCACGCCGAGTTGGTCGCCCTGCACGCGTTCAGCAATACGGAATGGCCGGAAGTCTTGCCGATGCCGTGGCCAGCCTTCGCGGCGGAAGCCGGAGAGACCCTGGCCGAGCGCCTGGCGGGCTGGCAGGAACGCTATCCCGACGTGGTGGTACGCAGGGTGGTCGTGCGCGACCAGCCTGTCCAGAATCTGCTTGCCCAATCCGAATCGGCGCAACTGGTGATCGTCGGCAGCCATGGCCGTGGCGGCTTCGCCGGCATGCTCCTGGGATCGGTGAGCTCGGCCGTTGTTCACCAAATTCATTCCCCGGTGATCGTGGTGCGCAATGACTAGCCAGATCGTTCGACATACTGAGTGGCTCAGTGAGCATGGCACGGCAGCACAACCTCACCACGCTCAGACCAATGGCAGCACGTCAGTGACCAAAGACTCCAGTGCACCGATGCGTCGCCTTGATTGAGTCATTCCCAAGCTCGACCCCGGTACGAGAGGACGCGAAATGTCAGAGCAAGCAACTAAATCGATCATCGTGGGTATCGACGGCTCAGTGCAGGCGCAACATGCGGCATCGTGGGCAGTTGACGAGGCGTTGCGGAGGCACTGCGCGCTGAGGCTGATCTATGCCATCCGCACCGACTTGACCGGCACCCTGTCGGCCGCCGAGTACGAGTCCGAGGTGGATACGGCGAAAGGCGCACTGGCAGCCGCACGTGCCGTGGTCACCGCACGCAACCCGAGCGTGACGGTGCAGACATCCATCACCCGGGGCTCCCCTGCAGGCAGTCTGCTGGCCGAATCCCCTGATGCCGCGCTCATCTGCGTCGGATCGTCAGGCATGGGCCGAATGGGCCGAACCATGCTTGGTTCGACAGCCGCCTCGGTAGCCGACGATGCTGCATGCGCTGTGGTTGTCGTCCACGGTACCGAAAGTACTGCTGCGCAGAATGATCCGTTGCGCTGGATCGTCGTACCGGTCACCCGCCATATGGAAGGCGACCGCACGGTCATCACCGAAGCAGTCTCCGAGGCGCGGTACCGGGGATGGCCCATGCTCGCCGTCGGTACACACACCTCGTCCGGCGGCAACACCTCAGGTGAGGAGCTCGACCACCTGGTTTCCGACTGGCATTGGCGGTTTCCGGACGTGCACATCTATCCAATCTCCTGCGACTCCGGCGTGACGCAGTTTCTCCGGGACAGTCCCGATGTCAATGGACTCATCGTCATGGACGCGGTCCATTCGTCCCAGTTGGCACAGATCATCGATGGGCAGACGCATATCGATCGAGATCTCGCGGTGCTGGTGGCACGCGCGGAGGCCGTTATCGCGGTGGGCGTGGACTCTCAGGGGACGACATGAACATCGGTTGGCTGGGCGGCGCCGCGGTCGTCGAGACCGTGGTTAACCACATCTGAGCACCCACTGTTCAAGCCCACGTTGGGGCATCTTTTCGATCGACATCGCTCACTCTGCGGGTACACGGGCACGTCTAAGACGATGCACTGGAGGCGGCCAGCGATGCCCTCCTACCTCGGTCTCACGCGGTAGATCCGCGATTTATAGCCCAGGGGCGGCCAGCTGGTTGTCATCGTCACGCCCGACTCCGAGGCTTAGGCTCGTTTTGGGAGGAGGTAGCAATGACCTCGAAAGCTGGTGGATTTGGCCCTGCCTGTTGGTGCAGCCTGCATGCAAGCGCTGTTGTCGGGTTTCCCTGGTGATGGCGGGCGAGATGCCCAGCCGAGATGAAAATCACCAGGTCGGGTCGCTCCCGCAGGAGGAAGTCCGTCGGCTGCGAGCCCTGCTGGATCGCCTTCCGGCGTTGATCGGCTATTGGGACAGCGACCTACGGAACGTCTTCGCCAACGTCGCCTACGTCGAGTACTTCGGCGTCACTCCGGAGCAGGCACGCGGACGTCACATCAGCGACATCCTTGGTGAGGAGGTCTATACGCTGAACCTGCCCTTCATCGAGGGCGCGCTGGCGGGGCAGCAACAGCTCTTCGAACGCACCCTCATCGACCAGCAAGGCGTGAGCCGATACACCCAAGCCTCCTATCTCCCCGACGTCGTCGACGGGCAGGTGCGGGGCTTCTACGTCCAGGTCACCGACGTCACTGCCCGGGTGGAGGCCGAACACTCCCGTGACGAGGCCATCCGGCTATTCGAAATCAGCATGACCAACGCCCCGTTCGGCAAAGCCGTGCTGACCACCTCAGCGCACACGTTGCAGATCAACCCGGCACTGTGCGCCCTTCTGGGCTATCAGCCAAAGGATTTGATCGGCAGGGACTTTCGCGAACTCGTCCACCCGGACGACCGCTCGTCCGCTGTCTCCGACCTTGCCCGCCTACAGGACGGCTCGGTGCGAGAAGTGTCTTCCGAACGTCGCTACCTCCGACGCGACGGCACGACAATCTGGATGCAACGCAACGCCGTTCTGGTCCCTGGCGCGCATGGCGGGCAGGACCTCCTCGTCGCGCAGTTCCAAGATGTCACCGCCCGCAGACACGCCGAAGCCGAACTCGCACGGCTCGCGCTGACCGACCCGCTCACCGGACTGCTCAATCGACACGCCCTGACCGTGCACGTCGACCGGTTTCGTGACACCAATCCCGCAGCGCCGGTGGGCATCGTCTTTGTCGATCTGGATAGGTTCAAGTTCATCAACGACAACCACGGACACGTCGTCGGCGACACTGTGCTCGTCCACGCCGCTCAATTGCTGACGCGGTCCATCGAGCCACCCGATTCGGCCTACCGTATGGGAGGTGACGAGTTCGTCGTGCTGTGCATCGACGCAGCCAGTGAAGAGGTAGAAGCGTTGGCCGACACCGTCCGCGTCTCGCTCACTGGTGGTTATCCCACACCTACTACGCCCGTCATGCTCAGTGCCTCGGTCGGATGGACACGTGGCCCCACCGACGACATCGATCTCCTTCTACGTCAGGCTGACGCCGCCATGTACCAGCAGAAGATGAAGCGACGGACACCCGGCGACTGAAGTGGCATGCAACGGAACGCGCCCTTGCCTCACGCCGGCAATGCATCCGACGTCGATGCCGCTACCTATCACTGAACTCCATGAACAACCTCGCCTACAACGACAACGGCTCGGTCACCGCTTGAACACGGGTAGCTTGGTCCTCACCTTGTTCAGCCGGTGTGGACGGCCGCGACGCCTGCCCGGCCTCGGTTTGCGCCGGGTCTGCTGTGAGGATGGCTCCGGATATTCAACATCCTCAGCAGTGGATGAGTTCTGAACAGCGAACGCGCATAGATGTCCGAAGATCACGACCGGCGGGGTCGACAAGATTCCAGTGGCCGGAATGACATTCCGGCGATGAGTGAGCGGAAGCGGGGCCGAGCGACTCCTGTGTGGACCCAGGTTCGACCTTCCGCGACCATCCGCCACGGCGATCCGCCACCTCGGCCGGATAATTTTGCCGAGCTTTGTCGGCTAAACCAAAGAACCCCACCTGAGTGGGGTTCTTGCGGTGGTCCCGGCTGGGATCGAACCAGCGACCTTCCGCGTGTGAGGCGGACGCTCTCCCCCTGAGCTACGAGACCGGGGAACGAGAGGGAAGGTTAGCACGGTGGTCACACCGGCTCCGAATCGCGGCGGCCGGACGGTTTCCACAGCCGTTACCCAGCCCGGGGGCCGGCCCGGCGGTAGCGTCTGGCCGATGAAGCGCCAGGCCCTCGCCGTCATCGCCTCGTGGTCGCTCCTGGTCCTGACCGCCCCGGTGGCCGGTGCCGAACCGGGCGATCTGGTGACGTTCATCTCACCGACAGGCAACGTCGGCTGCATCCTGGACGCTGACTACGCGCGCTGCGACATCATCGACCGGGACTGGAGTCCGCCGCCGCGGCCCGCAGACTGCGAGTTCGACTATGGCCAGGGCATCGGCCTGGCGCCGGGCGAGCGCGCGGCCTTCGTCTGCGCCGGCGACACCACCCTCGGCGGCGAGAGAGCACTCGCCTACGGCCAGTCGATCACCCGCGGACGGCTGAGCTGCGACAGCTCCGAGAACGGCATCTCGTGCCGCGACACGGGCACCGGTCACGGCTTCTCTGTCGCACGTCAGGTTTACCAGCTGTTTTAAGACCGATTGCCGTTCCGTTCCAAGTGATTTGTAGTTCGCCGCATGGTTGGACTAATGTTCCATCCCGCACCGGGTGACGATCTCACCCGAGGCACGCGGATGTAGCGCAGTTGGTAGCGCACAACCTTGCCAAGGTTGGGGTCGCGGGTTCGAATCCCGTCATCCGCTCGAAGGTGCAAAAGGCATCAACCCCAGCGGTGGAGTGGCCGAGTGGTGAGGCAACGGCCTGCAAAGCCGTGCACACGGGTTCGATTCCCGTCTCCACCTCCAAAAGTTGGACCCGGCGCGATTAGCTCAGCGGGAGAGCGCTTCCCTGACACGGAAGAGGTCACTGGTTCAATCCCAGTATCGCGCACCATCATAGCCCCTGATCAGGGGCTATTTTTTTGCCCGCAGCACGGCGGTCGTGAACTACTTGTGAACTGACCTGCAAATAGGCCCACGCTGTCCGGCGCCCACTCCCCTGGCCTGGCCCGCGCTGAATGTTGGTCGCCATGTGCGTTCGCCGCGATCTTCCGCTAGCCTCGGCCGCAACCTAGTGGAGCCCCATCCCCGGACGGCACCACGAAGTGAGCAGCACCCACGGAGCGCGTACCGGCGGCGGGAGCAGGACCAATCCGCCAGTACCAGTAGACACGCATTTCTCTGACTCCGGATCACCCCGTTGATTCGTCGTCGTCTGGAGAAATGCCGTGGCCACACGTACCGCCAAACCCCTTGTCCCCAACCGCGCACAACGTCGTCACCCCGACGCCCGACGCCGCTACGTCAGCCCTACCGATGCGGCGGACTATCTCGGCGTCACCACCCGAACCATTCGGCAGATGGTGGCTGACGGCCGTCTGACTGCCTACCGTTCGGGGCCGAAGCTAGTCCGCTTGGACCTCAACGAAATCGACGCCGCGATGGTCCCGTTCGGCGGTGGCATCTAGTGAGCGTGCTGTTCTCCGACACGACTACGGCCCCGCCGAAGCGAGGCCGTAGCGACGAGTCCATGTCCACCGGTCAGCAGAGTCAGGGGTCTCAGTGCCCAACGTAGTTGACAGCGAGGATTTCGCCGAGCGCCTAGACGTGGTCCGGTACACCCGCAGCCGTGGCTATGGCGGCATCCTGTGAACGCGCAATTGCCACCCAAGCCCGAAGGCTGGCCGGACGGCGATTGGCAGCCGTCAATCGTCAGACGGGCTGTTGCCGACGTGTTCGCAATGGAAGCGCACTTAGACATCGCCGTTGACACGACGCCCGAGCTGGTTGCAGCAGTAGAAAAGCTGAACAGCCAGCGCCACAGCGTTTCTCGCTCGATTGTTGACAATGGCGCGCCTGTGCCGCCCGGAGAGAATCCGGAGTACTCCACCGCGACGGTGAGCGGCGCGATATCCGATATCGCCAACGCGCGGTCAGGAACTCGAAATGACCTGCTGTTCAGGAAAACTGCCCGCGCAGCGGAGCATGCGCCATTCACATCCGAGGCGCGCGACCAGATACGCGCGGCGGCGCGCGATGCCTCAATAATCAACGGACACGCTGACGAGGACGGACTCCGGAAGGTTGAGGGCACCATCGACCGCGCCTTCGCGGCGGCAGACCGCAGCGGGCCTGCCGCAGTACCGGCACGGTCGATACCGCAAAAACACGGCGTAACCGTCAGACCTCGTGGGCATACCCAACAACCGCCTGTTCTCGCGTTGGAAGATGCCGAGGCCGGTTTCTGGGAGTCGCGCGAATCGCTGTGCAAGATTCGGGATTACGCGCTGGCGTGCATGGTGTCACCATGGGGCCTACTCGGCGCAATCCTGATCTATGTGCTCGATTTCATTCCGCATTACGTGGCGCTACCCGGCATCGCCGACGACGACTCACCGGGGTCACTGAACCTGTTTCTCGCGCTCGTGGGTCCATCTGGGGCGAACAAGGGTCGCACCTGCCGTGCCGCACGCCGGTATGTCGGCCGTAGCGAGGTGGACGTCCCGCCGGGCTCTGGCGAAGGCTTGGTGAAGTTGTTTGTGCGGCGTCCGACGTCGGACGAAATCAAACCACCGAAGGACCAAGACAATCCGCCGGTGGTGATTCACCAGGTCGGTGGTGATCAGTTCGTCTACACGCGGAACAATGCCGTTATTGACTGCGCCGAAGTGCAGTCGCTCGCGGCCCTCGGTAGTCGCACCGGATCGACATTGCAGACGATTCTGCGCCAGGGGTTTTCGGGTGAGACCCTAGGTTTTGGCTACTCCGACGAGTCCAAGCGTCTCCTTGTGCCCGCCGATAAGTATCGCCTGACCATGATTGTCGGAGTCCAGCCCGAACACTCCGATGTTTTACTCAATGACGCCGCAGGTGGTACCCCGCAGCGGTTCCTGTGGATGCCCGTCACCGACCGCAGGGTAAGCCGACACAATCGGCCACCAAAACCCAAGCCGACCGATTTAGTTGGTCCTACGGGTTTGTGGCCCTCGGTTTTCGGAATGTGCGACGCGGCGCGCGATGAGATCGAACAGTCCGCCGAGGCGCGCGCCCAAGGCGTTGGGGATGCGCTCGACGGGCACGCCTTATTCGTACGGGCGAAGGTGGCTGCCGCCGTGGCGGTGCTCGATGGTGGCCGAGCCACCATTACCGACGAGGATTGGCGGCTATCGGGATCGGTGATGGCCGTATCGGATCTCACGCGGGCCAGGTGCGGTGACGCCCTCACCCGCGCCGCTGCGAGGGCGAACGAGGCACGCGGCCGAGGCGAGGGTATCCGCGCATCCGTCGCCGAGGAGATGACGCACGAGAGGGCCACACAGCGCGTTGTCGGCGTCCTCGTGCGTGCGACCACGGCGCACGGTCCTCTGACAACTGCGGCCCTCCGCAAGCGGCTTGCCGCGCGCGACCGCCGGTTCTTCGAGGACGCCCTCGCGCGGGCCATGGAATGCAACCAGCTCATCACCCACGAGGACGGCCAGGTGAAAGTCCCATGAGAGCAAACTCGATCCGCCCGAATGCGGGGGTGGACAAGTGGACACGGTGGACATGCCCTGCGCGACCATCCGAAAGCCACTACCCGCGATTGGTCAAATTTACTTACTTACCTGGGGTTTTAGGTTTTGGCCGAGAATCGCCCGAATCGTGTCCACCTGTCCACCTTGTCCACTTTTGTCCACCTCGGCGTGTTCAGCGAACCGTGGCGAGCCGATGACAACTGACGTCGCAATCTATGCCGCCCGTCGTGCGGTGCTTCGCCTACTTGCCAGCGGCCCGCTGGCCGGTGCCGAGCTTCGCCGCCGGGTGAAGGCCACCCACCGACCGGGTCTGGTCTACGCACTGGGCGAGCTAACGGCATCCGGTCAGGTGGTCGCCGAGGCCGTCAACGGCGGCAGCCGGTACACCCTCGTTCACGCCGTGCCGGAACGGGCACCGGAACCGGCCGTCGACCCGAGGATGTGCACCCGGTGCCGGACACGTCGCAGGCGGGCGACTGGCCAGTACTGCGGCCACTGCCTCGCCGCACTGGCCCACGAGGTGCAACGGTGAGCGACCACGACGACGAGCTGACCACCAAGGCCCGGTATGCCTGTAGGCGGTCGGCGCTGGCCATCCTGCGCGCCGCGTTACCCGCCTCAATGTCAACCGGCGAAATTCAGGTCCGGATCTGGTCCAAGTGGCGCTTCGCGCTCGGTGCGGTGCTCGCCGACCTGGTTGCCGATGGGTCGATTCTGCGGCAACCCTCGTACACCGGGTACCGGTACCGGCTGAACGGCCGCCGCCACGGTGAGCGCTGGTGTCACCGGTGCCGCATCCGCCCACCGCTGGACGATGACCGGTACTGCCGCGCCTGCCGAATGGTGGTGGGTAATCCGCCGGCCATTACTGCCCGCACGATTTCGACTGGACTGCAACCCATCACGCTCGACAACGGAGAACATTGATGACGACCAACCCGAACGAACTCCCCCACGACCATCCCCTGCACTGGGCGGCCGGGGACGCGTTCCAATGGCTCCAATGGCAGCAAGAACAGTGGTCACCCGAAGATCTGCGAGCGGCGCGGAAAGTTCTGGCAGTCAGTGAGATTGCCGCTCTGCGCGATGCGGACGGCGTTGGTGCGGTGCTGGCCGCCTACGCCGACCAGCCAGCCCTGGCCCGCGCCGCCGTCTGGATTCTGGCGAAGGTGTTGTATGAGCACCCGGACGGCGCCGGGTTGGCGGTGGCGTGGCTGACCCCGGCGCCGGGCGCCGACGCCGACGCCGACGAGATGCGGTTAACCAATTACCGGGCACGCGCCGAGGCCGTCCAATTCGCGGTGGCGCTGATCAAGCTGATGACCGTTCCCGTCGACCAGATCGGCCAGTGCCATCCGTACTGCTACACCACGAATAGCCCGACGCCAATGCCGTTGCACACCATCGCCATTGTGGCGATGTTGGCCGAGCTATTCGAGGGAAACCCTTTGGCATTGGCCAAGATCCGCAACCAGATCAAAGGATGAGAGATGACATTGCACAACGACATAGGTCCGAGGATTGACGACAACGGGGTCAGGGGTTGGGCTTGCTTTGAATGGCTGCCCGATGCACTGCAACGGGCCGAAGACTCGACTCACGCCGCCGACCGAGCGCGCTGGGAAGCGGGATGGGCCGCCGATAGCGCGCTCACCTGGCGCACGGTGCGCATGGTGGTACCCGGTATCCGTACCGAAGGTGTCGACGCCACGCCTGAGCTTGTCCGTGTCTTCGACCGGGCGGCCACCGAAACGGAGCGAATGCTGCTGGAGCATTTGAGCTATGAGCTTCCCGACGAACTGACTACCCGCGTGACGTTCATCGGCCCCGCGCACAACCGGCGCTGGCCACAACTGGAAAGTGAGACACCGTAATGACCGCCCCCGCGCCCACCACCGCACCGCAGGCTGATCCGGCCGCCCCCGTCGTTACCCCCGATCTGATCGACACCACCGATGGCCAGTCGGAAGACACCGACCCGGCGGTGCGCGACGACCAGGCCGCCGCCGATGACGCGCGCGACGACGCTGCAATCGGCCGGGAGGCAGCGAGGTACAGAGTCCGTATGAGGGAGGCAAAAGATGCTCTAGCGCAAGCCGAGACGGCGCACTCCGAGCGCGTCACCGAGCTGGAGAACGCGCACGCCGCCACCGCGGCGCAGCTCGACGCACAACGTCTGGCGGTGGTGGACATGGCGATCCGGTCGGCCCGTTTTGAACCGGACGCGTTTCGGCCCCACCTGCTTGTCGCGCTCGGTGAGGGCGGGATCGGTTCCCTGGTGGATGCTGACACCGGCACTCTGGACGTGACCCGGTTGGTGGAGACTGTCCGTAGCACGGCAGCCGCGTTCACGCCGAAACAAGCCGCACCGCAGCCCAACCCGCAGCAGGGCAACCTATCGGCCACGCAGCGCGGCATCACCACGTGGAGCGAAGCGATACGCGAGGGCAGCAAGCGGCGGTAACCCTACGTGTAGAAACTCAGCACCGCGCCGAACGCTTGGAAGAACGTACCTACGATGGCTAGACGCAAGTCGATAGCTTCGTTTTGTTTGGCGGTGTCGGCGAATAATTGAAGTGCCGCAGCGCCTTCGGTGCGGGCGCGGTCGTCGCCCTCCCGCAGTTCTTTGCGCGTTGTTGCGTCCCTATGCACCAGCTCGCGGCGCACGTCGCGCACTTCGGTCTCTGCTGACGTCACCATCGCCTGCAAGTTCCTGGCGACCATGAGCAGAATGTCGGTGCGGGCGTGGAGCCGTTCGACGGGGTCGGCCAATTCGTCGGCAGCGGTGAAATCCTGATCAATGATGATGCTCATATTGAATGCTTGCGCCTGCGCCTCTGCGCGGCTGGCGTAAACCGTCGCCGGTATGCCGAGACCTCGAAGTCGGCGCAGAACATCTTTGCGCCACTTACGCAACGAGTCGTTGGCGCGTGCAACGGCATAAAGCACGCCCAAGAACGTGAATGAAGCGCCGATTGCGTTTACCGCATCGGCTATGGCCTTCAGGCCGGTGGGGTCCGCCCGCACGACGACGGCGATCAGTATCAGTGCGGTCGAGATGAGCCCCACTGCCGTCCACAGCGTCCGCGAGGGCATGCGAAAGAGCAGCGAGTCAGTGGTCACCCATCGACGTTAGGACATCGGGCGGCCCGACTTGGTACCTGACACGCGCCGTATTGCCGCCTCTGCGCGCCGGATGTCGCGCCGCGCTTCCCAGAGCATCCCGCCGGTCACCGGGGCCGCTGGCGGCGGTTGCGGTACCGATGCCTGCCCGTCGCGGCTGACGTTGTGGTCGCCGAGTCCGGCCGGGTCGACCACATACTCATGTTCGGGGTCGCGCGGGTGAGAGATGTAGGCCAGCAAGTGCTTTGGCTGGACGCTGGCTGTCCAGAGATGACTACCTGGCTTGCGGGCGAACCGTTCGGCGACGCGGCGCTCGGTCGACCACGCCAAACCGAACCGCCCGGCCTCGGTGGCACCGCGATAGAGCGCTACCGGCGCGTCCGGCCGCTGCGCGCGTGCACCGTTGACCGAGTACCCGGCGCGGGTGAACAGGTAAGCCCACTGGCTGGCCGACATGGCGGTAGCGGGATTCTTTGTCGCCCTCCACAACTGGGACACCATCGCCGGACTGGAGCCGTCAGGGTGGACCATGAGCGTGCGAAACGTGGTGTTCGCACCGATCACCGACGCGCTGGTGTGCATCACCGGCGCGGGCCAAACAGTCGCGGTAGCATGCGTTGACGGTACCGCGATATTGCGCCGCGCCACCGCCGTCAGGTGTTTGCTGACGCCGCATGAATGTTTGCTGGAATCGGAGTCGAGCAAACATTTTCCGGCCGATTTTGACGTGTTTTCACACGTTAGCTCTGAGCTGGATTTAGGGTGTTTCGGCGCCGGATTCGGCAAGCAAAAACACCCTCTGACCTGCAATTATGGGTCATTTCCAGTGCTCACAGGGCTCGATGCGAGCCGAAATCGGGGTTTGCTGGAGTATTTGCGCAGGTCAGAGCGTTGCTTAGCATTCGCAACTAAGCCCCTGACCTGGGGTTTTGAGCCTACCGGGAGCGTCGCGTCCCGCCGCCTTGACGTCCTCCACCAGGGGCGGGTTAACCCCCACCCCCGTTTAAAAGTTTGCTGGATTGCTCACCCGGTTTGCTGGCCACGCGCAAGCGAGAGGCCGCCCACCGAAGTGGACGGCCTCTGCCTCTGACCCCGACGCGTTCAGGTGGACGTCAGGGCCAAGCTCACTTACCAGCCGCCTTCCCACATGGGCACGTTGGCGGCGTATCGCCGGTTGTACGGTGCCAGCGTGGTTTTGTCGGTGCGCGACAACCACACTGACCCGACCACCACATCGGGACTCAGTTGCACTTGGTGCGTCAGCGGGCCGAGCGCTGACCCGAACGATTGGGCACCGTCGGGCAGGGTGCTGGTCGACGCACCCGTGAGCGCGCGGGCGACCACGCGACTGACGACTACCCGGACCGCGTCGGGCACGTCGTCAAGCGCCGTCCAGTCCCGTCGCAGATACCCGGCGACCAACGCGGACGCTTCGGTAAGCAACCCGGCCGCTGGGGTGGTTTCCGACTCGGTGAGTTCACGCCCGAGCCGGGCCGCCACGTCGGCGGTGGTGGCCAGCACTAGCTGCCGCCGTGCTCGATCTTCACCACGGCGGCCGGGTGGGGCCAGCCGAACGCCACACGCAATGTGGTGCGGATGGCCACGCGGTCACTGGTGAAGAACACCGAACCGTCGACGTCCAGCGTGGCGTCCTGCGCCTGTACGACGTAGGACAGACGGCCGCTCTGGTCCTCATCGTCGGGCGCGGTCACGTAGGACGCTGGAATGCCCCAAATTTCGTGATCCTCCACCGCCGGGGAGGACAGCAGCGGTGCTCCGAAGATCTGACGGCGACCGGGCTTGGTCGGGTCCGGCTGCAACAGAGGCTCATTCGAGCCGATCCCGTCGCGCTTCAACCTGGCCAGCGTGAGCACGGTGGTCGGGCTGGCCACCCAGTAGATGATGACGGCCCCGGCCATTTCGGCGAGGCTCTGCGCCTCGGCGAACGCGTCCAGCGTGTTGATGGTCCCGGCGTCCACCTCGGACACGCCCGCCAGCGCACCAAGGCCGCTGGGACCGTTGGCGGTGGTGGTGCCGAAGAACGCGGCGTCGATAGCGCGGGCGGTGTCGCGGGCCAGGGCCTGGCCTACAACGTCCTGCGCGGTGCCGTTAATGCTGTCTGTTGCAAGCTCTTTCGAGATCACCGACAGACCGGCGGCCTTTCTCGGCGTGACGATCAGCTCGGAGATTTCGGCGTCGTCGGCGGGGATCTCAGCGCCCTCTGCGACGAACGCGCTGGTCGGGTCCGCGTTCAGCAGCGGGATGCGGAAGTCGTGCGAGCCGATGACGACAACCTGCGAAACCTGGTACGCGACGGATAGGCGGCCGACCGGCTTGACGACAAGCTCGCCGACCTCTTCGTTGGTCAGGATTCCGGCGGCGGAAGGTGTGTACAAAGGCATGGGATTGCTCCAGACGTGAGGGATCGAATAAGGGATCGACCGGCCAGCACGGCTGGAAACCGGGGTGCTCACCAGGAGCGGCTTACCGCGCGGCCGGGCCTATACAGACCTCGGTGGTGTGCGGTGGGTGTTCACCTGCGCCGCCCGGTGTTGACGGCCGGGCGGCCAGGCGCGAAAGGAAACGTCGAACCCCGCCGCGCAGCTTGGAACACGTCGGTGCACCGATCCTGCCGCGCGGGCCAGGCGCTTCGCAAGTGAGGCGCATGATGGGCGAATGAAGATCAAGGGGAAGACCGCCCGCGCGCTAGCAGATGCGAGTCTGACCGACTCCGCAGACTTGAGGCGCGAGCTAATCCAATACGTGCAGGACCACGTCGACCCCGACGCCGTGAAAGTCACCATCATTATGACGCTGCCTGACGAGCCGCTCGACACGAGCCAGCTGCCGCACCGCGCATGGTTCGAGGTCGGTTACCAGTAGTCAGGCGCGGTACACCCCTACCCCAGCGCGATCTTTGACAACGCCGCCGCGATGGCTTGGTCTCTCCCCTGCGCCGCGTGCTGGTAGCGCATCGCGGCCTGCGGCGTCGAGTGGCCTAACCGGGCCATCAGCTCGGCCAATGTGGCACCCGTAGCCGCCGCCAGCACCGCGCCGCTGTGGCGCAAATCGTGGAACCGCAGATCGGGCCGACCAGCCGCGTCACGAGCGGTATAGAACCGCCGGTAGAGCGTGGAGGGCTGGAGGTGCCCGCCATTCTTCGCCGGGAACAACAGGGCATCGGCGTCGGGGCCGACGTGCTCGGCCAGGTGGTCACGGATGGCGGGTATCAGGTGCGGCGGGATGGCCACATCACGCGCTCCCGCTTCGGATTTCGGCGTGGTGATCTGAAACCCCTCATTAACCCGCACCACAGCCCGGTCGATGCGCAGCACGCCGGTATGGACCTCGGTGCCGTCATCGTCGGTGGTCGACAACAACACGTCCCGGCGGCGCAGCTCGGTCAGCTCGCCGAACCGCAGAGCGCACCACGAAGCGAGCAGAATCATGGCGGCGTACTGCTTGGGCATCGCCTCGGCCAGCGCCGCCAGCTCCGGAAGTGTGGCGGGCCGAATCTTGTGGACGCGCTTGGTCGTCCCAGCGCCGCGAATCACGCACGGGTTGACCCCGATTTTCCCGTCACTGGCCGCCGTGCCGAGAATCGTCCGCAACAGGCCGTAGGCATGCGACCGAAGCGTTGGGGTGCCGGTACCCCAATCGGCGTACCAAGCTCGCACGTCGTCGGGCGTGATCGACGCGAGCGGCAGATGACCGAATCGCGGCACGAGGAACTGATCTAGCGTCCGCTGGTAGTGCTCGCGGGTGCGCTGCTTGATGTCGCGCTGCGCCATCCACACCCGCGCGTATTCGCCGAACGTGGTCCGGCTGACCCTCACCTGCTCGGCCTGCGGCGGGGTCCACGCTTTGGTGATGATCTCGGCGTGGCGCAACGACAGCCAGCCGCGCGCGTCGCCCTTGGCGTTGAACGTGGTGGGTGCTTTATAGCGGCGGCCGTCCGGCCCGTAATACATGGCCCGATACCGACCGGACGGGAGTTGCTGCACCGTGCCGAACGTCCCGGCATCGCGTGTTTTTCGGCCTTCTCCGCGCGTCACTGGCTCATCCCTCTCGCGGTACTGGTCACAGCTCGGCGTGAACTAAACGTGAACTGACGATACCGACAAAGCTACCGTACAGCTCCGCAATATGCCATGTGTGATACTTTGTTTATCCGCAGGTGAGATGCTATTTTTGCTGCTCGCGCAGGGTTTCTCCAGCAAACCCAGATTCTCGTTCAATCCCAGTATCGCGCACCAAGTTTCATGCAGGTCAGAAATGGTATCTAGTTCAACTAGAGAGAATTTGCACCACTTCCGCACCACATCACTCCAGTGCACGAGCAAGAGCGAACTTCCGTAAACACGGAAGGACACAACGCCTTGACCACTCCCCTGATCGACACCGACGCATCTTGGGCGGCATATCCCGTCGACTCCACCACCCGCGCGTGCTGCGGCGGGATCGGCACCCACACCCGCGACTGCGAATGGGACGGGCCGGTCACCACGGTCGAACAGACCGAACCATGGTCGTGGTCGGCCACGGTAGGTACGTGCGGTTGGACACGGGACGACGGCACCATTTTCGAGGGCGTCACTTACAACGGTGAGGTGATCACCCGGGAGACCGCGCGACTATTGGGTGAAGCTCTGATCGCGGCGGCCGGCCAATGAGGGCGGTGTTCGCGGCGTTGCTAGCCCTGGCAACGGTAAGCCTCGTGCCATACTTCGACGGACTTTCGTCCATGCCGGTTATGGGAGTAGTGCGATGAGCGCGAATGAATCGATCCTGGCCTACGAAGAGTCAGGGCCTTTCGATCAGTGGGTGGCGCAAAGCAACCCGGGACGACTCCCCTTCGTTCAGCCGAGGGCTGACGTGCCGGACCATTCCGACGATGGCAGCCACCATCTCAAGTGGACCCTATGGCTGAGCGCCATCGCTAAGAACCGCGACGGAAGCGTTGAATACTACTACTGGCACAGCCATCCCGTGATAGCGCGCAACAAGACCGAAGCGATCGAATCTGCCCAGTGGCTGATCGACCGCCACCCCGCGTTACTGAACTTCCAGTAACAGCCTCAACTCGAACCACCCCCGGCAGCCCCTACGGCCGGGGGTGGTTCTTGTTTTGCAGGCTTTTCTTTTTGCTTCTACTGCCGCTTCTTGCCGGAGAGATGTCGGCCCAGCAGAATTTGGGCGTCCCGCGCAGCGGCTTCTTCACGGCTTCTCTGCGCAGCCGCCCAGCCGATGCAGTAGAGCAGGATGGCGGCGATGACCACGGCGACATATATTCCCGGCGTTCCGCCAATCAGCGCTCCCAGGATTACGGCCAAGGCGTACACCGGGAAGCCAACCACCATGGCGACAATCCCCATGGCGACATTGCCTTTCCCGGGCTTGACCGCGACATCGGCCAAGTTGCGCTGCGGTAGCGGCTGCGACTTATCGATGAAATCGCTGCCCATCCGCTTCGACGGCTCAGACGGCTTGGCCGGCCCCCACTCGGAGCCAGTCCAGTAGCGGTCAACACCCGAGGCGTCGGGATACCAGCCAGGGGCAGGTGATTCGCTCATCGGTTTCTCCTTCGGTCCATGCGATGCTCAGTAAAGCTGAACGCGCCCCGCAGGGAACACGATTCTCAGATCTAATTGAGCCGCGCACAGCGCCGGCTGTCCAACTGCACACGCGGTTCGGTGTCCCGCGCATAGACGGTGCCGCCGGCCTCCCCCGCGTGATAGGCAATACCTGTGAAGGTCACGCGCATCAAAATTCTCGAATTCCGAAATCTGCACGATGTCGACATGCAGATTGAGCCAGATGCTCCACTGGTATGCCTAGTCGGGGAGAACGGCACGGGCAAGAGCGCGATTCTTACCCTTCTGTCGGCCGCTGCACACAGTCTAGGAATTTCGGCCGGGCTGTACCCCCAACGTGATGTTTTCTCCGAGCCTTGCAAGGTCGAGATCGACGTTACCGTTTCACTCGACGCTCCGACATTGGAGAACGTTTTTTCCGGCGCCGGAATGCAGCAAAGTATAGATACGAATAGTTCGGAATGGCTACAAGCGAAAGAGACCTGGAGAGGTCAGCTCAAACTTGTGGCGGGAAACTTCCCTGTAGGACCAATGGTTTTCGCCAAGGGAGTTGCAGATAATTTGTCAAGAAGCATTGCCGATTTTGCCGTCTCAAACCTCAGATCCCGCCAGGAAACTCAGCACCTATTCCTTGATGCAGACCGGTCGTTTATTGGCTCATCGGCACAAGGAGAGCATCATTCGCTAGTTGCGCAAGACTGGAACGATCCGACAGTCACCATGAATTATGCATTCCAAGATTCCCGAACACTCTACACCTCGTGGTTGCAGTATCTTTATGCGCGTGAGCACGCAGACGGGGCAAACTTCCAGAAGGCAATGCGGGCAGCCCGCGATACCGGTGGTGTAGAACCAGAGTGGGCAGATTGGATGGCCGAGTATCGTGAGATGCTATCTTCCATACTGCCCCATCTCCGCCTCGCTGGGATGGGCGATCCCCAATCCGGACACAATGCGCAAACTCCGATATTTGAATCCGCCGGAGCAAAGCTCGATTTTTCGAGGCTGAGTAGCGGCGAGCGCGAGATCGCGTTTTTGGTCGGTCAGATCGAACGCTTTAAATTGAAGCGCGGATTGTTCCTGCTCGATGAACCCGAGCTGCACCTCAATCCGGACTTGCTGCGGAGTTGGCTGCAGTTCGTCCGCGACACAATAACTGATGGCCAGATGTGGATTGCCACCCACAGCATAGAGGCCGCAGAAGTTGCGACTCCTGAAAGCACGTTCGTGTTGGAGCGGAACTCTGCGACCGGAGCGGTTTCGGTCAAGAGGCCGGTCGCGAGCCGCCCTGTCCTACTACAACTCTCTGCCGCCTTGGGGTCTCCCGCGTTCGCGATACACAAACGTCGATTCGTCTACATCGAGGGCGAGAACCGAGGTGTCGAACGCCAGCGGTTCTATGACCTGATCGGGGACGCGAAGACGAACCGTTTTATCGAGGGCGGCGGGTGCCGCGACATTCTCCGAACCCTTGCCGCCATGAAGCTTCTCGCCTTAGAGACAGACGAGCAGCTAAGGGTGGGCGGCGTGATTGATCGAGACTTCCGCACTGACGCAGAAGCGAAGAAGCTAGAAACTGACAACGGCGTTCACGTTCTTGGTTGCCACGAGATTGAGAATCTCTACCTGCAACCCGACGCGGTATCCAAACTCCTTGCCCGTCAGGGCCGAAGCCAAGATGACCCAATCGTGGTGATCCGCGATTCTACCGACCAGGTTGCCGGGCTATGGGTTGTCCAACGCGCGCTTGCGCTCATACCCGGTTCCACTAAGCCCGCCAATGTGGGTCCGACCTGGGCCATAGTTAAGTACCCTCAACTCATTTCAGATTGGAATGCTCTGAAGACCGCGTCTGTGGCGACAGTCGGCACAGCCTTCCCCGATTGGGAAGCGCATCTTGTGACCGCCCACGCAGAGCTGAATCAGAAACGGCAGGCCCCTGACTGGTGGCGATACTGCTTTGGGAAGCAAGCTATTAAGGCCGTCATGCAGAACTTGGGCTTGAACTCGGTCTCGGCCTTTCAGCGTAGTGTCCACACCCTATGGGCCGATGGCGATGTCGCCGTTCCAGATGACCTGCGGAATCTGCGGAGTTACGTCAGTTCTCTTAGCCTCTAGTTGACGCGCTTCGCGATCACCGTCACCTTGAACGGACCGGCGGTGTTGTTAAACGCCCGGGGCAGACCGTCGATCTGATACGTCACCCCGTCCACCACAACCTCATCCCCCGCCTTCGCGGCCAGCACCGCTGACACTGGTGGGCACGTGGCCTTCCAAGGGTCGGTCACTACGTCGCCGGTCTCGCTGATCGTCTCGGTGGCCGGCAAGGGTCGCCAGTGGCACCCGGGGACATCCGTACTGACGCGGACCTTGGCCGGTTTCTTGTACCTGTCCAACACTGTCGGGTCTTCGGTGACCGAAACAAACTTGATGGTGGTTTTGCCGAATGGCCTCACGCGACCGCCCACAGCTTCCGGTAGTCAGTGATCATCCCGGCCACGTCGGCGTCGACCTCCTGACCGGTGGTGGCCGACCAGTCGCGCTGAATGTCGTCAACGCGTTCCGACGACAGAGGGCCGGATGGGTTGGTGCGCCGCTCCAAGTAGCGGCCGGCCTGGATCAGGGTTGCCGTCTTGACCGCTTCCGGTACCGCATTCCATCCCCACACCGCGGTAACCGCGACCTCGGGGCCGGCGTACCCGGCAACCTGAATCTGAGTGTACGGGCGCCCCTTGGGGTTACCCGGGTACAGCGTAAAAGTGGGAGCCCCTGTGACCGTGAGATCGATGTCAAACGTGTCATCTATGTCGACAATGGTTGTGCCGCGGTAGAAGTCGGCCGGGTAGTGCCACGTTTCGGCCGCATCGGTCGCTCCGAACTGCCGGCCTGTGGCACGGTCGATTGCGCGACTGGCTGCGTCGATGGCCAGGACCAGTTGGGGGTCTTCGTTGACCCCCAACCAGCCGGCCAGGTCGGCAGCGGTTGCGTAACTAGGCTGCCAACCCACGATTACGCTGCGTTCTTCAGAACGGAGTACGCGCGCGGCTGTCGGACCACACCACCAACGCGAACGTGTGCGGTGTAGCGCACCTGCCCCGTGGATGCGGCCGATGCTTCGTCAACGATGAGGCGGATACCGCGGACCTTGCGAATCCAGTAGCCGGTCTTCACCGAGCCGAACACGCCGAACTTGCCGGCGACGCCATCGGTGTAGGTGGCGAAACCCTGGTCGATAACCACGCGATGGCCCAACAGGGTGCCACCAATGGAACCTTCAAGGCCTGCCGATGCCTGCGGGGTCCACAGCGGGCGACCCGTCGAATCCTCCAGCTTACGAATCTGCTCCAGCGTCGAATCATTGAAGATCCACACCGCGTCTCCACGGTAGGCCGGGTCGACGTCATGCAACGCCGAGATCAGTTCGTCCTTGTCGATGGTGGCCGCGGTGAACGTCGATTCGGTGGTGGTGTTCGTGGTGATGCCGAACGGCTCACCGGTACCGGTACCGCTGACAAACGACTTTGCCAGCCCGCGGCCGAAGCGCTCGGCAATTGCATCGGTCAGCCAGGTAGCGACGTCGATAGCGCCATCCTGCAGCAACTGGAACGACACCGCCAGTGGAGCCTGGCCGGCGCCGCTGGTGGTGAACGTGTGAGTCTTGAACTCGATGTTGCCCAGCGTGAGGTCTGCGCCGCCACTGGCCGGCGCGGTGTTCTCGGCTACCGGGACCGCAGCGTTGGCGGTGTCGTCGCCGGTCGGCAGCAGGGTGGTGCGCCCATCGTCGGTGCTCTCGACACGCGCCTCATTTTCGACCCCACCAAAGGCTTTCAGGCGGGATTCGATCTGTGCGAGGAAGTTGTCGGGCACCAGATAGCCACCGGCTGCGTCGGTGCCGACGCTCTGGGCGCGCAACTCCTGCAGGTCGGCGTTCGCGACGCCGGAAGTCAGGTACGCGTTAAACGCGCGCTCGAGGGTGTCGTCGGCCTTCGGGGTCGTGACGTGCACGCCGGCCGCGACGCTCGCATTGGGGGCGACGTAGGCGGCCTGGCGCGAGCGCAGTTCCTGAGTCTTCTGGGCGGACTTCAGATCAGCCTCGAGGGTCTCGTATTCGGTGACCTCTTCGGCAGTCAGAGAACGGGTTTCGCCCTTGTCGGCGATGTCCTGCAGCTTGGTCAGGATCTCTTCGATAGTCAATTACTGTCCCTTCGTTAGGGTTACGTGGCGGGCCACGATGAGTTGGGTCCGACCGTCGATCGTCGAGTCGGTCGGTTTACTGCGGAGTGAAACCGACGTGCCGTCATAGGCCGGATAGGTCACCACGGAGACGTCGAGTAGCTTGGCCACTTCGACATGGGTACGAAGGTCTCGCCCCTCGTGAGTCGTCCATTCCTGTTGGTTCGGAATGAAACCGAAGCTGCAGCCGGTGATGAGGCCGCTATCCACCATGGCGCGGACATCGTTGCCTAGGGTGGTCTCCGGTAGGTCAAGCTCGAATTCGAGACCGTGGCTATCACTGGTGAGCTTCAGCGTCCCATTGGTCGTGCGGGCCAGCAGGTGGTTAGGGTCGTGATTGAGCAAGCCCCGCACATCAGACCTCAACACCGACCGAAACGCAGTAGGTGCAACCTGTTCCAGGTAGTACCCGATGTCCGTGATCTGCCGGTAGACCGCGGCATAGCCACCGAGCGTGCGGCCGGTAATGGTGGTCTGCAGGTCCACAAACCGGCGTTCGATCTCGGTCATTCGGCGGACTCCGGTTCTTTTGTGGGGGTAGTCGCGCTGGTCAGCACGTCCCCACCGTCGGTAGGTGGAAGGTTGCGAATCTTGCGGGCCTCGTTGGTCGTCAGAAGGCCGCCCTTGACCTGTTCGAGTAGCAACTTGATCTCGGTTTCGGGATCGGGTTGGACGAACACGGTGTAGTCGAATTCCGCCTTGCGATCAGGCGGCAGAAGCCGCGACAGACGCTGTTGGATACGGGTAGTCCACAATTCGAGGTTGTACCGGGCGAGGCCGCGATTCTGCTCTGAAACACCTGTGCCCCAACTGGTTTGCTTCTCCGTTTGGGCCAGCAAGTGTGGCGGCACGCCGTA
This sequence comes from Mycobacterium sp. P2_H7, assembly GCF_056403275.1. NCBI lineage: Bacteria > Bacillati > Actinomycetota > Actinomycetes > Mycobacteriales > Mycobacteriaceae > Mycobacterium > Mycobacterium sp. P2_H7. Next base: position 144,364 of record NZ_JBFUFU010000007.1, on the reverse strand, counting down.
CCAGCGGGCGACCTCTTCAATCTGGAACGCTCGCGACTCCAGCCATTGGGCATCCACGGGCGATACCGACCACGGGTGAATGCTCACCTTGCGGTTGATCAGTGCGATCTGGCCGGCGTTGGCCTCGCCTGCGGCTTTGCGGTCCAGGCCCTCTTTGACCGCCTTGGCCTCTTCCTCGGTCATCGCTTCGTCAACCGTGGCGATAGCGCTCATCAGTGCGCCGTCCTTGAACAGGCGCGCCGCGGAGCGTTCCCCGGCGATGGACGTGGCGAAGCTCTGGCGCGCCAGGGTCAATGGCGACAAGCCCTTGACGCCATCCGTGGACAGCGCCGGAATGTGGACCATGGAACGGTCATCGAATAGCTGAGTCTTACCGTCGCTCATGCTGACCCGGTAAACCTTGGTGCCATCCTTCAGTTGCTCTACCGACACCGCGGATGGGTGGATCGGTTGCAGCCCGAGCACCTGGCCGGCACCGCCATAGATGTGGGCGCAGTAGGCATTGCCGTGAAGCAGCAAGTGGGCCAGGACCGTCTCTGTCCACTCGTAAGGCGTCAGACCGGTAGGGCCGCCCGGTGAGTCCAGCCACGATGGGACGCGCGATCTCGTGCCGTCTGGGCCGTCCTGCAGGGTGCGCAGTGGCAGCGTGGCGATAGTGCCGGCGATCAGCGAGACGGAGCGGTAGACCGCCGATAGGCCCAGTGCCGAGGTCTCTGTTACCGAGACGCCGGCCAGCGTTGGGGAACTTCCGAACAAGGCGAACGCGCCGGGATCGGCAATGCTGATCGAACGCTGTTCTGCGGGTGGTTCAAAAGGTGGATCGGGTGCGCGGAACATGCGCGGTAGAAAGTTCAAATGTGTTCTCCTATAGTACGAAAGCGGGGGCGCGTTTGGGTGCGGGCTGGCTTGCGCGGGCGTGCATCATGGCCAGCGCGGCGGCGGCGTCGATCTTGCCGCGGGACTTCTGTTTCGAGAGCATGAAGCCGCGTTCGTTGGGCCGCATTACGGCGTTCAGAATCTGTCGGGTGTACAACTCGTCGCCGTCGTGCGAGATGTCACCTTTGACGATGGCCTCATACAGCGCGACGTAAGCCGGCGACATCCGCTCAATCGACTGCGGAAACTCCACCATTGGGAGCCCTTCGTCGGCGAGCATCTGGCCGGGGATCTCGAATAGCCGCGGGTCGTAAGCGCATTCCTGTAGGTCATACAGCGCGTGCAAATCCCGCAGGTACTGCATAACCTCGGCCAGGTCGATTGACTCATCCTTGTTGGGAATCCAAACGCGAGCCTTGGTGTGCAGCTTCCCATCTGGCCGGCGTTGACCGATTACCACGGCGGTGGTGTCCCTCTTCAGACCGATGTCGATACCCGCCCACGTTGGCTCATCCGCTTTAAACCGATGGTGGCCGGTGAGGGCCGACCACACGGTGCGACCATCCGGACCGAGCCAGCAGTCGGTACCGTCAACCCAGCAACCCAGGTGGAATATCTGGAAGTGAGAAAGCGGTGACATTTCGATCGCCACTTGCAGCGCGTCAATGGATTGATAGCCGGCATCTAGTGCGGGACAGGCAATCCGCCACGTCTTCTCGTCGCGCGGGTCCAGTCCTTCAGGCGCGGCGTACTCGGTGAAGCTGAAACCGGGCGGGCGCTTGCCGTCCATCCACGCCTCACGCAGATGCCACAGCGCGGACTTCTCTTTATCGAATCCTGGCGTACCGATGCCGATACACACGGAGCGGGATCGCTTACCAGAGGCCAACACCATCGACGACCACGATTCAACCGGCTGGAATCCGATCTCATCAGTGACGCTGATTGGCCCCGGGTCGGCGCCCTGCAAGCCATCGGGGTCATTCGATACGGGGAAGCAGACGCCGCCGTTGTAGCCGACCGTGAAGCGGGAATCGCCAATCGCGGAGAAGATGATTGCGCGGTCCTCCAGTAGAGGTTCCGCGCGGACCATCGCCACCGCAACGTCGTACACCGAGCGCTTGGCCTGCTGCACGGTTGTGGCCATAACCGGTACCTGCGGGGCGCCGTCCTCGTACTTGTCGAACGTTGCCCACACCGCCAGGGCGGCGAGCAGGGTGCTCTTACCCTGACCTCGGGGGCAGGCCAAGATGCCTTGCCGGACACCGGGGGCCAGAACGTCGGCGATCCAGTCCTTTTGAAACTGGGCCAGAACTAGCGGCTTGCCGAATCCATGCCCCTTCGGGCTCCTGCAATACGTTTCGATGAATCTGATTGCGCGCTTGGCGACATCCTTCTCGCGCCACCGATACCACGGCGGTTCGGTCAGATCTTTGTATCGCGAGCGGGCGTTGCCGTTCTTTGCGACGGCTGCCATTTGTACCTCAATCTCAAATAGAACCGCCCGCCGGCTGCATGGGTATGCAGTGCCGGCGGGCGGTTGGGAATCGCTTTCTAAGCGTGCAGAACCGGGCCGCGTCGAACAGGTACAACAGGTTCCGAACTTTTGCGCCCTGACCTGCGGTTATGCAGTCAGTGAGTCGTTTAGTGTGCTGACCTGCGGTTAAGGCCGATGACTGACCGAACGACCGATGCATGGCCATTCATTGCCATGCATATCGTCGCGCTCGGTCAGCACCACCAATGTCTGCGACAGAACCGGCTCTCGCCGCCACCGTGCGGATGAGGCACGTAAGGGCGGTCGATGTCGGGAACCACAGTCACACCAGGCCCCGGTGTTGCAGGCGCAGGTGTGACGGGTGGGGGCGTAACAGGCAGCGGTGGTGGTGTCACCGTCTGAGTCACCGTGACCGGTGGTGGTGGGGGCGCTTGCTTGCGTGGCGAACTGCAGAGGCTCGCGAATGTTAGGACGAGCAGCAAGCACAACCCGCCGCCGGCCAGCACGCGCTTAGTCGGAATTGAACTGGGCGCCTTCGTGAGTATCGGCATTGCAGCCGTCGGCACCGAGAACGTCGCCGTTGTTGCGTACTTGGGTGTCTCGCGCACCTTGCGCCAAGCTCCCCATTTGTCGCCGTGCCAATAGACCTCGCGGGTTGGGTCGCCGGAGGGGTCGGGGTACCAACCCGCTGGCGGCATACTCATAGCGAATCGGCAGCTTACCTGTCGCGCTTGCTGGAGTTGCAGCGCCCACAGGCCGGGATGATGTTGCCCCGTTGATGGGTGCCGCCTCGGGACAGTGGAGTGATGTGCTCCCACGTGGTGGCCGGTGCACCGTTGCACAGGATCTGCATGCGGCACGTCAACCCGGTTGGCCGGCCAAGGGCGCGGTACTCCCTGCTGTCATACCCGGCATTGCGCTTGGCCCGGTGGCAGGTGTGACAGCGGCTAGCTTTGGTGAGCCGACCACAGTCAAGACAGGGCCGCTTGATCATTCGTCGGGTGGTGAGTTGAACATGTCCGCCACCCGATTCCAGATGTCGTATTTCGGCGTTGCCCCGTGTTCGTCGTCGGCGCTGCGCCCACTGACTAGGCTCTGCACTTTCGCCGGGTCATCGGTGCTGACGATTTTGGCGATACGGGTTGTCTTGCCCAGCTTGCGATAATTGACTCGCCGCGCCTCGATCGAGTTGATAAACGTGCCTTCATCCCGTGGGGCAAGGTCTTTCGCTGTCTCAGCTACCTCATCGGCGATGTCGTACAGGTTGGCGCGCACGTCGGGGTTCTCAGCCATCGAGGCGCGTAGATCGTTCAGAAGCTCTTTGGGCACCCCGTAGTGGAGTGCCCGCCCGTTTCTGATTGTCCTTAGCGGCGCGAGTCGATGCAGAACACCAACGGGTCAGAGCCGCCCGTGCTGATGTAGCCGCAGCCACGACCACAGGACGCGAACCACACGCGCTCATTCCCGAGCCAGTCACACAGACATATCGGGCACTCTCGCCACGTCCCCGGTGCGTAGCCGTATGCAGCGGCGGCTGTATCCTTGAGTGTCTGGATCTGCTTGGCCGTTCTCATCATCATCGCGGCATGTTCGCTTCGTAACCCCAAGCTGACAATTGGCTGGCCAGATCGCCGGCGGAGAGCTTCGGATTCTCGGCGCCCGACATGTGTTCGATATTGATCAAACGGGCCACCGCTCTGCGGATTGCCCTGCTGCCCGTTCTGCTGCGGATTGCCCTGCTGCTCTTGGGCTTTCTTATTCGCAGCCTTATCCGCCTGACCGGCGCCACCACTACCGATCGCAGGAGCTGCGCCAGCCAGTGAGCCCGCAGCACGCCAGAACCACGAGTCCTTCATCGGGTTTTTGCCCGTGTCCGGATTCGTGGGGAAGAACGTGTCCAGCGCACCCTCGGCCAGAATGCCGGCGCCCTGGCCGGCGAACTTGATGGTCCGGTTGATGGCTTGCATGGCCGTCTGTGCAGCCGCCGAAGCGGCCTGGCCACCGGGCATCATGCCGCCGGCGCTCATCGCGCCCTGGATAGCAGCGCCGAGCGCACCGCCACCGATACCGAGGCCACCGCCACCCTTGGGCTGCCAACCCGGGTCCTGGTAGTCGATCCCCTGGGCTTGGTACGGCATACCGAAAGGCAACCCCTGGGGCATCCCCATACCTGGACCGCCACCGCCACCACCGGGGAGTGATCCGGGGGCGGGTAGCGGGTTGTTAAGTCCTGGATTGGTATTGGCCGGCGAGTAGATGTCCACGGGGCTAGGTGCTGGCCCTGTCGACGATATGGACGGCACTACCGGCGGCGTCGCCACAGGGCGGTAGTAGTGAGACGTGAACGACGGATCATCCGCGCCAGTGCCACCCACACCACCCTGTGCCGCTGCGGCATTACTACCCCAGTTGAACGGCGTGCCGCCAGGCAAGGTGGCCTGCATGTGATTCGGGTTGAAACCAATCCGGAAGTCACCAGGGCCGCCCATGCCGGGTGCGAAACCCATGCCAGGCAAGAGCTGGCTGGCGTTGTGTGTCGTGAGCGACCCGCCCACCGTCGACTTGCCATCCATCAGGTTGACGAGATCTTCAACGGCGCTTGAGCAGTCAGCGAGACCGCGACTCAGATCCTTTGTCGCGTTGTCGTATGACCCGGCGGGAACGTGAGACAGCAGCGCTTGATCACCGGGATATCCGCCACGCGTGCCGTTGGCCGACACGTTCAGCCCCTGGGCAGCGGCGGTGGCTGTCTGGCTCGGACCACCGAACAGCATGCCGAGCGCGCCATATGCGCCGTTGCCTTGTCCCGCAATCGGAGCCAGCGCACCCATAAGGGGCGCTGCGGCCAGCGACGCGATGAACTTCACCAGGTTGTCCGCTAAGCCCGGAAGACCCTTCGAGAACCCGAGATCCTTGTCCAGGTTGGCACCGATGTCCGCCAGGTTGCTAGCCGCGTCACCCACCGTCTTGGTGAGCTTGTCCGTCGCAGACGTGGCGGAGTCATGCAGCGACATCAGCGCCTTGGTCTGGTCCTGCTGCGCCTTGAGAAGATCGTTGCGCTTGGCCACCAGGTCGCCCTGATCGTCAACGTTCGCCTTCTCCAACGTGTTGACGTCAGACTGCAACTGCGCCACGTGCTGCTGAGCATCCAGGACACTCTGCGCAGCACCAAAGGTAGACGACGTGACCGGAATGCCGTTCTGCTGCAGGAAATCCTGCGGTGCCGGCCCAGTGTTGGGCAGCGTGGGTAGTGTCAGTTTGTCGCTCTTGCTGCCACCGCTGCCGGCCAGTGAAGGATCGGTCAGCTCGTTCGGAGTGATCTGCGTGGGCGGGGGCGGGGGCGGTGGCGCCGCCAGCGGATACCACGCCTTGTAATCGACGCCACCGGGCAAGCCGCCACGGAGGATATCGAGCGGATTCCCGCCAGTCACAGCGGGTGCGCCGTTGACCGGCAACGTGATACCACCCTGAACGCCAGGTCCCTGAACGCGTGGCCCCGTGATCGGAACCCCGGGGGCACCGGGAGTCAGCTTCGGGGTGTCTGCGAGTAAATCGTTGAACGCCTTCGGGATTCCGGAGAACCAATCCGCGAAGTTCATGGACTGCTTGACTTTTGCCCACATCGACTCGATGTTTCGGCCGGCCGTGGCCCACTCGTTTTGGCTGGCTTTCAGTGCGGTGTCAGCCGCCGTCTGCGTCGCGTTCTGCACATCCTTGATGGAGCTAGCCGCGGTGGACAAGTCGATCTTTTTGAAGGCCGCGCCGAGATCTTCGGCTTGTGTACCCATCAGCGCCACAGCGATTTTCGATTGAATGAGCGGATCTTGTATTCCGCGAATCCTGTCGAGAACTTGGTCGAACGCATCCCGTGCGACGGTGCCACCCTGCGCCAGCTTGTCGGCGGTGTCGGTTGCGTTCAGTCCCAATGCCTCGAAAGCTTGCGTGGTTTGCTTACTGCCGTCCACGGCGCGGATGCTGAATTCCTTGAGCGCGTCGGCAACCACGTCGGTGTCGCGCGCACCGCCTTCCAAGCCCTGCTTAAGCAGACCAATAGCGTCGGCGCCAGTCAGGCCAAGCTTGCGAAACTGCGTACTGTATTCATCGATTGTGTCCAGCCAGTCGCCCGAGACGTTCAAGCCTTCACGCTGGCCAGCGGTGATGATGTCGAACGCCGCCTTGGCATTATCTGCAAGACCAGTCTTGATGAGCTGGCCAGCGGATCGCGACACGTCCGGAATCTCTTCACCGAGAATCTGTTTGATCGTCTGCAAGCCTTCGATTACCTCGGTTTGCTTGCCGGTGCCGTCGGTGGCCTTGAGTAGTCCGGACTGGATTGCAGTGGTGGCCGTGGTCATGTTGTCCGCGATGGACTCGCCGAAGTTGGCCGTCCAGGCATCGCCGGCAGCCTTTGCCACACTTGCCATCTGGGCGTCGTTAACGCCGAGCTTGGATTGATTTAGCTTGATGTCAGCCTGGAACTGCATAGCTTCCTGGATCATCGGCTGGATGGTCTTGACTGCGATTGCACCGGCAGCGATGATCGCGCCGGCAATCGGACCGCCCTTGCCAGCCAGGCGCATGATGCCGGCCGCACCGCTGAACCCATCTGCGAACTCATCGCCCGCGGACTGACCGGACTTCCGAGTCTGGCGAGTATCAATGTCAACCTTGGGGCGCGCGCGCTTCTCGAAGGTCATGCTGAACTCGCGGGCGGCGGTGGTGGCTGCGCCAGCGAAGTCACCCTTGGCAATCGATGCGGCGGCACTGTCGCCGCCGGCCTTGCCGGCTTTGGAACCCGCCTTGTCGAAGTCTGCCGGGTTCATCATCTTCGCGGGATCGACCCGCACGCCATCCATGGCCTTTGAGATGGCATCGGCGGCCCTGCTCGCGGTCTTCTGACTACTGGCCAGCACCTGCTGTTCGGACTTCTGTAGGGCGCGTTCGTCAACCTTGGCGGTGACGGCAACGCCGACTGTGGGCGTTTTTGCCAATGGATTCCCCTTTCGGGCATGCCAATTGCCGCCGCGTCAGGACGCTCTGAGAGCGACGACGGGGCGGTGATGGTGTGAATAGATGGGCGCGGGGATTCAGCGCCTCAGAAAGTTAGGTCCCCTGCCGCTGCCGACCGCCTCCCGCGGCGCGGATTAGTTGGCACTCGACGGCCGGCTGTCGTAATTCCACGACACGGCAGGGGTGTTTTGGCGAGAAAGAAAGAACTCGCCAAGCTTGGGGGCCGGGGAGCGGTGAATAGGAGGTCCGCTCAACCCGGCGCCCGGGGGTCCGCTGCCCGCGGGAAGGATGGGTCCCGGGCAGCGGAAGTGTTTAAGCGGTAATTGATTCGGCCGCGTCCACCAGGGCGTCGGCTACTGCCAGGGCGTCGTCGGGTGCGAACAACACACGAGTGCGACGGCTGTCCGATGTGCGGTCAAGAACAATCAGCCGACCACTGCGGCTCACTTCGTAAGGTCCCCCTGCCGTTGCGGGGACCGTCGTCATCGACTGACCCACTTCGCGGGTGTCACGGACTTCGGACCCGTGGGCGTTGCGGTCACGTGGATGATGTGCGGCTGGCCGTCGATGTCGATACGAGCGAAGTAGCCGGTGGCGTCGGCGGTCAGTTCGACGACGTTGGAGTCGAACGCAATGGTTGGTCTCATAGATCCTCGTAGTTCGTTAGTAATGCTAAGTTTTGGCGGAACCCTTGCGCTTGGCCGACCAGAGACTCACCAGGGATACAGCCATAAACCCACCGCGATAGCGGCCACCTCCCGGGCGGCGAAGCCGATCCGGCGCGTAGCTCCAGCCTGCCAAGGTGATTCGGTAACGACTAGAGAAGACCGTTCTTTGTTCACTTCACGCGACGGTTCTTTAGAACCTCGTATTGGTAACCCTGATAGGTGGTCACCCGTGACGGCAAACTTGCAGGGATTTCTTGGCTTTTTGAAGGGAAGCTTCCCTTCACCCGTGACGGGAAACTCTCAACTCCACGGATCTTCTCGCGGCCCCTGGTCGGCATGCTGATTGCGGCCGACTGGATTGTTCGCGCGCCTGGCTGGCTTTTGGGCTGACGGCGTCTTGGCTGACGGAATGACGATGTCGTAGGTCGACGGGCTATCGCCGTGCCGGCCGTTGTGACCGCGCTTGCGTTCGATCAGCCAGCCTTTGTCACGGAGTTCCTTGCGACTGCGCTGCAGTGTCGACACGCTGGTTTGCAGATACTCCGCCAACCGCGCCTCACTAACGCGCGAGTCTCGCCCATTGGCGTGGGTACCAAACTTGAGTTGAGCCATCAGCACCGTCCGCGCATTCAGGGACAGGTCAGACCCGTCCATCGCGTTCAGGAGCTGGATGGCATACGGAGGTTTACGCTCGGTCAATTCCTGTCGTCTCCTCAACCCGTACCGGGTCATCAAGATGGGTGTTCAGATCGCGAATGAGCGATCTGATTTCATCGCGTTGGAGCGTGACGTACGACCGGCCTTGCCTGATAACGACGCCACCGGCTTGACGATTCTGCAGACGATATGGCGTGCGGCTCACGACTGAAATTCCAGCGTTGCCGGGTCATAATCCGGCGCCGGCCGAATACCTTTGACCGCGCATTCTCGCAACGTCACGTAGTCGGCATGCTGCAGCACCGCAATAGCTTCAGATCCGGCCAGCCCGCGCGATTCCGCCGCGTGCAGTAGGGCCATCGCAAGCCGCTGCCGGCGCCGGTATTTCTTCTGCCGCTCGCGGGTCAGGGTGGCGTTTTCACCACTGACGTAATAGTCATAAGTCACATGCGGTCTCCTTTTCGAGACGATATCCATACGGGAAATGATCAAAAAATAGCGAGGCGTATTCACCCTCTGTCTATACGGTATTTAACACCCCATAAGAGGTGCAAATGTCAAGCATTCACTGAGTGAATTACGCCACATTCTTTAGCCGCGGTATCGCACCATTGGCGAGTCTTTTCGCACGGTCTCGCGCGTTATCAGCATCGGCCTCACATTTAGGTGAGCAATACTTGGGTGGCCGGCCTTTACCGCGCCGGTATTCAAGGCACCCGTTGCAGTGGCAGTACGTCCATATCCACGGCATCACGCGATAAAGAAGCGGATCGTCATCGAGTACCGCCTCCATCGCAGGATTGGTACTGCGCCATTCCCGAGGCCCATCGAATTCACAATCTGACCACGACCGCTTGATCGGCAGAGGCCATGACTCCGCGCATGTGCGGCACACCTCCGCGATATCCGTGGGAAGCGGCTTGCGCATTTTCTTCCCACCTACCAACACGTAGTCGCCCTCATCGAGCCACAGCTCGCCCACGTGCCCGCGCGACACCAGCGGCGACTCGGGATCAACCTCGACGTATTCGCCGTCATCGTCTGCGAGAAATTCGCGTTCGGGATCGGTCTGCGCGTGGTCGTGAGTGTCGGACAGATACTCCGGCCGGCCGGCGGTGCTGTGGCGGTCCATGGCCGCGAGCCAGATTCGCGCGTCGGGATCATCCTCAACGCCAACGCCCTGGTCGAACCCGGCGAGGAGTTCGCTCACTGGGCCTCGTGTTCATCGAGATCGACTACCACCTCGGCAATGGCGGTCACGCGGCGCGAACGGGCTGCCCGAGCTTCTCCACCGACTCACGCTCCAGCCGCAACAGCCGTGGACCCACTCGGTTTGCTTTGAGCAAGCCACGAGAAATGTAGCGCCGCACCGTCTTTGGGTCTACATTCAGGTATTCGGCGGCTTGCTGGATGGTGGGTCGCGCAGGTAGGTCGGTCATGGATTCCCCTGTTTTTGGGCATGACTCAGCACCGGAACGGCTGAGCCTGGGATTGCGCCGGCTGCAAGGGGTTGTATGTCCCCCAGCGTCACGCCTCGGTCGCTATGTCCAATCGTAAGCCCGGGGATGGCCCCCTACTTCTAGGTTGGGTTCCCGATTTCGGGAACTGCCTGTGACGTGCGTCATCGCTCGCCCACCATCGCCGACAACGCCGCCGCGATCTGCTTGTCTCTCCCCTGGGCGGCGTGCTGATAACGCATTGCGGCACCGGGAGTTGAATGTCCAAGGCGGGCCATCAGTTCGGCGATGGTCGCCCCAGTTTGGGCAGCCAACACGGCCCCGGTATGCCTCAAGTCATGGAACCGCAGATCTTCACGCTTCGCCGCCGTGCGGGCTTTGTACCAATGTCGGTAGAGCGTCGACGGCTGCAAGTGCTCCCCTGTTCGCGCAGGGAAAATGAGCGCGTCCTGTTGCTTGCCGACGTGACTGACAAGGTGCTGCTTGACGGCAGGGACGATGTGCGGAGGGATCGCAACATCACGGATGCCCGCGTCTGACTTCGGATCGCCGACCTTCCAGCCACCGGCAGTGCGCACCGCTTGCCGCCTGATACGGATTACTTCCTCATCCACGTCGATGTCTTTGCGGCGCAGCTCTACTAGTTCGCCGAATCGCATCGCTGTCCAGCTCGCCAGCAGCACCATCAGCCGCAAGTCCTCGGGCATCGTCGTGACGATGGTTTCCAGTTGTTCCAGCGTTGCCGGCCGCGTCTTCCCCTTGCGCGCAGCCGTCGCCGCCCCAGCAATCGAACACGGGTTGCGATCGATGATCCGATCGCGCACCACGGCATTCTCAAGGATCGTCTTCACTAGGGAGTACGTGTGTGCTCGTGACGTCGGCTTGTCCGTCAGCATCTTGGCGTACCACTTATCGACGGCATCCATCGTGATCGAGACGACGGGCTTGGTGCCGAACGTCGGGTAGACGTGTGCCTCTAGAAGTTTCTCGTAGTGGTCGCGCGTCCGGGGACGCAACGCCCGACCCCGGACCGTCCGAGTGTCCATCCACGTCACCGCGTAATCCTTGAACGTGACATCCGCGGCTTTCTTCGCGCGCTTCTGCTCTGCGGTCCCTGGTGGGCTCCACAGCTCCCGGTCGATCTCGCGTCGTCGGTCAGTCAGCCATGCCTCGGCATCTTCCTTGACCGCAAACGTCTGTGGATGCTCGTAGAGGATTCCATCGGGTCCGGTGTAGCTCGCCTTCCAGCGACCTGAGCGGAACTGTCGGAGTCGCCCGAAGCGGCGGCGGGTAGAGCGGGGATCTTTCGCCATCAGATCACCCGCGACGCGATACAGTTATCGAGGCGGATCGGAGTACTGTTGCACCACTTTTGCACCACATCAGTGTATGCCAGTGCCTACTTGTGTCTAGTCGTGCGACGCGATACAGTTCCGCTTATCAGCAGGTAAAAGCCTGTTGATGCAGGTCAAACAACTACATACGGAAGTTTGCTCAGACGGTTTCAATCCCAGTATCGCGCACCACAGTTCACACAGACGAAGCCCGGTTTCGACCGGGCTTTTCTCGTCTCCGCGTAAGCAACCCTGCCGCCACAGAGCTCACAGCCGCCACAACCGCCCCACTGGTGGGCCTAGAAACGTCCGGAGGAGCCTCCTGGACAAGCGAGGCCCCTCCGGGCGGTGCAGACAGATGAAGCGGCCTCAGTACAGCACCACGTCCGTGCTCTGGCTGAGGTAGTTCGGCGAGCACGGCGCGTTGGCGATGCACATGATGTAACTGCCGGTGGCGTTGGCCCGCATGTTCACGTGCCACGTCTTCCCGCCGTGCAGGGTCGAGATGACGGCTTCGGTCTGATGCCCACCCAGCACCCAGTTGTCGACGTCGAAGCCCATCGACTTGCCGGGCTCGGCGACGTAGCCCAGGTTCGGCCCACCGGTCGCCGGGTCCTCGTTGTAGGTGATGAACCGGACGGGTACGCCCGTGTAGTTGGTCACGGTGAAATGAGACGTCTGGCCGGTGATGGGATGAGCGCCCGTCGGCACGGCCCCGTGGGCAGGTGCGGCATTGGCGGCGCCGGCCAGGCCGACGACGAGGCCACCGACTGCGGCTACCGTGGCGACGGCGGAGGTGATGCGGGTCTTGTTCATGATTGAGCTCCTGATGATCGGTTGTGTTCTCGCTGTGTTGCGATGAACCAATCTTCTTCTGCCACAGATGCTTCGGGTGTCCACCAACCGCCCTGCAGGTCGGGGGAAATCATGTTCCCCCGATCAGGGGACAAATTCGATTGCGTGACAGCCTCATCCACGAGAGGGTGGATCCATGACAGATCTCCTCGAGGTGAGCGGCCCCGCGTCGCTGGCTGCCCTGGTGTCTGCCGYCGCCCCCGACCAACCGCGCCCGCTGGGCAGAATCGCAAGTTTCTGGCTGGACGACCAAGCGGTGTTCGCGGTCGCGCAGTTCGACACGACCACCGACCACGACTCGTATGTCATCTGCGTGCAGCCGACCAGCGTCGGCCGCTACAGCGACGTGCGCCGCCAGTCGCGGCGCATGACGCATCACTTCCGCGCCAACGGGTGGGCGGTGCGTCACGCAACCGCCGAAGACCGCGCGATCGCCTGAGTCAACAGCCGCAGAGGTCAATTTCGCGTAGCAGGCTCGGATCGAAGAGCTCAGCCCCCCGCAGTGCTCAATCGGCGGATGCACCCTAAAATGCGAATTGACCTCGGCGTCAATGCCGATCCCTGCCGGAATTACCGGCCACGCTGGAGACGAACAGAGTGAAACATCGCGCGCCCTCGACCAAGAGCGACCTTCGGTATCGACTGTGGCTCTTCGGACGTGAGATGCGTGAGCGTCAGCTGCACGCACACCCCGCGATCGGGTACGCCTTGATGGGTGCCCTGATGCTGGTGACGACGTGCGCGGTCATCTACACGCTGGTGTACACCTGAACGCTTGGGCCACTTCAGTTTCCGCCGCGCCGGGTGACCAACGCTACGCCGACGGAAACCTCGACGTAAGAGCGTCGGCCAGCCGTCCGAGCGTCGCGATCTCAGCCTCTTTCAGCTTGATGGCCCGGTGCAGCCGGCCAACACCGAAGTCGCTGCCCTCGCCTTGCACCCGGGCCAGCGCCGCGCGATGGTGCACCAACTCCTCGGCCACGGCGGCCCGCAATTCGTCGAGCAGGCCCCGGTAATACTCGGCCTGGTGCACATCGGCGAGCTGAGCGACCGAGGTCTGTACGGCGTACGCCGCGGACGAGCGCATCTGCATGCGTGCACCGTCGCACTCCGATGTTGCTCAGACACAGCCGCCGCTTCACGACGGTGTCACGATTTCTTCACTGCAACCGCCGCACCGGCGTGAGCACTATCGTGAGAACGTGCGAAACCCGCGCCGTCACTCCCCCGGACAGACCGCCACCGCGGTGGCCGAACTCGTCCTGCCCGAGGCCGTATTCAAGACATGCCCGTGGCAGCCGCGCGAACTCGTCGAAACCGGGCTGCGGCAATGGCTGCGGTGTTGCGGCGCCGCCTTGCGCGACAGCCAGCTGATCGGCATGCCGTCGCACGCGGTCGACGAGGCCTGGCACGGCCTGATCCTGTGCACCAACCGCTACGCCACGTTCTGCGACCGGGCGTACGGCCGTTTCCTGCACCATCACCCCGACGGGGACTCGCCCGCCGGCGGTGATCCGATGTCAGAACAGTTGCGCCGCACCGTCATTGCCTGGTCCTTGGTTGCGGAGCCGGGTGAGCAGTGCGTGCTGTGGGACCTGGACCGCCAGGTCGGGGTTGAGCACCCCTGGGGTGTAGACCCGGCCCGGGTGCACGAGATTCAGAGCGCGCTGGCCGCGCGCTAACGCCGCAAGCGCCACGCGTAGATCGCGATGCCGAGCCCGATCAGCGCCGTGATCGGCCCGATGATCGACCACGTGGTGGTGTTGCTCATCGGGCTGCCCTGAAGCGCCCCGAAACCCTGCAGTGCCCAGACCGTCCCGAAGAAGGCCAGCACCACGCCGATACCGATCACCAAATAGCGCACGTCTCCACAGTAGGCCCGAACGAGAGTGCCGGGTGCCAGACTGCAGCCATGACAGAACGCATCGAAGTGAGTCGCACCATCGCCGAGCCCGCCTCCGCCATCTTCGCGGTGCTGACAGATCCACACGGACACGTGGCGATCGACTCCTCCGGCATGCTGCAGGACGCCGAAGGTGAACGGGTGACCGCGGTGAACGACGACTTCACGGTGCACATGGACCGGGAGTCGCTCAACGACTTTCCGCTGGGCCGCTACGACGTCACCGTCCGTATCACCGAGTTCGACGAGGACAAGCTGATCGCCTGGACCATCCTCGGTCAGCTCAAGCCGCAGATCGGGCACGTCTACGGCTATCGCCTGGAGCCCGGTGCCGAGGGCACCGTCGTCACGTCGTTCTACGACTGGTCGCAGATCGACCCGAAATGGCGCGAGGCCGGCATCTTTCCGGTCATCTCCGAGGGCGCCCTGCGCGCCACCCTCGGCATCTTGGAGCGAGCGGTCCGCCGCGGTTACCCACGCGGCTGATCGTCAACTTTTGGTTGACGCAATCGAAAAGTCAACCTACGGTTGACGCATGAGCGACACCACCTCATCCGTCAGCCTCGACACCCTGATCAAAGCCATCAAATCGGTGCACGACGACGCGCTCGACCAACTCACCGACGCCATGCTGGCCGCCGAACACCTCGACGAGGTGGCCGATCACCTCATCGGCCACTTCGTCGACCAGGCCCGCCGCTCGGGCGCCTCATGGACCGACATCGGCGCCCGGATGGGCGTCACCAAGCAGGCCGCGCAGAAGCGTTTCGTACCCAAAGCCGACACCATCGACCCCAATGAAGGGTTCGCCCGCTTCACCCCGCGCGCCCGTGCGGCCATCGTCGCCGCCCAGGACGCCGCCCGCGACGCCGGGAACACCGAGATCACCCCCGACCACCTGATCCTCGGCCTGCTCGTCGACGAGGGGTCGCTCGGCATCGCCGTCATCAAGGCCCAGAACATCGGGCCCGCCCAGATCCGGGACGCGGTACGACTGCCCGCCGACACCGGCGAGAAGCTCCACCTGGTCCCGTTCAGCGGGCCAGCCAAGAAGGTGCTGGAACTGACGTTCCGGGAGGCACTTCGCCTGGGCCACAACTACATCGGCACCGAGCACATGCTGCTGGCCCTGCTGGAATCCGAAGACAGCGACGGTCCGCTGCGCAGCGTCGGCATCGACAAGGTGCGTGCCAAGACCGACGTGGTCACCCTGCTGTCCTCGCTGCCGGGAATGAATCCGGGCACCGCGGAGTAGAAACTGCTATGACACTCAACGACGCGGCGAAGGCACTCATCGGAGCGGGCGTCGACGCCACGCTCGTGACCATCAATCCGGACGGCAGCCCCCAGGTGTCGGTGGTGTGGGTTGCGTGGGAATCCACCCCCGACGGTGACGAACTGGTCGCCGCGCACCTGTCCGACAGCTACAAGAAGGTGCGCAATGTGCGCCGCGACCCCAATGTCGCGGTGACCATCCTGGCTCCGAGCAAGCCCGGCCAGCAGCGTGGGTACCTGTCGGTGAACGGCAGCGCGCGCATCGTCGCGGGCGGCGCGCCCGAACTGCTCAAGAAACTGGCCACCGAACTTCTCGGCTCGGCCGAACACTTCCCGCCGCCGAATGCACCGGAGGGGTTCCTGACCCGCATCCGCGTCGAGTCGATCGGCGGGCAGGGGCCCTGGGTGGAGTAAAGCTCCGTCGGGCGCGAAGCCATGTGCCAAGATGCCAAGCATGCTTCGTGCGATGTCGGCAGTGATTGCTGGAATGACGGCGGTACTGGCCTTCGGGCTGGCGCCACAGGTTTCGGCGACCCCTCAGTTCACCGATGCCGTCACCCCGATCGGCAATCTCGGTGACACGCTGCACGTGCAGTTCGAGGACTTCGCCGCCGACGTCACCGTGCACGACGTGGTTCCCACCGATGTGCCGCCGGGCTGGACCTGGAACGGTTCGCCACGCTGGCGGGCCACCGGTGGCCCGTGGAAGGCGCCGGTGACGTTGCACGTCCTCTCCGCACCCAACCCGTACAAGCTCGCGATCGCCACCACGTTCAACGGCGTCACCCCCTACGCCGACGCCTACGCCGCCAAGCACACCGACGCGCCGGACTCACTGGAGACCGCCCTGCTCAATGCGGCCCCGGGCTCGACGATCAACGGCGCGGTGTACTGGGACGTCTACCGCGGCCTGGTGACCAACGTCGTGATGCTGAACCCGCAGACGGGAAAGCACTTGGCGCAGTGGAACATCTGGCAGCCGGGGTCCGCGCTACCGTAGGACGCATGCGCGTCGAGCCGGCCACCCCGCAAGACCTGCCCGAACTGGCCGAGGTCGCGGCGACCACCTTCCCGCTGGCCTGCCCGCCCTCGGTATCCCCCGACAACGTCGCGGCCTTCATCGCCGAGAACCTGTCGGCAGAACGTTTCTCGACCTATCTCGACGATCCGGACCGGGTGGTCCTGGTGATCCGCGACGAGGCCCGAATCCTGGGCTACGCCATGCTGATCCAGGGGGTCCCCGACGATCCGGATGTCGCCGCCGCCGTCACCCTGCGTCCGGCGGTGGAGCTGTCCAAGATGTACGCCCTGCCCGACGTGCACGGCGCCGGGATATCGGCGGCGCTGATGGCCGAGGTCATCGCGCGGTCCGCGGCACTCGGGGCGGTCTGCCTGTGGCTCGGCGTCAACCAGGAAAACCAACGGGCCCAACGCTTTTACACGAAGTCGGGTTTCACTGTCAGTGGCACGAAGACATTCCGGCTGGGCGGCCACGTCGAGAACGACTACGTGATGGTGCTGGACTCAGCCGGCTTGGGCGGCGGCGGTCAGCGCCAGTAGCCGCGACGTCGCGCGCAGGTACTTCTTGCGGAACCCGCCTGCCACCATCTCGTCGCTGAAGACGGTGTCCAGCTTGGTTCCCGAGGCCAGGATCGGCACGCCCGCGTCGTAGAGCCGGTCGGTCAGCGCGACCAGCCGCAGCGCCACGCTCTGATCGGTGATCGGGTGCACCCCGGTGATGAACACCTCGGTCACGCCGTCGATCAGCGCGTGATAGCGCGACGGGTGCATGGTCGCGAGGTGGGCGCACAGCGCGTCGAAGTCGTCCAGCGTCGCCCCCGCCACCCCGACGGCCCGGCCACGCACGTCCTCGTCGGACAACGGTTCCGGAGCGGGCGGCAACCCACGGTGACGGTAGTCGGGACCCTCGACCCGCACGGTGGTGAAGATCGAAGCGAGCGTGTTGATCTCACGCAGGAAGTCCTGCGCAGCGAACCGGCCCTCGCCCAGTTGCTCGGGCAGCGTGTTGGAGGTGGCCGCGATCGAGACACCGCGCTCCACCAATGCCGAGAGCAGCCGGGAGATCAACGTGGTGTTGCCCGGGTCGTCCAGCTCGAACTCGTCGATGCACACCACCACGTACTCGGCGAGCAGGTCGATGCACTCGGTGAAGCCGAACACCCCGGCCAACTGGGTGAGCTCACCGAAGGTCGCGAACGCAGTCGGCGCCACCTGGGCACCGGAGAGCGCGTAGTAAGTGGAGGCCAGCAGGTGGGTCTTTCCGACACCGAACCCACCGTCGAGGTACACCCCGACCCCGGGCAGCACCTCCCGCTTGCCGAACATCTTCTTCTTGCCTGCGCGCCGGACCAGCGCCTGCTCACAGAACGAACGGCACTTGACGACGGCCTCGGTCTGCGACGGCTCGGCCGGATCCGGGCGGTACGTGTCGAAACTGACATCGGCGAACGTCGGCGGCGGTACCAGCCGCGCGACCAGCTGTTCCGGCGTGATCTTGGGGTGCCGATCCACCAGACCTTCGACCCCTGCGCCGCTTTGCATGTCGTGCACCCTATCGACGTGCTGCAATGATCCCCATGCCGGATGCCGCCGCTGGGACGGAACTCACAACACTGCAACCGGCCGGTGGCGCCACCGACGAGCAGTACGCCTACCCCGACGGGCTCACCGAATGCTGGGTGCGGGCCAACTTCGTCACCAGCCTGGATGGGGCCGCCACCACCGACGGCCGCTCTGGCGGGCTGGGCGGCGCCGGGGACCGGACCCTGTTCGGGCTCATGCGCTCACTCGCCGATGTCATCGTCGTCGGCGCGGGCACCGTCCGCACCGAGAACTACTCGGGCGCTCAGCTGGGTGCAGCAGAACGCGCCGGCCGCCAGCACCGTGGCCAGGCCGAGGTTCCGCCGATCGCGATCGTCACGAACTCGGCGGCGCTGGACAACGACCTGCTGGTGTTCACCCACACCGAGGCGACCCCACTGGTACTGACGTCCCACAATGCCGCCGTCGGGGCTCGTAGCCGGCTGTCCGGGCAGGCGGCTGTCCACGACTGTTCGGCCGGTGACCCCGACGCCGTGGATCCGCGCGCCATGCTGGCGACGCTGGCCGGGCTCGGGCTGACCCGGGTGCTCACCGAGGGTGGGCCCAGCCTGCTCGGCACCTTGATCGCCGCCGGCCTGCTCGACGAACTGTGCCTGACCATCGCGCCGTTCGTCGTCGGCGGCAAGGCCAAGCGGGTCACCGACAGTGCGGTCGAGGCACTGCACCGCATGCAGCGCCGCCACGTACTCACCGATTCGGAGGGCTACCTGTACACGCGGTACAGCCGTGCGGTGCACGGGTAGACCCGGTGACCATCGCTAGTGTGGTCGCCATGCGTTCCCTCGCGGCCCTGAGTCTCTCGGCTGCCACCTTGCTGCTGACCTCGTGTGCCCCGCTGCTGGCCGCAAACCCGCGCTACGCCACCGACGCCGGCGCAGGCCCGCAGGGCCAGCCCGCGACGACCAGTGCGGTCGCGGGGCCACCGCCGATCGCGGCGCCCAAGAATGATCTGACGTGGCGGGACTGCACCGCCCAGCAGTTCAGCCAGGCGTCCGTCCCGCCGGTGCCCGGCGTCAAGCTCGATTGCGCCGCCTTCGACGCCGACCTGGATTCGATCAACGGCGCCAGCGGCAACCTCAGCATCGGGGTGGTGCGGGCCACCGCGCCCACCACCCCCGCCGACGCCGGCCCCTTGGTGATGACCACCGGGACCGACCTGCCGTCGTCCACGCAGCTGCCGGTGTGGCTCACCCGCAGCGGCACCGATGTGCTCAAGACGCATCCCGTGGTCGCCGTCGACCGCCGCGGCACCGGCTTGTCCGCGGCCATCAGCTGCCGCGACTCCTATGACCGCCAGGAGATGATCGACCAGGCGCAGTTCGAGTCCGGCGACGATCCGGTGGCCAACCTGAGTGCGATAGCCCAGACCGCCACCACCAGTTGCACCGACACCATCGCCCCCGGCGACTCTGCGTACGACAACGCCCACGCCGCCGAGGACATCGAACGACTGCGCAGCACCTGGGATGTCGACACCATCGCCCTGCTGGGCGTCGGCAACGGCGCACAGGTGGCCCTCGCCTACGCCGGATCGCATCCGAACAAGGTCTCCCGACTGGTGCTGGATTCGCCGTTGCCGCTGGCGATCAACGCCGAGGCCACCACCGAGCAGAAGGTCAAGGGCCAGCAGGCCGCCCTGGACGCGTTCGCCGCGCAGTGCGCCGCGGTCAATTGCCCGCTCGGTCCGGACCCGAAGGGCGCTGTCGACGCGATCCTGGCATCGGCCCGGGCCGGTGACGGCGCCGGGGGCGCCTCGGTGGCCGCCGTCTCCGACGCGATCAGCACCGCGCTGGCCTTCCCGCGCGGTGACCGCGTCGCGGCGACCAACGCGCTGGCGGGTGCCCTCGCCGCGGCCCGCGGCGGTGACGCAAGTGGCCTGAACACCCTGATCAGCCAGTCCGATTCGATGCGCCAGACCGACGGGCAGTTCGTCAACGGCTGCAGCGACGCACTCAACCGGCCCACCCCGGACCGGGTCCGTGAACTCGTCGTCGCCTGGCCGAAGCTGTACCCGCAGTTCGGTGCCGTCGGCGCCCTGCGGATGGTGAACTGCCTGAGCTGGCCCAGCGGCACCGCACCGAAGGACCCGAAGGATCTGAAGATCCCCGTGTTGCTGCTCGGGGTGCAGAACGACCCCATCTCTGGCAACGAGGGCGTGGCCGCGGTGGCCGCCACCATCATCAACGCCGGCGCCACCAGCAAGCGGGTGATCTGGCAGGGCATCGGCCACGGGGCCACCATCTACTCGCCGTGCGCACTGCCACCGGTGCTCGGATATCTGGACACCGGCAAACTGCCGGGCAACGACACGTTCTGCCCCGCCTGAACGGAGCCCGGCGCACGCCGGTGTACGGTGCGCTGGTGGCGCCAACCGATACCATCCTGAGCGTCTTTCGGCCTCGCACGTCCGCCCCGACCACAGCCAATGTGGTGCGGACGGCACTGTGGCCGATCGCGATCATGTCGATCATCCACCGCAGCTACGTGCTCACCACCAACGGCTACATCACCGACGATTTCGGCGCGGTGTACCGGGCGGTTTCGAACTTCCGGCGGCACTGGGACATCTACAACGAACACTTCAATTACGTCGACCCGCACTACCTGTATCCGCCGGGCGGCACATTGCTGTTGTCCCCGTTCGGGTTTCTGCCGGAGTTCGCGTCCCGCTTCTGGTTCGTCGCCTTCAACTCGGTCGCCATCATCATCGCCGCCTGCATCCTGGTGCGGCTGTTCAAGTTGTCGCTGACCTCCGTCGCGCTGCCCGCCCTGCTGCTCGCCATGTACTGCACCGAATCGGTGACCAACACCCTGGTTTTCACCAACATCAACGGCTGCCTGCTGTTGGCCGAGGTGCTGTTCTTCTACTGGCTGCTGTCCGGCAAGGTGAGCCACCAATGGTGGGCCGGTGCGGCCATCGGCCTGACCCTGGTGCTCAAACCGCTACTGGCCGTGCTGCTTCTGCTGCCGCTGCTCAACCGGCAGTGGCGCGCGCTGGTGACGGCGTTCGCGGTGCCGCTGGTGTTCAACGCGATCGCCTGGCCGCTGTCGGCCGACCCGATGGGCTTCGTGCGCAACACCGTCCCCTACATCCTGGAGACCCGCGACTACTTCAACTCCTCGATCCTGGGCAACGGCATCTACTACGGCCTGCCCATGTGGCTGATCCTGCTGCTGCGGGTGCTCGCGGTGGTGCTCGCCGGGCTCAGCCTGTGGCTGCTCTACCGGTACTACCGGGTGCGCGATCCGCTGTTCTGGATGCTGACCTCCTCTGGTGTGCTGCTGATCGCCTCGTGGCTGGTGCTGTCGCTGGCGCAGGGTTACTACTCGATGATGTTGTTCCCGTTCCTGATGACGGTGGTGCTACCGAACTCGGTGGTGCGCAACTGGCCGGCCTGGCTCGGTGTCTACGGCTTCCTCACCATGGACCGCTGGCTGATGTGGCGCTGGCCCACCACCGGACGGTTCCTGGAGTACATGAAGATCACCTACGGCTGGTCACTGTTGCTGGTGGTGGTGTTCTGCGTGCTGTACTACCGCTACCTGGACGCCAAGGCCGACGACCGGCTGGATTCCGGTATCGATCCGCCCTGGATGACGGAGCGTCCTGCGCGCGCTAGCGTGGCGTCATGACCGAGTCTCCGCGGATTGAACTCACCGACGACCAGTGGCGCGAGAAGCTGACCGCGGCGGAGTTCGCGGTGCTGCGGCGCGCGGGCACCGAGCGTCCGTTCACCGGCGAATACACCGACACCAAGACCCCCGGCGTGTACGAGTGCCGGGCCTGCGGGGCCGAATTGTTCCGCAGCACCGAGAAGTTCGAATCCCATTGCGGCTGGCCGTCTTTCTTCGACCCGAAGGACTCCGACGCCGTCATCCTGCACCGCGACGACTCGCTGGGGATGACCCGGGTGGAGGTGGTGTGCGCCAACTGCCACAGCCACCTCGGCCACGTCTTCGAGGGCGAGGGCTACCCGACGCCCACCGATCAGCGCTACTGCATCAACTCGATATCGCTACGTCTCGTGCCTGCCGGCGCGCAGTGAGCAGGTCCAGCATCGCCGCGGCGGTCAGCGGCTCGCTGTACAGGTAGCCCTGCGCGTAGCGGCACCCGTAATCACGCAGTAGTGCAACGGTTTCGGCGTTCTCGACGCCTTCGGCGACCGTCGTCAGCCCGAGCTCGTGCGCCAAGGCGATGACGGCCCGCACGATCACCCCGGCCCGCTGGTCGCCATGCACCGCGCTGACGAACTCGCGGTCGAGTTTGAGCTCGTCGACCGCCAGGTCACGCACGTACGACAGCGTGGAGTAGCCGCTGCCGAAGTCGTCGATGGCGACGCGCACACCGTGCCCGCGCAACGTCTCGATCACCGTCCTGGTCCGCTCGACGTTGTCCATCAACAGATCCTCGGTCACCTCGACCGTCAGCGTCTCGCACGCCAGGCCACGCTCGCCGAGTGCCCAGACGACGCGGTCGGGCAGGCTCAGGTCGGCCAGCGACGGGGCGAACAGGTTGACCGCGATCGGCACCTCGAAGCCGTGGTCACGCCACCGCGCCGCTTGATCCAGGGCCTGGGTGACCACCAGTTCGGTCACCGAACGCATCAGCCCGTGCTCACGGACCAGAGCCAGGAACTCGTCGGGACCGAGCAGTCCGCGCTTGGGGTGGGGCCAGCGCACCAGGGCCTCGACACCGACGATGGAGTCGTCGTGCAGATCGAACTTCGGTTGGTACATCAGGGTGAGGTCGTCGTTGTCGATCGCCGCCCGCAACTCGCCGAGCATCTGCAGGGTCGCGGCCCCGCCCACAGTCGGACGGGTCTCCAGCCCCGCGGCGGCGCGCTGCATCTCCGGGGAGAACACCCGCACCTCACGCGCCCGGGCCCGCTTGGCCGAATACATCGCCACGTCGGCGCGCTCCATCAGCGCGTCGGCCGAGCACTCCGGGTCGTCGGCCGACGCGATCGCCAGGCCGGCGCTGGGGCGCAGCGGCAGGTCGTGCCCGTCGATGGAAAACGGCTCGTCGAACGCCGCCGCGATGCGCCGCGCCACCTCCAGGGAGTGGCCGGCATCGCCCTCCAGCAGCACCGCGAATTCGTCACCGCCCAGTCGCGCGACCGTGTCGCTGCTGCGGGCCGCGCCCAGGATGCGTTCGGCGGCCCGGGCCAGCAGGATGTCGCCCGCAGGGTGACCCAGCCCATCGTTGACGAGTTTGAAATCGTCGAGGTCCAGCGACAGCACCGCCACCGACTGCTTGTCCCATCGGTGCAGCAACACGGCATGGCTCAACCGGTCCTGGAACAACGCCCGGTTGGCCAGCCCGGTCAGCGAATCCTGCATCGCTTGAGCCTCGACCGCCGCCAACAGCCTACGGTTTTCCTGCACCACGATGGCCTGGCGGAACAACACCGCAGAGACCAGCACAACGAACGCGGCGATCACAGGGGGCAGGTCCGGCACCCACGCCAGGTTGGACATGGTGGTTGCCACCGCCAGTGTCAAGGGCACGTATGGCACCCACAGCGCGATGGTCGACGGGACCCCACCTCCGTCGACGCCACCATGCGGAAGCCGTGCGCTCAACAGTGCCCCGACACTGATCAGCAGCAGCCCGAACGCCCACCCGAGATCGACGACACTCACGGTGCGGTAGTCGTTGTGCGAGGTCAGGTAGGCCCACCCGGAGTCGGCGACGTAAATCAACCCGATGCCCGCGGCCAGCAGCACCAGCGGGGTGCGACTGCCACGGCGGGCCCGGGCAAGGACCATCAACGCCACGGTGACCACCACGAGATCGGCGAGCGGATAGGCGATCGACAACCCGACCTCGAATGTGCTCACCGCACCGACCGCGAACATCCCCCGGACCACGGAGAACCACGAGATCACGAACAGCGACGCGGCGACGATCACCCCGTCGAGCACCAGGCGGGTGTTCGTGTAACCCGTCGCTCCGACGGGCATGATCAGCAAACCGATACATACGAACACCGGCATCAACAGGTAGCCGGCGTCGGCGATCGACGGATACGGGGATGTGTTCAACCACCACTCGTAGTACGCCCACGCCGCCGACCCGGCAGTCCAGCCCGCGAGGCCGATACCGATGCAGACCCACGCCGCCCGCTGCCTTCCCTGCGAACGCCACGCGCCGTAACCCGCACAGGCCGCGGCGAACGCCGACAGCACCACGAAACCGAGATCATCGACCGCCAGCACCACGTCGGGGCCGCCCCATCCGGCGATCAGCCACACGCACAGGGCGACGGTGGACACCGTCGCCACGCTCGCGACCCATGCGAATCTAGGCATTTGAACGCCTAGGCTAGCAAACTTTCACCCATTTGCCCTTGTCGGACGACGACTGGTCAGGGCAGGCGGGTCAGCAAATCCTCGACGCCAACGCGCGGACCGGTGAAGAACGGGGTTTCCTCCCGGACGTGGCGACGGGCATCGGTGTAGCGCAGCTTCCACATCAATTCGACGATGCGACCCAGGTCCGGACCCTCGAAGGCCAGGATCCACTCGTAATCGCCGAGCGCGAAGGCGGGCACGGTGTTGGCCCGCACATCCGGGTATTCACGGCCCGCCATGCCGTGCTCGACCAGCATCTTGCGGCGCTCGTCGTCGGGCAGCAGGTACCACTCCAGGGACCGCACGAACGGGTAGACGCAGACGTAGTCGCCCGGGTCCTCACCTGCGATGAACGCCGGGACATGGCTCTTGTTGAACTCGGCCGGGCGGTGCAGAGCAACCACGCTCCAGACCGGATCGCTGATCTTGCCCAGCGTGGTGCGCCGGAACGCGCTGTAGGTGGCCTGCAGGTCCTCGACGCGCTCGGCGTGGGTCCAGATCATGAAGTCGGCGTCGGCCCGGAAGCCCGCGACGTCGTAGAGTCCGCGGACCACGACACCCCGCTCCTCCTGCTGCTTGAGGAAGGTGGCGGTCTCGTCAGCGACAGCCGCACGACTGTCGCTGTCCTCGCCCAGCACCTCGGGCTGCACGGCGAACACCGAGAGCATCATGTACCGGGTCATCGAGTTGAGCGCGTCGTAATCGAGCTTGGCCATAGAGCTATCGTGCCACGCCCGGGCTTACCAATTTCCCGGCCGCCCGGGTCGCGGCCGCCACGCACGCGGGCACCCCGATACCGTCGAGGTAGGCACCCGCCACCGCCAGCGTCGGCGGCAGCCCGGCGCGTACCTCGGCCACCAGATCGGCGTGCCCGGGCCCGTACTGCGGCATCGCATCGATCCACCGCGCCACCCTGCAGTCCACCGGATCGGTGACGATGCCGAACAGCCGGTCCAGGTCCTCCAGCGACCAGCTCAGCAGGCGGTCGTCGCCGACGCTGCGGGCCAGTTGGTCGCCGTAGCGACCGAACGACAGCCGTACCAGTTCGACGTTGCCGCGCCGCCCCCACTTCCGTGAGGTGAGCGTGATCGCCTTGGCGTGCAACGGTTCTCCGCCGGCGACGAGCACACCGGACTGCTCGGGCAGCGGCGTCCCGCCGGGCAGCGCCAGGGCGACGACGGCCGACGAGGCCACCGCGACCCGGCGCGCGGCCGCCGCACTGCGCGGCGCCGCATGCTCGATCAGCCGGCTCAGCCGCGGCGCGGGCACGGCCAGCACCACCGCGTCGGCGCTCCAGTGCCCGCCCTCGTCGTCCACCAGGTCCCAGCCGCGCGCCGAGCGCAGCACCCGCTCGACGCCGACCTGCATCCAGCGCACGTCGGCCCGCCGGGCCAACTCGTCGATGACGACGCCGTAACCACCGGCGACCGCGCCGAACAGCGCGCCGTCGCGGGGTGGCGGTATCGCCTCGCGCACCGCGTCACTGAGGCTGCGTGCGCCACGATCCAAGGCGGCGCCCAGGGTGGGTACCGAGGACCGGATCCCGATGGTCTCCGCGGACCCGGCGTACACCCCGGCCAGCAGTGGCTCGACCGAACGGGTCACCACCTGCTCGCCGAACCGGTCCCCGATCAACTCGGCGACCGACGGGTCCGCACCGGTGCGCCAGCGCAGCGGCCGCCCCGGTTCGGCCGCGATACGGGCCACCGTCGCGTCGTCCACCAACGTCGCCACCGAGGAGGCCTGCGCCGGGATGCCCTGCAGGGTGCCGGTGGGCACGGGATGCAGCTTGCCCTGGGTGAACAACAAGGGACGCGCCCCGGTACTGGCGACCTGCCTGCCCGCCAGGCCAAGCTCGGCCAACAGGGCGGGCATCTCCGGCCTGCGCGCGATGAACGCCTCGGCGCCGAGATCGACCGGCACCCCGCCGACCTGCTCGGTGCGCAGCACCCCGCCGAGCCGGTCGGCAGGGTCGAACAGGGTGATCGAGGCGTCCGGGCCGGCGGCGACACGCAATCGGTAGGCAGCAGTCAAACCCGAAATGCCGCCGCCGACAACGCAGTACGCCGATTTCACAATGAATGCACCAGCTCCACCAGGTCGGTGACCACACCCGGATCGGTGGCGGGCAGCACACCGTGACCGAGGTTGAAGATATGACCACCGGCGCCCGCGGCGATGGCCGCGCGGCCATCCTCGACGACGGCGCGCGCCGCGCGTTCGACCACCGGCCGGCCAGCCAGCAGCACGACGGGATCCAGGTTGCCCTGCAGCACGGTGCCCGGCCGCACGCGGGTGGCGGCGGCGGCCAGCGACGTGCGCCAATCCACGCCCACCACACCCGCCCCGGCCTCACCCATGGCGCCGAGCAGTTCGGCGGTGCCCACCCCGAAGTGCGTCATGGGTACGCCTTCACCCTTGAGCGCGTCGAACACCCGGGAGCTGTGCGGGAGCACCGAGGCCCGGTAATCGGCCAGCGACAGGGTGCCGGCCCAGGAGTCGAACACCTGGATCGCGTCGACACCGGCGGCCAGCTGCTCCCGCAGGAAGGCGATGGTCAGGTCGGTCAGCGACGTCATCAGCGCATGCCAGGTGTCCGGCTCGCCGAGCATCATGGCCTTGGTCTTCTCGTGGTTGCGGCTGGGCCCGCCCTCGACCAGATAGGACGCCAAGGTGAACGGCGCACCGGCGAAACCGATCAGCGGCACGTCGCCCAGCGCCGATACCAACAGCTTGATCGCCGCCGAGACCGGCGCCACCTGGTGGGGCTCGAGCGGTTTGAGGGCGTCGACGTCGGCGCGGGTGCGGATCGGGTGGTCGATCACGGGGCCGACGTCGGGCACGATGTCCAATCCGACACCCGCGGCGCGCAGCGGCACCACGATGTCGGAGAACAAGATGGCCGCGTCGACCCCGTGGCGGCGCACGGGCTGCAGGGTGATCTCGCAGACCAGCTCCGGGTCGAAGCAGGCGTCCAACATCTTGTGGTTGGCGCGCAGCTCCCGGTACTCGGGCAGCGAACGACCTGCCTGGCGCATGAACCACACGGGTATACGTGTGGGCGTGCGGCCGGCGGCGGCGGCGAGAAAGGGCGACTCGGGCAGGTCACGGCGGGTATTCATCGGGTCCCATGTTGCCACGGCCCAGAAATCCGGCGCGCCTGCGCACCCCTTGGCCAGGTTGGGTCTAGCGTCAATTGGCGTGACATCCGCCGAACCGGCCCAGTTCCGCACCGCGGTCGCGGCGATGAMCGCCGCGACGGTGCGGCCGGAGATCGAGCTGGGCCCGATCAGGCCCCCACAGCGACTGGCCCCGTTCAGCTACGCGCTGGGCGCCGAGGTCCGCCACCCCGAGACCGCGATCGTCCCCGAACGTTCCGAAGGGGATGCGTTCGGCCGGCTGATCCTGCTGCACGATCCCGAGGGCGCCGAAGCCTGGGACGGCACCATGCGCCTGGTCGCCTACATCCAGGCCGACCTGGATTCCACCGAGGCCGTCGATCCGCTGCTGCCCGAGGTCGCGTGGAGCTGGCTCGTCGATGCCCTCGGAGAGCACGCCGAGGCCGTCACCGCCCTGGGCGGCACCGTCACCGCCACCACGTCGGTGCGCTACGGCGACATCTCCGGCCCGCCGCGCGCCCATCAGCTGGAACTGCGCGCATCGTGGACCGCCACCAACCTCGAACTCGGTCCCCACGTGCAGGCGTTCTGCGAGGTCCTCGAGCACGCGGCCGGCCTTCCGCCGGCGGGAGTCACCACCCTGGGCTCCCGTACCCGCGCCTGATGACCGACCCTGCACCGGAGCCCGAGGCCGACGAGCCCGAAGCCACTCCCTTACTGGCGCCCGCCGACGGCGTGCCGGCGCTCGCGATCTATCCCAGCGATATCGCCCGCGCCGCCGAACAGTTGGCCGGCGGCACCGGCCCGTTCGCCATCGACGCCGAGCGGGCGTCGGGATTCCGCTACTCCAACCGGGCCTATCTGGTGCAGATCCGGCGAACCGGGGCGGGCACCGTCCTGATCGACCCCGTCAACCACGGCGGCGATCCGCTGGCTGTGATGGCTCCGGTGGCGCGGGTGCTCGGCACCGACGAATGGATCCTGCACGCGGCCGACCAGGACCTCCCGTGCCTCGCCGAGCTCGGGATGGCGCCGCCGAGCCTGTACGACACCGAACTGGGTGGTCGGCTGGCCGGCTTCGAGCGGGTCAACCTCGCCGAGGAGGTCCGCCGGCTGTTGGGGCTGGGCCTGGTGAAGGGCCACGGCGCGGCCGACTGGTCCAAGCGACCGCTACCCGCCGAATGGCTGAACTACGCCGCACTGGACGTCGAGGTGCTGGTGGAACTGCGCGCGGCGGTCGCCGCCGTCCTCGAAGAGCAGGGCAAATCAGACTGGGCCGCACAGGAATTCGAACATCTGCGCACGCTGGAGGCGACTCCGACCCGGCGCGACCGGTGGCGCCGTACGTCGGGCATCCACAAGGTGCGTAACCCGCGGACACTGGCCGCGGTGCGGGAGTTGTGGACCACCCGTGATCACATCGCCTCCCGGCGCGATATCGCCCCCGGCCGGATCCTGCCGGACGCGGCGATCATCAGCGCCGCCACCGCCGATCCCGACACCATCGAAAAGCTCACGGCGCTTCCGGTTTTCGGCGGCAGCCGGCAACGCCGCAGCGCGCAGGTCTGGCTGGATGCGCTGGCCAGGGCGCGTCAGGATCCCGACCCGCCGACGGGGACCGAACCCGTCAACGGTCCGCCTCCGACGTCGCGGTGGTCCAAGCGCAAGCCGGAGGCCGCCGAGCGACTGGAGAAGGCGCGGGCCGGACTCACCGAACTGTCCCAAACGGTGTCGGTTCCCGCCGAGAACCTGCTGACCCCGGATACGCTGCGCAGGTTGTGCTGGGACTGGCAACCGGCTGCGGACGTCGGTGCCGCCGTCGACGAGTTCCTGGCCCAAGCCGGTGCCCGCCCGTGGCAACGTGAGTTGACGGGGCCGGTGCTGACGGTGGCCCTAACCCCCGACGTGAGCTAAAAACGCCTCCAGCACCGCGGCGGGCGCCTCGATCTGCGGCCAGTGCGCGATGTCGTCGGCGAGCAGGTACACATCAGGATTCGGGATGATCTCCGAATAGCGTTGCGCCATATGCCGTCCCGAGTTCGGATCGGCCGGCCCGTCGATGAAACGCATGGACACCGACGTCTCCCGCATCGCCCGCACCCAGCGATTGCGGTACACATACCGGTCATTGACGAACCGGCCGAGTTTGTGCGTGACCCGCTTACCGTCGTTGTAGTCCAGGATCTCGTGGAACTGGTCCATCATCGTCGGCGTCGGTTTGGTGTGCACGCCGAACATCTCGTTGATGGTGGGGTCGAACAACCGCCGGGACAGTGGGCTGCCCTGCAACGGACTGATGAGGTCGCCCAACGGGGTTCGCGACAGCAGCTTCTGCATGAGCCGGGGCTCGTAGGCCTCGACGAACAGTCCCCCGTTGAGCCAGGTGATCGAGTGGATGCGCAATGCGCCGTAGACCTGATCGCCCCGTTCGTGGCGAGCCAGAAGTTCCTGACCGACGGACACCCCGAGGTCGTGGGCCAGGATGTGCGCCGACTCGACACCCAGATGAGCCAGCAGCGCCTCGTGCATGTCGGCGTGGTCGGGCACCGAATAGCCGTAACGCACCGGTTTGTCGGAGAACCCCATCCCGATCATGTCGGGGGCGATCACCGTGAACCGCGCCGTCAGCTCCGGCCAGATCTGGGCCCAGTCCCAGGAGTTGAACGGATACCCATGGATCAGAAGCAGATTCGGACCGGAGCCCTCATACCGGTAGAAGATCTCGAAACCCAGGTAGTCGAACGACTTACCCGCGGCTTTCCACTGCGCAAGTTCGGCGTCCATGGCCCGGGATCAGTCGATCTGTTCCCGGACGTGGTCGCCGACCGGACTGCCCAGCGCCGCCACCCATCCGGTGATCTGGCGGGCCAGATGCTGATCGGTGAGCCCGATCTCGGTGAGGATCTCTGAGCGCGACGCATGCTCCAGGAATTCCTGCGGCACCCCGACGTCGCGGCACGGCACGTCGATCTCGTTGCGGCGCAACGCCGCCGAGATCAGCGAACCGATGCCACCGTTGACACCATTGTCCTCAAGGGTGACGACGAGCTTGTGCGCGGACGCCATCGCGTGCAGCGCCCGGGGCACCGGGATGACCCAGCGCGGATCGACGACCGTGACACCGATGCCTTGCTGCTGCAGGCGTTCGGCGACGGCCAGGCCCATGACGGCGAACGATCCGACGGCGACGAGCAGCACGTCGGCCGACAGACCGTCTGCGGGCACCGCCAGCACGTCCACCCCGTCACGCCGCTCGACTGCCGGAATGTCTTCGCCCACTGCGCCTTTGGGGAACCTGATGGCGGTCGGGCCGTCCTTGACGTCGAGCGCTTCGCCGAGTTCCTCGCGCAGCCGCGCCGCATCCCGCGGGGCCGCCACCCGGATGCCGGGGACGATGCCCAGCATCGACAGGTCCCACATGCCGTTGTGGCTGGCGCCGTCATTGCCGGTGACACCGGCGCGGTCCAGCACCATGGTGACGGGCAGCTTGTGCAGCGCGACATCCATCATCAACTGGTCGAACGCGCGGTTCAGGAAGGTCGAGTAGATGGCGACCACCGGGTGCATGCCACCCATGGCCAGCCCGGCCGCCGAGGTCATGGCGTGCTGCTCGGCGATCCCGACATCGAAGAAGCGGTCGGGATAGTGCTGACGGAAGGAGCTCAGGCCCGTCGGACCGGGCATGGCCGCGGTGATCGCGACGATGTCGCGGCGCCGGGCGGCCTTCTTGATCAGCTCGTCGGAGAACACCGCTGTCCAGCCGGGCGCGGCCACCGACGTGGGTTGCCCGGTGTGCGGGTCGATGACACCGGTCGCGTGCATCTGCTCGGCCTCGTCGTTCTCGGCGAACGAGTAGCCGTTGCCCTTGCGGGTGACGACATGCACCACGACGGGGGCGTTGAAGCCGCGGGCATTGCGCAGGGCCGCCTCGACGGCGCGTTCGTCGTGACCGTCGATGGGGCCGACATACTTCAGGCCCAGGTCGGTGAACATGACCTGCGGGGACAGCGCGTCCTTGATGCCGGCCTTCACGCTGTGCATGCACTGATAGCAGAGCTCGCCGATGAGGGGCACGCCGCGCACGGTGTCGCGGCCCTTTTCCAGCAGTTTCTCGTAACCGGGCTGCAGCCGCAGGGTGGCCAGGTGATCGGCAAGTCCACCGATGGTCGGCGCGTAGCTGCGCCCGTTGTCGTTGACGACGATGACGATGGGCCGGTGTGCGGCGGCGATGTTGTTGAGCGCCTCCCAGCACATGCCGCCCGTCAGTGCACCGTCACCGACGACGGCGACGACGTGGCGGTTGCGGTGCCCGGACAGCTCGAAGGCCTTGGCAAGCCCGTCGGCGTAGGACAGCGCGGTGCTGGCGTGGCTGGACTCGACCCAGTCGTGCTCGCTCTCCGCGCGCGACGGGTAGCCGGACAGGCCGCCCTTCATCCGCAGATTCGCGAAGTCCGCGCAGCGGCCGGTGAGCATCTTGTGGACGTAGGCCTGATGGCCGGTGTCAAAGATGATTGGATCGTGCGGGGAGTCGAAGACCCGGTGCAGCGCAAGGGTCAGTTCGACCACACCCAGGTTCGGGCCCAAGTGACCGCCGGTTGCAGCAACCTTGTGAATCAGGAATTCACGGATCTCACCGGCCAGATCGTTGAGCTGTGACTGGGAAAGGTGCTGCAGATCTGCGGGTCCGCGGATCTGTTCAAGCATCCCGTCAGTTTACGCACGCAACACGTGTCAGTCCCGTCGAGACTGATAGATGTCGGGCACGCCATCGTGGTCGTCGTCGGCGGTCTCGAGCGCATGGATGCGTCGGTACGCGGCGTTGCGGCTGACGAGCACCACCGCGGCCAGCGCTCCTGCCAGCACAGATCCGCACAACACCGCGATCTTGGCATCGACGTCGGCAACGCTGCCGTCCTCGAAAGCCAGTTCCCCGATGAGCAACGACACCGTGAACCCGATTCCGGCCAGCAAGGCCACGCCGAGCACATCTCGCCAGGCCAGTTCGTCGTCGAGGCTGGCCTTGGTGAATCGGGCCAACAACCATGTGGTGCCGAACACACCGATCGGTTTTCCGATGACGAGCCCCGCCATGACGCCGATGGTGACCGGATGGGTCAGCGCATGACCGAGGCCGCTGAGCCCGCCGACGGTGACGCCGGCGGCAAAGAATGCGAACACCGGGACGGCGACGCCTGCCGACAGTGGCCTGATGGCGTGCTCGATCTTCTCGGCCGCGGCGTGCCGTCCCAGCGCCGGCACGGTGAACCCGAGCAGCACGCCCGCCACCGTCGCGTGCACGCCACTCGCGTGGACCAGCGCCCAGGCGGTGACGGCCAGCGGGATGAGCAGGAGGGGATGTCGTATCCCCTTCTGCACGGCGAGGCCGAAGAGCGCGATGGGAATCAGCGCGGCCAGCAGCGGCCCAGGCGCGAGGTGCTCGGTATAGAAGGCGGCGATGACGATGATCGCCAGGAGATCGTCGACCACGGCGAGGGTGAGCAGGAACGTGCGCAGGGCCGTCGGGAGGTGGGTGCTCAGCACGGCGAGGACGGCCAGCGCGAACGCGATGTCGGTGGCAATGGGTACCGCCCAGCCGCCGAAGTTGTCGCGGTGGTTCATGTTGACGGCGATGAAGGTGGCTGCGGGGACGATCATGCCGCCGACTGCCGCGGCGATCGGTAAGACCGCGCGGGCGGGATCGCGGAGGTCGCCGGCGACGAATTCCCGTTTGAGTTCGACGCCGACGACGAAGAAGAAGATGGCCAGCAGGCCGTCGGCGGCCCACGCGCTGACGGACAGATTCAGGTGCAGTGCCTCCGGGCCGAGCACGTAGTCGGAGAGCTTTTCGTAGTTGGGCGCCCAGGGCGAATTGGCCCAGATGAGCGCAGCGCCGGCCGCGACGAGGAGCAGAACGCCGCCGATGGTCTCGCTGCGCAGAGTCTCGGTGAGCCGCTTGGCTTCCGGCCATGAGCCGCGGGTGAACAGTCTGATCATGAGGTGATCACGTTATCGCGGGAACAACGCGGTATACATTCACATTCGAACGGCACAACAATTGCGACGCCCGGGGGGACGGCCATTGGTGACATTCAGCGAGCTTCGCGGTGCCAAGCCCCAGCTATGGCTGGATGCGGCCAACGACCTGCGTAGCGCCGCCGAACAATGTCAGCGAGTCGAGGATGACATCCACAGAAATGGCGTCCAACCACTCACGACGGACTGGCCCGATCATGTCGGCAAGCTGGCCTCGGATGTTCTGACGAAGATTGCCGACCGGGCAAATGTGTCGTCGATTCTCGCACGAGCCGGCGTCGAGCCTGTGGACGCGTTGTCGCACGCCGTCACGATCGCGCAGAACGAACTCGAGAACGGAGTCCGCTTTGCGGAGTCCAACGGGCTTATCGTCAACCCACAATCCGGCAGTGTCTCGCTACCCGCGACCCTGCAGGATCACGATCCCATGGAGTTGATGCTCCTGGCCGGCCAGGCACAACAGCTGATCGACGACGCCGTGGAAGCAGCCACCCAGGCCGACGACATCTGCGCCGGCGAGCTGCGCGCCGTCTCGGCGAGCGAATCCAACCCTGAGACTACCGTCGACCAGGCCAAAGAAGTTCAAGCCAACGCGGTCAAGAAGTCTTTGGAAGAGATTCGTGACACCATCCCGGACGGCCTTTCGGCTACCGACGTCCAGCAATGGTGGAACGGTTTGACCCCGGCCGAGCAGTTCGATCTGCAGCGCGCGTGCCCTACGGAACTGATGGGGCTCGATGGCATCCCCAACAGCGTCAAGCAGCAAATCGATCGCCCCGAACTCGGCTACAGTTCTTCGGGCGCAGTGAATTACGCCAAACAGAATGCCAACAATTCGAGTCTCGACTGGGACCCGGAGGACAATTGCACGAACTTCGTTTCAGACACGCTCAAGTACGGCGGCGGCATGCCGACGAAAGACAGTGACACCTGGCCCGTCAACCACTGGGATCACGACGGGTGGAGTGACGGCGGCCTCGGCGGAGACAACGCCCTCCCACCGCAAGTTCCGGGTTACTCGCCGAGTTGGGGTGCGGCGCAGAACAATCACGATTTCTTTCTCAACCACGGCGGTTCAGTGGTGACCGATCCCAGCCAGGTTCGACCCGGGGACGTCGTCTATTGGCAGATGGCTGACTCTGGGGAAGTTCACCACGCCGCGGTGGTCACCGGCGTATTGCCGGACGGCGAAGTCCTCTACACCCAACACAGTGACCAGGCGCTGAACTACGCACTGAACGGCCGCCTGCCGGAGTTCGAGCACAGCTACGGCCAGCAGAACATTCAGATCGTTCAACCACGGGTGACGTGGTGAAGAGTCTGCGTTGGAGCGCGCTGCCCGCGATGCTGATCGCCGTCATCGTCCTGGCGCTGATAATGCGAATCGACATCGTGATGCGCCGTTCGACAGCTTGGCAAGGGGACGGCTGTGTCGCAGGACCCTACGACCCCAGCGAACGTACCTACTTGTGGGTGATCACCATCACGGCGGGGTTGGCCCTCGTCGTCGCGGCATTGATCGGGCTGACCGCCAAGACGGCCCGCCTTCGAGTTGCCATGGCGATCTTCGCGATCCCGGTCCTCCTGTTCTCGACCGGCTACCTGTTTTCGGTGTGGACGGGCAGTGAAACGACCAACCGTCCGGATGCCATCTCGCATTGCCACTTCGGATGACG
The DNA here is from genome assembly GCF_056403275.1 of Mycobacterium sp. P2_H7. Lineage (NCBI taxonomy): Bacteria > Bacillati > Actinomycetota > Actinomycetes > Mycobacteriales > Mycobacteriaceae > Mycobacterium > Mycobacterium sp. P2_H7. The sequence continues at coordinate 109,027 of NZ_JBFUFU010000007.1, read as the reverse complement.
GTGAGGACGATGTGACACGAACCGATCAGGCACAACGGCAACCACGTTCGGTGGCGTCAATCCTGCCGTCGGCGTGCCTGCTGACCGTGCCCATGCTCGGCTGGATGGCATCGGCCTTCTGGTGGCGTGAATGGGGATTCAACTCGGTGCTGTACGGGCTGAGCGCTTTCGGCGGCCTCTCGCTGGTGCTGTATCCGATCATCTATCTCTCCGGACTGTACTTCTACGGCAAGCGTCTACGGTCCTTGCTTGCCGGAATAGCCGAGGACAAAAGAGAGATTGCCCCGAATGTGGTCTGGCTTGTGCTGGCCGTGCCACTGAATTTTGCAGGCACCTTCTACGTCATCGGTGGCATCACACGGAGCCTGCGGTCCGATGCCAGGGTGGCGCCCGCCGTCGTGCGCCGCTGGTCAGCTGTCGGACTCGGTTGGGCGGCCCTCCAAGTGATCGCCCTCTTCCCCAACATGGCAATCAGCTTCATCGCAACACTGTTCGCCTATGCCTTGTGGGCGATCCACTGGTTCGATTCCGTGCGCCTCGACGAACTGCTGCGAGGGGCAGCACATGAGTGACGACGACCTGCACATCGAGCCTTCCGCGGTCGCCGCGAGTGGGCAGCGACTGTCCGAACTCGCCGGTGCCGCCAAGGCGAGAAACGCCACCTTTTTCACCTCACAGAACCCTGCGACACAAGGCAATCCGGGATTCGCTTCAGGCCCCGCTCTGACATCCTTCGCCGATGTGCTGCACAAGCAGATGGATACCTTCGTCGACGACCTCACCCACAATTCCGAGGAGATCATCGCGTCTGCACGCGCAGTGAAACAGGTGGATGGGGATACCGCCGACGGATTCAACCGCGAACTCGCGGCGTTGAACGGCCTGTCCCGGCAACCCAAACCGGGTCGCTAGAACCGCGCCCCCGACTCGGTGATGGCCTCGGATCCCGACGTGTCCGAGGCAACGTACTCGGACGCAGCCAAACGCAGCGCCATCGCCTCATCAGCCAACCCCGCGATGATGTGCCGAAACCCGTCGGTCCACGCTTGCCATGCCGACGCGCATGCCTCCGCACCCGAACCCCGCCAGCCGGACTCGAGCAGTTCCGCCATATGTCCGGCCAGAAGCTGCTGTCGGTCGATCAACGCATCACTGACGCGTTCTGCGAATTCGGCAACCTGTCCGAGCGCTTGCGCATCGACTCGCAACGGATCGCTCATGAAAAGCGCGCCCTGTTGGCCTCGATGATCGTCCGGTAGTCATCGTGCGCCGCGGCGGACACAGCGCGTAACCGAGCGACGCCATCGGCAAGGTTCTGAGCGCCCTTCTGCCATTCAGCGTGAGCCTCAGCGTGTTTCGCCGCCGCCTCTCCGCGCCAGCCGGTATGGAGTGCAGCGACCCTGCCCTCGAGTTCGGCAAGCTGTTGCGCAATCGCCTGGTCGAAAGCTTGAATTTCTTCTATCGCGCCGTTCAGTCGCGCGAGGTCGACCTTGATATGTCCGTCTGCCATCCCGCCCCTCCCATCCCCCGCTCGAACCTACCTCGACGTCCGGAGTCCACGACAGATGGCCGCCCCGGGCGTCTCGGCCTAGGTGCTCAGAACCGTCACCTATGTCCTGCGACATCACGCTCCAACTTGTCACCCTGTCGGCGTAATATTGCACATATGTTCGAATCGTCGCCGATCAATCCGCGCACCCCCGAGGCAGTGCTGCGGGACCGCATCGCCGAACTCGAATGCCAGAAGGCCGCAGCGGCAGCCGAGCAAGCCCGCCTGACCGTCGAATGGGAGAAGCTGCGCCGCACCGCGGAGGCCGCGGCCGGAGTGCCCCTGGCCAAACGCGGTCGCGGGCTGTCCGCCGAGGTGGGCTTGGCCCGCCATGATTCGCCGAAGAAGGGATCCCAGCATCTCGGCTTCGCCAAGGCCCTCGTCCACGAAATGCCGCACACACTGGCGCTTTTGGAAGCTGGGTTGCTCTCCGAATGGCGAGCCACATTGATAGTCCGGGAATCGGCGTGTCTGACGGTCGAGGACCGTCGACGACTGGACAAGGAACTCTGCGCCGACCCGAACGCCTTGGAAGGCTTCGGAGATGCCCGGATCGCCGCCGAAGCCAAGACGATCGCCTACCGGCTCGACCCGCAGGCCGTGGTCGACCACGCAGCCAAAGCGCCCGAGGAACGCTACGTCTCCGTCCGGCCCGCCCCGGATGCGATGGCGTATGTGACCGCGCTGGTACCGATGCCCCAAGGTGTCGCGGTGTTCGCCACCCTCGACAGAGCCGCGAAAACCTGCGCCGACGACCGCAGCCGCGGGCAGGTCATGGCCGATACGTTCGTCGAACGCCTCACCGGACGTCCCGCCGAAGTACCCGTGCCCGTCACTGTGAACGTGGTGCTCCCCGATGACGCGCTACTCGCCGGCAGCAGCGAACCGGCCTCCGTCGAAGGCTACGGGCCGATCCCTGCTCAGAGCGCCCGGGATCTGATCACTGACTCACTCGACAAGGACGGCGAGATTGCCCTGCGCCGCCTCTACGCAAACCCCGCCAGCGGCGCACTGGTCGCCATGGAATCGAAATCCCGCGCCTTCCCCAAAGGACTGGCCCAGTTCATCCGGTTCCGCGACACCACCTGCCGCACCCCGTACTGCAACGCACCGATCCGGCACATCGACCACGCCTGCCCAGACCGCGAGGGTGGACCCACAGCCGCCGTCAACGGCCAAGGCCTGTGCGAACAATGCAACTACGCCAAAGAACAAGCCGGCTGGGCGGTCCGCGTCGTACCCGGCGATTCCGGACGGCACACCACCGAATACACCACACCCACCGGGGCGGTCTACCGATCGACCGCGCCACCCATCGCCGGCGGCCTGCGGGTATTGACCCGCGACATCCACATCGTCATCCCGCGCAAGGCGGCGTGACTCACCTGCTCAGCACTGCCACGCATTCCACGTGATGGGTCAGCGGGAACGCGTCGAACACCCGGAGTTGCTCCACGGTATAGCCGTTGCGTAGGTACTCCCCCACGTCGCGGGCGAATGACGCTGCCTCACAACCGATATGGATCACCCGTGGCACTCCGGCGATCAAGTCGATGATCTCGCGCCCGGCACCGGTGCGCGGCGGGTCGAGCACCGCGACGTCGGCGCGGTCGCGACGACCCGTCAGCGCCCGGCGCACCGAATCCGTCACCACCGACACCCACGGCATATCGTCCAGCGCGGCACGCGCCGATCGCGCCGAGCCGCGGGAGGTGTCCACCGTCAGCACCTGACCGGTCTCGCCGACGCCCTCCGCCAACGCCGCTGCGAAAACCCCTGCGCCACCGTAAAGATCCCACGCGGTCATCCCGGGCTCCAACCTCGCGGCATCGCGGATCAGCGCACTGTAAACCTCTGGCGCATCCCGGTGCGCCTGCCAGAATGCCGTCACCGGCACCTGCCACTCCCGCCCGCCGATGCGCTGCAGCGCCTCGTACTGGCCTTCGACCACCTGGGTCAGTGCTTTCTTGCCCGGACCGGTCTGCACGATGTGGCGCACCCCGTCGTCGTCGACGGCGATGTGCAGTTGCGCGCCCGGCGGCCAACGTGATCCGTCGAGACCGTCGAGCATTCCCGGGCGAAGCTGGCCGCAATTCAGCCCGGGATACAGCTCGGTGCTGTGGTATCGGTGAAATCCGGCGTGTCCCGTCGCGGAGACATCGAGACGGACCCGGGTGCGCCAGCCGGTCGCACCGGCCTCGCCCACTTCTTCGGCATCCCCTGACCACTCGTAGCCACCGAGCCGGCCCAGCTGGTTGGCCACCACCTCACCCTTGAGCCGGCGGGCGGCCGGCGGCGCCGCGAAGGCCAGGTCGCAACATCCCGCGCCGTCCACCCCGGCGATCGCACACTGCGAATCCACGCGGTCCGGCGACGCTTCGAGCACCTCGACAACGTCTGCGTGCCAATAAGATCCGCGTTCGGCCCGAACCTGCACCCGCACCGTCTCGCCGGGCAGGGCGTACCGCACGAACACCACACGGCCGTCGTGGCGCGCCACGCAGCTGCCACCGTTTGCCGCGGGCCCGGTGGTCAGGGTCAACTCGCTCAATCCAGGAATCCTCTACGCGCATCGCCGGGCGCCGACTGCGGCTCCAGCTTTTTCAGCCGCTCAGACGAATTCAGCTGCCAGGGCACCGATGTCACCATCACATTCGGTTCGAACAAGAGCCGGCCCTTGAGCCGCAGCGCGCTCTGGTTGTGCAGCACCTGCTCCCACCAATGTCCCACCACGTATTCGGGGATGAACACCGTCACCACCGTGCGCGGCGACTCCTTGGTGACGCGCTTGACGTAATCCAGCACCGGCCTGGTGATTTCCCGGTAGGGCGAGGCGATGACCTTGAGCGGGACGCTGACATCGCTGTCCTCCCACTCATGCACCAGCTGCCGCGTCTCCGCGTCGTCGACGCTGACGGTGATGGCCTCCAGCACATCGGGCCGGGTGGCCCTGGCGTAGGCGAGCGCGCGACGGGTCGGCAGGTGCAGCTTCGACACCAGCACCACGGCGTGGTTGCGGCTGGGCAGGACGATATCGCCCTCGGATTCCTCCTGCGCCACCAGCTCACGAGCCACCGTCTCGTAGTGCTTGTGGATGAGCTTCATGATGACGAACAGGATGCCCATGGCCAGGATCGCAATCCAGGCCCCCGCAAGGAATTTCGTGAAGACGACGACCACCAGCACGGTGCCCGTACAGATCAGGCCGATGGTGTTGATCACCCTGGAACGCATCATCCGCCGGCGCACGGCCGAATCGGTCTCGATCCGCAGCAACCGGGTCCAGTGCCGCACCATGCCGATCTGGCTCAGGGTGAAGGACACGAACACGCCGACGATGTACAGCTGGATCAGCGCGGTCGTCTCGGCCCGGAACGCGATCACGAAGGCGATCGCCGCGAAGGCCAGGAACAGGATGCCGTTGGAGAACGCCAGCCGGTCACCGCGGGTGTGCAGCTGACGGGGCAGGAACCGGTCCTGGGCGAGGATCGAGCCCAGCACCGGAAATCCGTTGAACGCCGTATTCGCGGCCAGCACCAAGATCAGCGCCGTAACGAGGGCGATGATGAACAGGCCAGGCCCGAAGTTGTGGAAGACGGCGTCGGCGAGCTGCGCGATCAATGTCTTCTGGTGGTAGTTCTCCGGCGCGCCGATCAGCTGCTCGTTCGGCCGCTCGGCCATCTGCACGCCGGTTTCCTTGGCCAGCATGATCATTCCGATGAGCAGGGTCACCGAGATGAGCCCGAGCAGAAGCAGCGTCGTCGCCGCATTGCGCGACTTCGGCTTCTGGAAGGCGGGCACACCATTGCTGATCGCCTCGACTCCGGTCAGCGCCGCCGAACCCGACGAGAACGCCCGCGCCACCAGGAACACCAGCGCGAATCCGAGCACTTCGCCGTGTTCGGAACGCATCTGGAAGCCGGCGGATTCCGCCTGCAGATGATGGCCGAGCACGAAGATCTGGAAGAAGCCCCAGCCGAGCATGATGAACATGCCGACCATGAACGCGTACGTGGGAATGGCGAAGGCGGTACCGGATTCGCGGATACCGCGCAGGTTCAGCGAGGCCAGAATCAGGATGGCCGCAACGGCGAACAGCACCTTGTGCTGCGCGATGAACGGCACCGCCGAACCGATGTTGGACATCGCCGAAGACATCGACACCGCCACCGTCAGCACGTAATCCACCAGCAGCGCGCTGGCGACCGTGAGGCCGGCCGTCCCACCCAGGTTGGTCGTCACCACCTCGTAGTCGCCGCCGCCGGACGGATACGCGTGCACGTTCTGCCGATAACTCGCGATCACGATGAGCATCACGCCGGCGACGGCCAGCCCGATCCAGGGAGCCACCGAGTAGGCGGTCACGCCGGCCACCGACAGCACCAGGAACACTTCTTCCGGGGCATAGGCAACCGAGGACAACGCATCAGAGGCGAACACAGGGAGGGCGATCCGCTTCGGCAGCAGCGTGTGCGCGAGCTTGTCGCTGCGGAACGGCCTTCCCAGCACCAGCCGCCGCGCGGCGGTTGAAAGCTTGGACACGAGTGCCAACACTAAGCCCACCGGCGATTGGCTGTAGCGTTCCGGGTGCGCTGGTTGAATGAGGAACATATTCCTGGCAGACGGCCGAGAGGACCCAGGGTGCGGGTAGTGGTGATGGGATGCGGCCGGGTCGGCGCATCATTGGCGGACGGTTTGTCCCGGATCGGCCATGAGGTAGCTGTGATCGACCGTGACAGCACGGCGTTCAACCGACTCAGCCCCGAGTTCACCGGCGAACGCGTGCTCGGAATGGGTTTCGACCGCGATGTGTTGCTTCGGGCCGGGATCGAGGAGGCGGGTGCCTTCGCGGCGGTGTCCTCCGGCGACAACTCGAACATCATCTCCGCCCGCGTGGCCAGGGAGACATTCCGCGTGGAGCGCGTCGTCGCGCGCATCTACGACGCCAAGCGGGCCGCCGTGTACGAGCGGCTGGGCATCCCGACGGTGGCGACCGTGCCGTGGACCACCGACCGGTTGCTCAACGTGCTGACCCGGGAGACCGAAACCACCAAGTGGCGCGACCCTTCCGGCAACGTCGGCGTGGCCGAACTGCCGCTGCACGAGGAATGGGCCGGCCGTGCCATGACCGAGCTGGAAGCCGCCACCGGTGGCCGGGTGGCCTTCCTGCTGCGACTGGGCACCGGACTGCTGCCCGACGCCAAGACCGTCATCCAGGCCGGCGACCACGTCTTCATGGCCGCCATCTCCGGGCACATCGCCGAAGCCATGGCGATCTCCGCACTGCCGCCGAGCGAGGACGAGAACTGATGAAGGTTGCCATCGCCGGGGCCGGCGCCGTCGGCCGCTCGATCGCCCGTGAACTCGTCGACAGCCACGACGTCACCTTGTTGGAGCGCGACCCGCAACACATCGACGTCGACGCCATCCCTGCCGCGCAGTGGCGGCTCGGCGATGCGTGCGAACTGTCCCTGCTGGAGTCGGTGAAGCTCGAGGAGTTCGACGTCGTCATCGCCGCGACCGGCGACGACAAGGCCAACGTCGTGCTCAGCCTGCTGGCCAAGACCGAGTTCGCGGTGCCGCGCGTGGTGGCCAGGGTGAACGACCCGCGCAACGAGTGGCTCTTCGACGACAACTGGGGCGTCGACGTCGCGGTGTCCACCCCCCGCATGCTGGCCTCGCTCGTGGAAGAGGCCGTCGCCGTCGGCGATCTGGTGCGGTTGATGAGTTTCCGCACGGGACAGGCGAATCTGGTCGAGATCACGCTGCCCGACGACACCCCGTGGGGTGGCAAGGCCGTCAAGCGCCTCCAATTGCCGCGTGACGCCTCGCTGGTGACGATTCTGCGCGGGTCGCGGGTGATCGTGCCGGAGGGCGACGAACCGCTGGAGGGCGGCGATGAGCTGATCTTCGTGGCGATCGCCGAGGTCGAAGACGAATTGCGCGAGCTGCTGCTGCACCCCGCGAAGGCTTAGCTTTCCGCGACTTCGTTCTGCTCGGCGTGCTGTGCGTGCACCGCGCGCTGCGCGGACCGGATGGCGAAATAGGTGATGATCGCCGCGACGCCGGTCAGTGGCCAGCCCATCGCGATGCGGGCGACCCCCAGCAAGCCGACCTCGTCGGTGTCGTATAGATGGTTCTGCACGACGTAGCGGGACGCGAACACGGCCACCCAGGCCAGCGTCGCCCCGTCGAACACCAGGAGCGCCTTGCGCACACCGCGCCAGTCGCTGCCGTGCCCGTTGAGCCACCCCCACGCGTAGCCGACCACCGGCCGGCGAATCAGGATGGACAACGCGAAAATGCCTGCGTAGAACAGGTTTGCGTAGATGCCGTACAGGAAGAAGCCCTTGGACTCGCCCAGGTACCAGGCGATCAGCGCGCTGATCCCGACGCCCATGAAACCGGATACCGCGGGCTGCAAGGATTCCCGGCGGACCAGCCGCCAGATCAGCACGAGGGCCGCGACACCGAGTGCGGCGAAGATGGCGGGCATCAGCCCTGCCGTGGTCGAAACCGGGACGAAGACGAGAACCGGCAGCGACGAGTAGATCAGGCCGCTGATGCCGCCCATCTGGTCGAGAACCGCGCGCGCATTGTTTTTCTCAGTCCCCTGTTCGGGGTCAGTCACTTCTGAATCTCGTAGTGCGGGTTGTAAATCGCCTTGGATCCGTTCTCCAGCTTGCCGAGGCGACCGTGTACCCGCAGGGTCAGGCCGGACTCGATACCGGCGATCCGGCGCTGCCCGAGCCAGACCAGCATCACCGAGTCGGTGCCGTCGAACAGTTCGGCACGGACGCCGCTGCCGCAGCCCTTGGCGTTGGTCTCGACACACCGCAGGGTGCCGACCATCGTGACCTCTTGACCGCGACGACAGTCGATTGCGCGTTGCGCACCGGTACTGGCCGCGTCGCCGCTGAGCTCCTCGACGTCGAGCTGCTCCGGGTCCTCTGTGAGCCGCCGAGTGAGCCGGCGCAGATACCCTTCGGCCGTAGCCATGGCCTCTCCCTTGCCGTAAATCCAACGCGGATTTACTTTCCTGACTTTCGCCACGGTAGACCTCTTGAGTCCGAATCGCCACGTGGTGTCGGGCGCGCCGCGCCGATGGGTGCACCATCGAGACATGGCAGTGAATTTGCGTGGCGTGACGACAGTCCTGCTGGCCGGCACCGGATCCGATGATGACTATGTGTACCGGGCTTTTTCGGCCCCATTGCACCAGGTTGGAGCCGTTGTGGTGACCCCGGCGCCGCAACCGCGCAAGCTCATCGCCGGATATCTGGCGGCATTGGACGAGGCGGCCCGAGGTGACGAACGCAACACCATCGCCGTCGGCGGCGTGTCGATCGGCGCCGCCGTCGCCACCGCCTGGGCGCTGGCTCATCCCGCGCACACCGTCGCCGTGCTGGCGGCCCTGCCTGCGTGGACGGGGCAGCCGGACAACGCGCCGGCGGCCCTCTCGGCCCGGCACACCGCGCAGGTGCTGCGCAACGACGGCTTGGCCGCGACGGTGGCCACCATGCGGGCCTCCACCCCGCCCTGGCTGGGCGAGGAACTCACCCGGTCGTGGTTGGCGCAGTGGCCCGACCTGCCCGACGCCATGGACGCGGCGGCCGGGCACGTGTCGCCGACGAGTGAGCAGCTGGCCACCCTGACCGTCCCGATGGGTGTCGCGGCCGCAACCGACGATCCGATCCACCCGGTGGACGTGGCGCTGGAATGGGTGGCCGCGGCGCCGCATGCGGCACTGCGCACGGTCACCCTCGACGAGATGGGCGCCGACCCGGCCGTGCTGGGCGCGGCCTGCGTCGGGGCCCTACTGGACCTCTAGCCGCCGGTGATCGTGCTGCGTAGCTGCTGCATCGCCGACATCGCGGTACGGCGCGCATCCGGAGTCGGCGGCGCCGGCGGCGCGGCCGCCTGCGCCTGCTCCTGCGCGGCACGCAGTTGTTCGGCCATCGGATCCGGCAGCTGCACCGTCAGCGGGGTCCGAACCGGCAGTGGTGTATCGCCACGCCGAACCACGGTGTCCGCCAAGGCTTCCCGCGCCTCGGCGGCAAGTCCGTCGATGCTTTCGGGCGCGCCGTTCACCACGCAGCGGATCATCCAGCGGTAGCCGTCGATCCCGATGAAGCGCACCACGCCCGGGGTCTGGCCCTCCGGCGCAACGGCGCTCACGCCGACGACCTCGCGGCCCCAGCGGCCGTCCTCGATCCGGACCTTCGCGCCGTCCTTGCGCAGCGAATCGGCCAGCTCGCCGGCCACCTCACGCCACAGCCCGGCGGACTTGGGGGCCGCGTAGGCCGCGATGGTGAACCGGCCGCTGGGCGTCACCACCCACACCGAACTTGGCACGCCCTGCTCGGTCAACTCGACCTGCACCTGCCCGGCCTCGGGCATCGGGATCAGCACCGAGCCGAGATCCAGGCGCGCCACCGCGGCCGCCTCCGGATCGTCGAAGTCCTCGATGTCGAAGGGGCCGTCGAAATCCTCGTCCGACTCGTTGTCGATTTCCACGTCTTTAGCCATCACAAACTCGCATGTCCGCCGGAGGAACCGTGACCGCCATCGCCACGGGAGGTGTCAGCCAGTCCGGCCTCGTCGAACGACGAGACCTCGACCAGCTCGGGAAGTTCGACCCGCTGCACCAGCAGCTGGGCGATGCGGTCGCCACGCCGGATCGCAATCGGCTGCTCAGGGTCGAGATTGATCAGCGCCACCTTGATCTCGCCACGGTACCCGGCGTCCACGGTGCCGGGACTGTTCACGATCGAAAGCCCCACGCGCGTAGCCAAACCCGAACGGGGATGGATCAATCCGACCATCCCGTGCGGAATGGCCACGGCGATGCCGGTCGGCACGAGGGAGCGGTGTCCGGGCGCGAGATCCACATCCACGGCGCTGAACAGGTCCACGCCTGCATCGCCGTCGTGGGCCCGGCTGGGCAACGGTAGATCGCGGTCCAGACGCACGACCGCCAGAGAAGTGGGCACGACGCGAGAGATTACCCTTGGGCACGTGTCAGACACGCGCGCAACCACCCAATCGGTGCGTTATCGAGAGCGCCTCCGGGTGCCGTGGTGGTTCTGGCCGCCCGCCCTCGGGCTGGCCGCACTGATCGCGACCGAGGTGAACATGGGCGTGGCCGCACTTCCGGACTGGGTGCCGTTCGCGGTCCTGCTTCCGGTGGCCGCCGCCGCGATGATCTGGATGAGCCGCATGGAGGTCCGGGTCGTCGACGGAGCCACGGGCGGCGAACTGTGGGCCGGCCCGGCACACCTGCCGGTCAGCGTCATCTCCCGGTCGGCCGAGGTGCCGAAGTCGGCCAAGTCGGCGGCGCTGGGGCGCCAGCTCGACCCCGCCGCCTATGTCCTGCACCGGGCCTGGGTCGGCCCCATGGTGTTGGTCGTGCTCGACGATCCCGACGACCCGACCCCGTACTGGTTGGTGAGCTGCCGGCACCCGGATCGGGTGCTGGCAGCCCTTCGCTCGTAGATCAGGCCGCGCAATCGGTGCAGATCATCATGCCGTTCTTCTCGCTTGCCAGCCGACTCCTGTGGTGCACCAGAAAACAGCTGGAGCACGTGAACTCGTCGGCCTGCTTCGGAATGACACGCACCGAGAGCTCTTCCCCCGACAGGTCCGCGCCGGGTAGTTCGAACGATTCCGCGGACTCGGATTCATCGACGTCGACGACGGCCGATTGGGCCTCGTTACGTCGTGCTTTGAGCTCCTCCAGCGAATCCTCAGACACGTCATCGGTCTCTGATCGCCGCGGAGCGTCGTAGTCGGTAGCCATCTCATCCCCTCCGTTACCTTGCAGCAGAGCTTTGTACCAGCGTCGAACGCCTACACCAAATGATTCGTGCCCTGAATAGCCCCTGGAGGGGTGTGATTTATATCACAGCACGAATCTGCAGCTGGCGACGGGTGCCGGTTTCAGCCCTTAAGGTGCATGGGTGGTCGCACTCATCACCGACGGCACGGCGTTCGACAAGCACGGTCGCCCGTTCCGCAGACGGAACCATGTGCCCGTCCTGTGCCTGTTCCTCGCGCTGGCAATACTGACCGGCGTGGTGTGGGTGATCGCCCTGAACCGGCCCACCGACGTCCACGAGGCGGTCGTCTGCAACGCTCCCCCGGCGCCCACCGACCCGAATCAGCCCACCCTGGGCCAGCAGGTGTCGCGGGAAACCATGTCCGAGGTGGTGCCCGCCAAGCTCGCCGACACCAAGACCAAGGTGCTCAACGCCAGCGGCCAGGGCGGCCAGGCCGCGGAGGTGTCCGGCACCCTGCGCGACCTGGGCTTCGCCCAGCCGACCGCGTCCAACGACGCCGTCTACGCGGGAACCCGGCTGGAGTGCCAGGGCCAGATCCGGTTCGGCCCGTCCGGTCGGGCCGCCGCCGCCGCCGTCTGGCTGGTGGCGCCGTGCACCGAACTGTTCCAGGACCAGCGCCCCGACGACTCCGTCGACCTCGCCATCGGCACCGAGTTCAGCGAATTCAGCCACAACGACGACATCGATGCGATGCTCGCCAGCCTGCGCCCGGACGCCACGCAGCCGCCGGATCCGGCGCTCCTACGCACCATCCACAGCGCCGCCTGCTGACCCGCTAGCGGGCACCCAGCCCGCGCAGCGCGTCCCCGAGCGCGGTGGCCACGCCCGGTGCGGCCGCACAGAGCAGGTCCGGGTCCGGCAGGCCGACGACGGCACCGGCTTCGGTCGCGATGAGCACCCCGGCCGCCCAATCCCACACATGCACGTCGTCCTCGAAATAGGCATCGAGCTGCCCCGCCGCCACCATGCACAGATCCAGGGCGCACGAACCGATCCTGCGGACGTCCCGGATCGCGGGCAGCAACCCGGCCAGCACCTGCGCCTGGGTGGCCCTGCGCTGCGATTCGTACGAGAATCCGGTACCGACCAGGGCCAGCGACAGATCGTCGATGTCGTTGCACCGCAACACCGTTGACCGTCCGTCGCGCGTCACCGTCGCGCCGTGCCCCCGCGCCGCCGAATACAGCTCGCCCGTCGGCACGTTGGCCACCGCGCCCGCCACCGACCGGCCGTCGATCTGCACCCCGACCGAGACCGCGTAGTCGGCGATCCCGTAGACGAAGTTGACCGTGCCGTCGATGGGATCGATCACCCAGACCGGCCGGCCCGGCTCGACGTCGGCCGAACCGCCCTCCTCCTCGCCGAGCACCTCATCGCCCGGTCGCAGTACCGCGAGCCGGTCCCGGATCAGTCGTTCCGTCTCGGTGTCCACCACGGTCACCGGATCGGTCGGCGTGCTCTTGGAACGCACGGATGCGGCGGTGGAGGCCGCGCTGGCGAAGGCCTCCCCACGGCGGCGCCGCACGAAAGCGGCCGCCTCGGTGGCCAATTGCTCGGCCACGGCACGCAAAGTCAGCGGATCACAGTTGTCGGTTTCCACCCCACCATCGCAGCACAGCCGAAGTCCGGGCACTAATGTGTGTGACGCGTCGCATCCGCCGGACCTTGCATGAGGAGCGTTCTATGACCGCCACTGAAGCCAGCACCCAGCGCCGCGGATTCGGCGTCGACGTCGGCGGTAGCGGCATCAAGGGCGGGATCGTCGATCTGGACACCGGCGCGCTCATCGGCGACCGCTACAAGCTTCTGACGCCCCAGCCCTCGACCCCGGACGCCGTGGCCAAGACGGTGGCCGCCGTGGTCCGCGAATTCGGTTGGACCGGACCGCTCGGGGTCACCTATCCCGGCGTGGTGACCGACGGCATCGTGCGGACCGCCGCCAACGTCGACAAGGGCTGGATCGGCACCAACGCCGCCGAGATCATCGGCAACGAACTGGGCGGACAACCCGTCTCGGTGCTCAACGACGCCGACGCGGCCGGGCTCGCCGAGGAGCGGTTCGGCGCGGGCAAGGACAACACCGGCGTCATCGTGCTGCTGACCTTCGGCACCGGCATCGGCTCGGCCGTGATCCACAACGGCGTGCTGCTGCCCAACACGGAGTTCGGCCACCTGGAGGTCGGCGGCAAAGAGGCCGAGCACCGGGCCGCGTCGTCGGTCAAGGAGCGCAAGGAGTGGAGCTACGAGCGCTGGAGCGAAGAGGTCACCAAGGTGCTGGTGGCCGTCGAGAACGCGATCTGGCCCGACCTGTTCATCGCGGGCGGCGGCATCAGCCGCAAGGCCGAGAAGTGGATTCCGCTGCTGAAGAACCGCACCCCGGTGGTGGCCGCGGCCCTGCAGAACGAGGCCGGCATCGTCGGCGCCGCACTCGCCGCCGACACGGCCCACGGCTCCGCCTGACACGACGCGCGCGAAAGCGCAAATTTGGCGCACGGCGCAGCCTTATCTCACACTGTCGTTACAATGGTCAACGGCGGCCGCCTACCGAAATAGCGGCGGGTTTCCGAGCAGAGATCATCGCCAATATTCAACACAGCCGCTTTTCGGTGTTGCATGCGTGCGCACCGGAATCCGCAAGACCGAAAGGGTGTACGTGGCAGCGACAAAAGCAAGCCCGGCAACCGACGAGCCGGTGAAGCGCACCGCCGCCAAGACTCCTGCGAAGAAGGCTCCCGCCAAGGCCGCAGCCGCCAAGGCTCCCGTCAAACGTGCCACCAAGGCTCCCGCCAAGAAAGCCGCCTCGAAGGTGGCAGGCAAGGCCGACGGCGACGCCGAGGCCGTAGACCTCGGCGAGGACCTGGAGAACGACGAACTCGAGGCTGAGCCGGGCGACGATCTCGAGGAAGTCGAGATCGACGACGACCTGGAGACCGACGACGCCGAGGAGAGCACCGACGACGGCGACGACGCCGAGTCCGACGGTGAGTCCGAGACCGCTGAAGGCGCCGAAGTCGCCGTGGTGGTGGTGCCCGGCGCCAAGCCCGCGAAGGCCGAAGAAGATCTCCCCGAGCCGTCCGAGAAGGACAAGGCGTCCGGCGACTTCGTCTGGGACGAGGAGGAATCCGAGGCCCTGCGCCAGGCCCGTAAGGACGCCGAGCTCACGGCATCGGCCGACTCGGTGCGCGCCTACCTCAAGCAGATCGGCAAGGTCGCGCTGCTCAACGCCGAGGAAGAGGTCGAGCTCGCCAAGCGCATCGAGGCCGGGCTGTACTGCACTCAGCTGATGGTCGAGTTCGTCGAGAAGGGCGAGAAGCTCACCACCGCGCAGCGCCGCGACTACCAGTGGATCTGCCGTGACGGCGACCGTGCCAAGAACCACCTGCTGGAGGCCAACCTGCGTCTGGTGGTGTCGCTGGCCAAGCGCTACACCGGCCGCGGCATGGCCTTCCTGGACCTGATCCAGGAGGGCAACCTGGGCCTGATCCGCGCGGTCGAGAAGTTCGACTACACCAAGGGCTACAAGTTCTCCACGTACGCCACCTGGTGGATCCGGCAGGCCATCACCCGCGCCATGGCCGACCAGGCCCGCACCATCCGTATCCCGGTGCACATGGTCGAGGTCATCAACAAGCTCGGCCGTATCCAGCGCGAACTGCTCCAGGACCTGGGCCGCGAGCCCACTCCCGAAGAGCTCGCCAAGGAAATGGACATCACGCCGGAGAAGGTGCTGGAGATCCAGCAGTACGCGCGTGAACCCATCTCGCTGGACCAGACCATCGGCGACGAGGGCGACAGCCAGCTCGGCGACTTCATCGAGGATTCCGAGGCCGTGGTGGCCGTGGACGCGGTGAGCTTCACCTTGCTGCAGGATCAGCTGCAGTCGGTGCTGGAGACGCTCTCCGAGCGTGAAGCCGGCGTGGTCCGGCTGCGCTTCGGCCTGACCGACGGTCAGCCCCGCACCCTCGACGAGATCGGCCAGGTCTACGGCGTGACGCGTGAGCGGATCCGTCAGATCGAGAGCAAGACCATGAGCAAGCTGCGCCACCCGTCGCGCTCGCAGGTGCTGCGCGACTACCTGGACTAGGCACGTCGTGACGAGCGTCGATCGTCAGCAGCCCCTTGGCGAGGCGCTGCTGACGATCTCGTCCGAATGCTTCACCGCGATGGCCGACATCCTCACGGTGCTCGGCGATGACCTCGCCAACCGCCGGCCAGATCTCCCGGGAGCGAACAGTTGCTACGCGGTGGTGAACCACTGCATCGGGGTGGTGGACTATTGGGCGGGTTCTTTCATTGCGGGGCAGCGGATTCCGCGTGACCGTGACGCCGAGTTCACCGCTGCCGGGCCGGTCGAGGAGCTACTGGCCCGCCTGACCACGCTGCAGCAGCGACTCCCCGCGTGGGTGCAGGTGGGGCTCACCGAAGGCATCCGCGATCGCGATCTCGCCGACGGGGTGCGCGGGGGGACCACCCGGGCATCCGTGCTGGGCACCGCGACGCCCGAATGGACGCTGCTGCACATACTCCGCGACATCGCCCAACACGTCGGGCACATGGAGATCACCCGGGACCTGTTGCTCAAGGACTCGTGAGTCAGAAGTCGAAAACCGTCTGACCGACCGGACCGATGGCAGAGATGTAGATCGGTCCCAGGGCGAAGGGCACGTATCCGGTGTTCATGTAGTCGTCCGACGTGACCGTCGGCCGGTTGGTGTAGGACGTCTTGTAGGCGTAGAGCAACGTCAGCCCGTCACCCGTGTAGACCCGGATCACCGTGCCGGCCGGCACACTGGACGCACCCCCCACCAACGACGACGGAATGGTCCCGTAGACACCACCGGAGTCGATCGCGGCGGTGACCGTCGTGCGGGCGCCGTTGCCGACCTGCACCTGCAGGGTGGTCCAGGGCGCCCCCGCGATCGTCGTCACGGCAGTCAGCGGGTTGGGCCCGAATTCCAGCAGACCGTGCTGCTCGTCGATCAGCACCCCGTAGTTCAGATAACCGGGCAGTGCGGTGATCACCGAACTGGGCCCCGGCCCATAGGAATTCGGCCCGATGCCGAGAATCCCGACCACCCCGTTGCGTGACGCGAACGAGGCGAACGCCGACTGCGAGGCGGCACTGACGATGTCGACCGACGTGGGCCCCGAGACGACGCCGTTACCGAAATCGACTGTGGTCGTGTAGGTGTCGAAGGTGTAGCTCAACCCGCCGGAATAGCCACTGGCACCCGAACCCGTCGATGTACCCAGATCCTGTTGTGTGCCCACGTATTTGGACGTGATGACCAGACCTTCGGAACCGGTGTCGACCAGCACCGGCACCCGCTTCCCGCCGTTGATGGAGACGTAGACCACCGGCTCGGTGCCGTAGACCATCTTCAGCGCGACAGAGACGTTGACCTCACCCGAGACCGGCACCGTCACCGTCTGTGGCGTCGCCGCGAGGCCGTTGGTGGCGACGACGGTGAAGGTGTCGGTGGTATCGGTATACCCGGCGGCCAGGCGGGCGGCGATACCCGGGGTGTAGGTGAACGTACCCTTCGACGTGACCGTCACAGTGCCGTCGTCGGGTGCGGTGATCACCTTGTACGTCAAGGCTTTTCCGGAAGGATCGGTATAGGTGAGCGATCCGGTGACCACGCCCGTCGTCTCATCGGGCAGACCGACGGTCACGTCGCCCGCGACGGGCGTGTCGACACCGCTGGTGACCGTCACCACCGACACCGCGTCGGCGCCGTCGGAGACGTACAGAGTGGGGCCGGGGCCGGCCACGAGCGCGTCGACCGTCACCCCCAGCTTGGTGGTGATCACACTGTTGTCGGCCATCGAGATCACCGACAAGGAACCACTGCCGGCATCGCTGACGTACAGGGCGCTGCCGTCCGGACTGAACGCCAACCCGACGGGCGTGCCGCCCACCTTGATGGTCTTCGTGACGGCCCGGGTCGACGGGTTGATGATGCTCACCGTGTTCGAACCCGCGTTCGCGACGAACAGCCTGCTGCCGTCGAGTTTGAACGCCAGCGCCGACGGCGCACTACCCACCTTGATGGTCTTGGTCACCAGGCCGGTGGCGGTGTCCACCACCGACACCGTGTTCGAGCCCGCGTTGGCGACGTAGAGCCTGGTGCCGTCGGAGCTGACCAGCAGTGCCGCAGGATTGCTTCCGACAGTAATGGTTCCGGTGACCGTGTTGCTCGTGGTGTCGATGACCGACACCACGTTGCCCGCACTGTCGGCCACGTACACCGTGGCGCCACTCGCGTTCATCACCACGGCACCCGGGGCACCGCCGACGGCGATCGTCGTGGTCGCCGCGCCGGTGACCGCCGAGACGGTGCCCGCGCCGGAGTCGGTGACGTACACGGTCTGACCGTCGGGGCTGACCGCACCGGTCAATGCCAGTGGGGCGCTGCCGGAGTCGACCGAACCGGTGACCGCGAGCACGGCCGGCGCCACCGTCACGGTGACGGTCTCGCTGGTGGAGGTGATCGAGTTGGTCGCGGTGACGACGAACGTGTCCGTGATCGGTTTGATCGAGACGCCCGCGGCCMGGCGCGCCGCCGCGGTCGGGGTGTAGGTGAACTGGCCGGAGGCCGCGTCGAGGGTGAGCGTGCCCTTGGTGGTGGCCGTGCTGACCGTGTAGGTGAGTGGCAACTGCGGGTACGGCTCGGTGAATTGCACTGCGCCGGTGACGGTTCCGGCAGCATCTGCGGCGTTCACGGTCGGGGTTCCCGAAACCGGCTTGTCCCCCAGCGGCGACACCGAGAGGGTGACGATCTTGGTGGTGATGCCGCCGTGCCCGTCGTCGACGGCGATGCTGAAGGTGTCGCTCTTGTCGGCGGTGGGGGCACCCCTGGCGGCCGCGGCCAGCCGGGCGTCGACGGTCGGTGTGTAGGTGTAGGCACCGGTGCTCGCGTCGAAGGTCAGCGTCCCCTTCGCGGTGGTGGTCGTCACGCTGTAGGCGAGGACATCCTTGTCGGCGTCGGTAGCAGTGATCGCGCCCGCCACCACGCCCGTCGTCGAGTTCGGTTTGCCAACGGTGGCAGAGACTTTCGGCGCGCCGTCCTTGGGGGCGACGGTCACCTCGACGGCGGTGGACGCGGTGCCGCCATGGCCGTCGGAGACCGTGACGGTGACCGTGTCGGACCTGTCGTCGTCGACGGCGGTGCCGGAGGCGGCAGCGTGGCGGGCCGCGGCCGACGGGGTGTAGGTGAACGCCCCGGTGCTGGTGTTGATGCTGACGGTGCCCTTTGCGGCGGTGGCACTGTAGGTGAGTTTGTCGTTGTCGACGTCGGTGGCGGTGACCTTGCCGGTGACCACCCCGGTGGAGACGTTGGGACCGCTCACCGTCGACCCGGCGCCGAATACGGGTGCGGTGTCGGCCGGGGCGATCGTCATCGTCACCTTGGTGGCCACCGCACCCCCGTACCCGTCGGACACGGTGACGGTGAAGGTATCGGTCTTCACCGAGGACGATGCCCCGGTGGCCGCCGCGGCATGCTGGGCGGCCGCGCTCGGCGTGTAGGTGAACGCGCCGGCCGAGGTGAAGGCGATGGTGCCCTTCGCGGGCGTCGCGCTGTAACTCAGGGCATCGCCGTCGGCATCGGTGGCGGTGACG
Organism: Mycobacterium sp. P2_H7; assembly: GCF_056403275.1. NCBI lineage: Bacteria > Bacillati > Actinomycetota > Actinomycetes > Mycobacteriales > Mycobacteriaceae > Mycobacterium > Mycobacterium sp. P2_H7. The sequence goes on along the minus strand of NZ_JBFUFU010000007.1, from coordinate 90,015 downwards.
CTGCCTGCCACCTGACTGGCCGCCAGTACCGGCGCGCTGTTGAACGGGGCGACCTTCACGGTCACCGTCTGAGATGTGTTGCCGCCGTTGCCATCCGAGGCCGTGACGAGGAACGTGTCCGTGGTGGCCGCCGTCGCCCCGACTGCTGCGGCGGCGTGCCGGGCCTGCGCGGTCGGGGTGTAGGTGAAGGTTCCGGTGGTCGCGTCGAGCACCACCGCGCTGCCGCCGGCACTCTGCCCCGCCGCATAGGTCACCGCGTCGTTGTCGGCGTCGGTCGCGGCTACCTTCCCGGTGACCGCCCCGGTGCCGGCGTTGGGCTTACCCACCGTCGGCGTCCTGAACACCGGTGCGGCGTTGGTGGTCTCGGCCGACAAGGCACTGACGGCCAGCGTGCTGACGGTCTCGCGGCGCGCCACCGCGGCGAGCACCCACACCGCGGGCGACTCCACGGGCGCTCCGTTGCCGGTGCCGCTGGCCGTCCACGGCGAAATCAGGGCACGCACCACGGCGCCGAACGTCCGCGTGGCACCGGTGACGACCTTCGGGGCCACCGGCTTCACCGGCGCCAGGGCCACGTCCGCCGCAGCGGCGGACGGTACCGGCCGTGCGGGCGCCGCTGCAGCGGACTCGGTGGCGGGCCTAGTGGAGGCTTTGGTGGCGCGAGCGCGCGGGGCGGACTGCTTGTCGCCGTCGTTCGCGGGCGCTTCCGCGGCCTTCGCCTTCGGCGCCACGGCCTTCGGTGGGGCCGAGCGGTGCGGTTTCTTCGGTACCGCCGGTTTCGGCAGATGCTCTACGTGGGCGGGTTTGGTCGGCTCCGTCGCTTCGGGCTTGGTCTCCGACGTGGCCTCGGAGCCGGCCGTGGTGGACGTGGTCGACGAAGTGGTGTCATCGGCATAGGCGACCGCCGGACCACCGGCCAGGGCCGCACCCATCCCCAACGTGACAGCACCGGCGCCCAGCCAGGCAAACGGCTCAAGGCGACGTCCGGTGCGGGACTGGTGCCGTGCTCGACGCGACATCGGATCCTCTTCAAGCCGTAACGACTTGGGAGGAGGACCCAAATCTGCGGTTGTGACTGGCAAATTATCAGAGATGGGTTACGACGGCGGATAGTCCGCGAGCAACGCTCACAGGGAACTGACAGAAAAGCGGACAGTCAGTGCCTGCGGGGCCGCAGCTTGTAGGACGCGGGCCACGACTCGCGGGATTCGTCGCCGGTCAGCGGCACTCCGAGGCTGCCGATCTTGACGTCGTACGCCTCCATGTCGGCGCCGGCTTCGCGATCGGCCTTCTCCCGCGCCAGGTAGTACAGCTGATCGATCTCCAGTTCCTTGAAGGCCACGAACGTTGTCCGCCGCACAGTGTGCGGGCTGGTGGCCTCGGCGACCATGTGCTCGGTGAGCACGCGTGACGCGAGCGCGGCGGTGCCGAGGGCGAACGCGGGCACCAGCCAGTACCCGATGTAGGCCAGTGCCGAACCGGCGTCGAAGGCGGCCGGGATGGCCGCCGACACCGTCATCACGGCGAACGCACCGACCCAGATCCAGGTGACGGTCGCGGTGACCGGGCCGAACAGATCGCTCTTGATCACGTCGGGCGCGTGATCGGCGGCGGCGAACTCACGCACGAACGGTTTGCCCGCGGCGACACCGGCCAGGACCACGATGAGGGCGCTCGCGAAGCTCAGCACGAGCAGCCAACGGTCGAGGAACTCCCGGCTCCCGGTGAACGTCAGCAGCGTCAGCACCGCGAAGGCCACCACCGCACCGCTCTCCAACAGCCGTACCGCAGTCCCGCCGACCCGGCTGATGATCGTCACGGCGACAGCGACAAGGAGGGCGACCACGACGGCGATCCCGATGGGGACGTTCCCGATCAGAACCCAGTACACGATCCACGGCGCGAAACCGGACAGTATGGCCATGGTCGGTCAGTTTACAAAATGGCGCATCAACGTAACACGACGGTACTTGGTTCCCTTGGCGCGCCGAGCATTTCGCGGTGCGACGGTGGCTTTCTGCCGCCTTCGTCGGTGATGCCGTACCGCTGGGCCAACTCGGCGCCGATCACGGTCTGCCCACTGAGGGCCGACAGTTCCGGGTCGCGGTACAGCGCGTCGATCAGGTGGCCGGTGAACTCCGGGGTCTCGGCGTGCGCGGCGGTCTGCGCCAGCGCGTCGGGGTGACCGGCGAACGCGGCCCGCAACCGCTCGGTCAGCAGAATGCCCATCCAGATCGAGATGCACGCGACCGTGGTGTCGCGGAAATCCACGGCCATATCGGCGGCCATCTTGTCGATCCCGGCCTTCTGAGCGCCGTAGGCGGGGCCGTGCATGTAACAGACGGATCCGGGCGATGAGGTGAACGCGATCAGCCCGCGGGGCCGCCGCACCAGCAGGGGTGCGGCGTGCCAGGACGCGACGTACGCCGAGCGCAGGCCCACGTCGAGTACGTCACCCAACCCGATCGACTTCTCCCAGAACGGTTTCGGGTCGGTCAGCTGCTCGTGCACGACGGCGGCGTTGTTGACGAGCAGATCCAGCCCACCCTCGTCGGCGCCCACCCGTTCGAACAGCGCGGCTACCGCGTCGTCATCGGCGTGATCCACAGGCACGGCGACACCGCCGGGTGGGGGCTCGGTGATCGTCCGGCCCGTCGCATACACCCGCCACCCCTGCGCGCTCAGCGCCGCCGCGATCCCGCGGCCGGCGCCCCGGCTCGCCCCGGTCACCACCGCGACGGGAGTCATCGTGGCGACCACTCAGCAAATCGCCCCTCACCGTCGGGCAGGTAGCGGGTGACGCTCGTCACAGCAGCGGCGGGCAACGGGCCGTACAGGTGTGGGAAGCGCATCGACTCCGGATCGGTCGGCACCCCTGGTTCCCAGCGCACCGGATCGGTCAGTGCGGCGGGCTCGATGCCCAGCAACACCAGATCGGTTCGCCCGGCGTACAACCGGTTGGCGGGCAGATGGACCTGCTCAGGGGCCGAAAGGTGGATGAAGCCGACCTCGGCCAGCGAGGCCGGGCGGTGCTCCCCGGCCCGCTGCGCAGCACTCCAGTCGTCTTCCGCACACAGGTGGACGAACAGTTCAGGGTCGCAAATCATGCGCTCAGCCTGCCTGCCCTGCAACGCGAGTCGCCAGTGAGACACGACACACCGGTAAACCCCAAGGGAACAAGGCCGGAACCTCATACGTCTGACACAGTAGAACCACGCAACAAGCAGAACGGAGGACATGCCGTGAACGCCAACGCAATCCTGACCAGTCCGGAGCTGACCCGGGCCGATCGCTGCGACCGCTGCGGTGCCGCTGCGCAAGTACGCGCAACGCTTCCGTCGGGCGCCGAGCTTCTGTTCTGCCAGCATCACGCCAATGAGCACGAAGCGAAGTTGATCGAGCAGGCGGCGGTGCTGGAGGTCAAGCCGGTCGACGCGTAGGGAATGCTGGACTGGTCATGAGCGACCAGCCCCCCGCAAGACCGACGCGTCACCACATCTGGCCGATCACCCGGCGCACCCTTTCGAAAGCATGGGACGACTCGATCTTCTCCGAGGCGGCTCAAGCGGCTTTCTGGTGTGCGTTGTCCCTACCGCCGCTGTTGCTCGGCATGCTGGGCAGCCTGGCTTACCTGGCACCACTGTTCGGGCCGGACACCCTGCCGACCATCGAGGCGCAGCTGATCAGCACCTCGGGCCGGTTCTTCTCCCAGAACGTCGTCAACGAGATCATCGCGCCGACCATCTACGACATCGTGCGTGGAGCCCGCGGCGAGGTGGTCTCGTTGGGCTTCGTCATCTCGTTGTGGGCCGGGTCGTCGGCGATCTCCGCGTTCGTCGACTCGGTGGTCGAGGCGCACGATCAGACCGAACTGCGTCATCCCGTGCGGCAGCGCTTCTTCGCCCTCGGGCTGTACGTGGTGATGCTGATGTGCGCCGTGCTGACCGCGCCGTTCGTGGCGCTGGGCCCACGCAAGATCTCGCAGTCCATCCCGGAGAGCTGGGACAACGTGCTGCAGTACGGGTACTACCCGGTGCTGGTGGTGGTGCTCGTGGTCGCGGTGACCGTGCTGTACCGGGTGTCACTGCCCTCGCCGCTGCCGACGCACCGGCTGGTGGTTGGCGCGGTGCTGGCGACGGCGGTGTTCCTCATCGCGACGGTGGGCCTGCGCATCTATCTGACCTGGATCACCGCGACCGGCTACACCTACGGGGCGCTGGCCACGCCGATCGCGTTCCTGTTGTTCGCATTCCTGCTCGGCTTCGCGATCATGATCGGCGCCGAACTGAACGCGGCGGTCCAGGAGGAGTGGCCGGCCCCGGACACCCATGCGCGCCGCCTGCGGGAGTGGATCGAGGAGCGCTCCGATACCCGCAACGGCACGGGACGTCCTACTTCTTGAGCTGCTCGTAGATCCGCTTGCAGTCCGCGCACACCGGCGAGCCCGGCTTGGCCGCCTTGGTCACCGGGAAGACCTCGCCGCACAGAGCCACGACATGCGTGCCCATCACGGCACTTTCGGTGATTTTTTCCTTCTTGACGTAGTGAAAGACCTTGGGGGCATCGTCATCGGTGCCGTCGTCGACCTGTTCATCGGTGTCCGGGCGTTCGATCGTCTGCGTCTGCATCCACTCATTGTGCCCGGCCCGTGCAGCACTCCAAAGATGTGGGACAGTGGAACTTATGAAACAAGGCCCGGAGCTGAGTTTCGACGACGACGGTCGACCGATCCTGATCACCCGCGCCGCCCTGCCCTATGAAGAGCAGCACCGCGCCAGGATGCGCAAGTACTTCACCTTGATGGCGTTTCGCATCCCGGCCCTGGTGCTGGCGGCCGTCGCGTACGGGGTCTGGCACAACGGTCTCATCTCCCTGGGCATCATCCTGCTGTCCGTTCCGCTGCCGTGGATGGCCGTGCTGATCGCCAATGACCGCCCGCCGCGCAAGGCGACCGAACCGCGCCGGTACGAGTCCGCCGGCCCGCACCGCACTCCCCTGTTCCCCACCGCCGAGCGCCCCGCGCTGCACCACGCGCCGCGCACCGACCGGGACCCGGAAACCGACCCTTCCTGACGAGGTAGTTCCCACCTGAGCGTGCTTCTTGTGCACTTCTCAGGACATTCTCAGGTCGTCGCGAAAAAACCGCAGGTCAATAGGTGTGACATCGGGAGCGAGCGGGAACTCTGAGCCCTGTACGGACGTTGAACGCAGTGAAAGTTCCAGCCGATCAGGAGGGCGTAAATGGCGATCGCCAGCATAAGCCGTGTCGACAGCGATCTGGACGCTCAGAGCCCAGCCGCCGATCTAGTCCGTGTGTATCTCAACGGCATCGGTAAGACCGCGCTGTTGACCGCAGCAGACGAAGTCGAGTTGGCCAAGCGCATCGAAGCGGGCCTGTACGCCCAGCACGTGCTGGATACGCGCAAGCGTCTCGGGGAAGCCCGCAAGAAGGACCTTGCCGCCGTCGTGCGCGACGGTGACGCCGCCCGCCGGCACCTGCTTGAGGCCAACCTGCGCCTCGTGGTGTCGCTGGCCAAGCGCTACACCGGACGCGGCATGCCGCTGCTGGATCTGATCCAGGAGGGCAACCTCGGACTGATCCGCGCGATGGAGAAGTTCGACTACACAAAGGGATTCAAGTTCTCCACCTACGCGACGTGGTGGATCCGGCAGGCCATCACCCGCGGCATGGCCGACCAGAGCCGCACCATCCGGCTCCCCGTCCACCTCGTCGAGCAGGTCAACAAGCTGGCCCGGATCAAGCGCGAGATGCACCAGAACCTCGGCCGCGAAGCCACCGACGAGGAACTCGCCGAGGAGTCCGGCATCCCGGTGGAGAAGATCAACGACCTCCTCGAGCACAGCCGCGACCCGGTGAGCCTGGACATGCCGGTCGGTACCGATGAGGAGGCCCCGCTGGGCGACTTCATCGAGGACTCCGAGGCGATGTCGGCGGAGAACGCAGTCATCTCCGAGCTGCTGCACACCGACATCCGGTACGTGCTGGCCACCCTGGACGAGCGTGAGCAGCAGGTCATCCGGCTGCGCTTCGGCCTCGACGACGGCCAGCCGCGCACCCTCGACCAGATCGGCAAGCTGTTCGGGCTGTCCCGCGAGCGGGTCCGCCAGATCGAGCGTGAGGTCATGGCCAAGCTGCGCAACGGCGAGCGCGCCGAACGACTGCGGTCCTACGCCAGCTAGGCGAGCCTGCCAGGACCTTTCCCCGGTGATGCCCGTCGCGTTCGCGCGGCGGGCATCACACTGTCGGGTGGGGGATGTTGCACCCCTGTTCAGACGGTCAGACCGGTAGACTCGGCGGTTGACGGAGGGCCTGGAAGGTAGCGCATGAATGATCTGATCGACACCACCGAGATGTACCTGCGGACCATCTACGACCTCGAGGAAGAGGGCGTGGTGCCCTTGCGTGCCCGGATCGCCGAACGTCTCGAGCAGAGCGGGCCGACCGTCAGCCAGACCGTCTCCAGGATGGAACGCGACGGGCTGCTGCATGTCGCGGGTGACCGCCATCTCGAACTCACCGAGAAGGGCCGCTACCTGGCCGTCTCGGTGATGCGCAAGCACCGCCTCGCCGAACGTCTGCTCGTCGACGTCATCGGGCTGCCCTGGGAAGAAGTGCACGCCGAGGCCTGCCGCTGGGAACACGTCATGAGCGAGGACGTCGAGCGTCGCCTCCTTCAGGTCCTCAAGAACCCCACCACCTCCCCGTTCGGCAACCCCATCCCCGGGCTGTCCGAGCTGGGCTACGGCGACGGCGCCGGACGCGAAGACGCAAACCTGGTGCGGCTCACCGAACTACCGGCTGGATCCCCGGTCGCGGTGGTCGTGCGCCAACTCACCGAACACGTCCAGGGCGACGTCGAGCTGATCAGCAAGCTCAAGGATGCCGGCGTGGTGCCCAACGCCAGGGTCACCGTGCAGGTGAGCGACGAGCCGGGCGGGCAGGGCGGCGTACTGATCCTGATTCCCGGGCATCAGGAAGTCGAGCTGCCGCACCACATGGCCCACGCCGTCAAGGTCGAGAAGGCCTAGCGGCCGCGCTGCCCGAACGCCAGCCGGGCGGGCAGCCGCACACCGAGCTGCGCAGCCGTCCGGTAGCCGGTGAGTGCGAGCTCGCGGATCTGCCGGGGATGCATCCCCGCCTGCAGAGCCTGGTCGAGCATGCCCGCCATCCGGTGCGTGGACTGACACTTCAGCGCCGCCTCCAACGAGATCCCGGCCAGCGGACCGTCACCACGCGCGTAGGCCGAGAAGGCCACCAGCACCAGCGCCTCGGCCCGCCAGGGCTCCGGCAGGATTCGCGCCAGCCGCGTCCACAACGATTCGGCTTCGCCGGCCCGCTCCCCGACCGCCAGCGCGTAGAGCGTGTCCCGGACCAGCGGATCGGTGAGCGCGCGCGCCAGCGTGGCGACGTCCGCGTCGTCGAGTTCCGTATCGTCGCGCACCTGCGCGGCCATCTGCAGGGCCAGCCGCACCCCCGCCGCGGCCGCATCCTTGTCACCGGTTGGGGCGCAACGGTTTATCGCCTCCCGCAGACGGGCGCCACGTTCCGCGTCGACGACGCCGACGACCTGCTGCAACTCCTCGCGCCTGCCGTAGAGCCTGCGCCCGTCGAGCACCGCGGCCGCGGCCATCGGCGAGGCTTCGGGATCGTCGATCACCCCGCCTGCGCCGCACCCGTCGACGCAGAACCACCGGCCGCCCGGAGCCAGCCGGTCCACCACCAGCGCGGCCAGCAGGACGATCCCGTAGTCGTCCAGCGACATGGCCAGCTCGTCGGCGAGTTCGAAATGCTCAGCCGCCTCCTCGTCGACGATCACGGCGATCGCCGAGTCCGGGCTCGACGACGCCACCACCGACGCGAAATGCTCGGTGCCCGACGTGAGTGCGGTGCTCAGATCCACCCGCAGCACGGGACCCATGTCACCACGATCGATGGTGATGAGGACCAGCGACTGGACGGGGACGAAGCCGAGTACCGCGGGCAGCGCAGCGATCAGGGCGGCCGGACGGTCGAGATCGGTGAGACGAGGTTGTGAGGTCATATCAAGACCGTCACAGGCGGCACCGTCACCCAGAGCGCGAAACGGGGCGTGGTGGCGCCAACTGTGGATGAATCGGCAACTGTGGATTGATCGACTGTTGTTCACCCGCAATTAGACGGCGTCGGCGTGCGAGATGACCGGAACGGGCGTAGGACTGCACACATGGGTTCCATGCAGGAGTACGACCTCGTCGTCATCGGGTCCGGCCCGGGTGGTCAGCGCGCGGCCATCGCCGCGGCCAAACTCGGCAAGTCGGTCGCAGTCATCGAGCGCGGCATGATGCTCGGCGGAGTCTGCGTCAACACGGGCACCATCCCGTCGAAGACGTTGCGCGAGGCCGTCGTCTACCTCACCGGGATGAGTCAGCGCGAGCTGTACGGCGCCAGCTACCGGGTCAAGGACAAGATCACCCCGGCCGATCTGCTGGCGCGCACCCAGCACGTGATCAGCAAGGAGATCGACGTGGTGCGCTCACAGCTGATGCGTAACCGTGTCGAGCTCTACGTCGGGCTCGGCCGGTTCGTCGACGAGCACACCGTCCTGATCGACGATCCGGGCCGCGCCGAGCGGATCACCGTCCGCGGCGCGAACATCGTCATCGCGACCGGCACCAAGCCCGCCCGCCCCGCCGGCGTCGAGTTCGACGAGAACCGGGTGCTGGACTCCGACGGCATCCTGGACCTCAAATCCATCCCGACCTCGATGGTGGTGGTCGGCGCGGGCGTGATCGGCATCGAGTACGCCTCGATGTTCGCCGCGCTGGGCACCAAGGTGACCGTCGTGGAGAAGCGCGACACGATGCTGGAGTTCTGTGATCCCGAGATCGTCGAGGCGCTCCGGTTCCACCTGCGCGACCTGGCGGTCACCTTCCGGTTCGGTGAGGAGGTCACGGCGGTCGACGTCGGCTCCGCGGGCACCGTCACCACATTGGCCAGCGGCAAGCAGATCCCGGCCGAGACCGTGATGTATTCGGCGGGGCGCCAGGGTCAGACCGACCATCTGGACCTGGTCAACGCCGGCCTGGAGGCCGACGCCCGCGGCCGCATCTTCGTCGACGACAACTTCGCGACGAAGGTCGACCACATCTACGCCGTCGGTGACGTGATCGGCTTCCCAGCCCTGGCCGCGACCTCGATGGAGCAGGGCCGCCTCGCCGCGTGTCACGCGTTCGGCGAGCCCACCAAGGGGATGATGGATCTGCAGCCGATCGGCATCTACTCCATCCCCGAGGTGTCCTATGTGGGCGCGACCGAGGTGGATCTGACCAAGGACTCGATCCCCTACGAGGTCGGTGTCTCCCGCTACCGCGAACTGGCCCGCGGGCAGATCGCCGGCGACTCCTACGGAATGCTCAAACTGTTGGTGTCGACCGAGGACCTGCGGATCCTCGGGGTGCACATCTTCGGCACCGCCGCCACCGAACTGGTGCACATCGGCCAGGCGGTGATGGGCTGCGGCGGCACCGTCGAGTATCTGGTGGACGCGGTGTTCAACTACCCCACCTTCTCCGAGGCCTACAAGGTGGCCGCGCTGGACGTGATGAACAAGCTGCGGGCGCTGAGCCAGTTCAAGCGCTAACAGTCCCCCACCGACGAGTCCGGGGTCTGATCGCCCGGGCCCTGCGCCTCCGCGCGGGTCAGCAGATCTTCCGCCGCCTGGTCGAAAGGTGGTGAATAGGAAAGGTTTTCGGCACACCCGCCGCCGTCGAGGCCACCGGTCAGTCCGGTGATGGTGGACCCGACCAGCCAGGGTGAGCCACTGGTGCCGTCCACCAGCCCACCGCAGCGCAACAACGGGAACCCGGCCTTGGTGGTGCCGGTCGGGGCGTGACAGCCGATCGGGCCGCCCCCGACGCCCATCGGATAGCCGGTGACCGCCACATCGGTGCCCGGCGCCGGTTCGCTTCCCAGCCGCAGCCCACCCCCGACCGATGCGGCCAACGATCCGGCGCCGGCCCTGCTGACCCGAGCGATGGCGAAATCGGCGCGCGGGTTCTGATTCGCGCTCCACCGCGGGTCCAGGTACACGGTGTCGACATGCCACAGATCGTCGTCAGCTGCCGCACCGGCGAATCCGGCCGCGAAGTTCGCGTCCGCGCCGCCGTCCAGGCAATGCGCCGCGGTGAGGATCAGGTCTCCGCCCGGCGAATCCAGCACGGCCGCCGTGCAGGCGTGCAGGTCACCGCCGCCGACGAACAGCGCGCCTATGCGCCGGTCGGGCGTGACGGGCCCCGCCTCCGGAGTGCCCGACTGGACGACGGAACTCCGTCGAACCTGGGGTGCGGCGGCGCAGCCGGCGAGCAACGCGCCCGCCAGCGCCACCACCGTTACCCTCACCCTCATTCGCACGAGATGATCCTGCCCGAGAAACCTGTTGAAGGTGCTGGGAGCGCATAGCCGGGGGCCGCACGCGGTCCAGGCGACAAAATGCGAGACACTAGGTGAAGAGGAGGTGACGCGCATGGACGATCAACCAGACCATCCGGAACCGCACTACCAGCCCGAACAGACCGGCATGTACGAGCTGGAGTTTCCGGCCCCCCAGTTGTCCTCGTCAGACGGCCGGGGTCCGGTGTTGATCCACGCGCTCGAGGGATTCTCGGACGCGGGTCACGCCGTCAAACTGGCGACCCAGCATCTGAAGGACACGCTGGACATCGAGTTGGTGGCGTCGTTCGCCGTCGATGAGCTGCTGGACTACCGGTCCCGGCGACCACTGATGACCTTCAAGACCGATCACTTCACCGGCTACGAGCAGCCCGAACTGAACCTTTACGCGCTGCGCGACACCGTGGGAACACCGTTCCTGCTGCTCGCCGGCCTGGAGCCGGATCTGCGCTGGGAGCGTTTCATCACCGCGGTGCGCCTGCTGTCCGAGCGCCTCGGCGTCCGCCAGGTGATCGGGCTGGGCACCATCCCGATGGCGGTGCCGCACACCCGGCCCGTCACGCTCACCGCACACTCGACCAACAAGGACCTCATCACGGAGTACACGCCGTGGGTGGGCGAGGTGCAGGTGCCGGCCAGCGTGTCGAACCTCCTGGAGTTCCGGATGGGCCAGCACGGTCACGACGCGATGGGCTTCACCGTGCACGTGCCGCACTACCTGGCACAGACACCGTTCCCGCCGGCGGCGGAGACGCTGTTGGCCGAGGTGTCACGTTCGGCGGCCCTGCAGATTCCGCTGACCGCACTCGGGGAAGCCGCCGCCGAGGTGCACACCAAGATCAACGAGCAGGTGTCGGCGAGTGCCGAGGTCGCTCAGGTGGTGACGGCACTGGAGCAACAGTACGATGCATTCGTCGCCGCCCAGGAAAACCGCTCGTTGTTGGCCCACGACGAGAATCTGCCCAGCGGCGACGAATTGGGCGCAGAGTTCGAGCGGTTCCTGGCGCAGCAAGCTGACGACAACAACGGGGATGACACATCTAGCTGATTGGCGGAGATGACCGAACGGAAACCCAAGCTGCGCCGCGTGCGGGAGAGCACGCCGACTCTGCAGTTCCGCACGATCCACGGATATCGCCGCGCGTTCCGGATCTGCGGGTCCGGCCCGGCGATCCTGCTCATCCACGGCATCGGCGACAACTCGACGACCTGGCATACCGTGCAGACCGCGCTGGCCCAGCGATTCACCGTGATCGCCCCCGACCTGCTCGGCCACGGCCAGTCGGACAAGCCCCGCGCGGACTACTCGGTCGCCGCGTACGCCAACGGGATGCGTGACCTGCTGTCGGTTCTGGACATCGATCATGTGACGGTGGTCGGCCATTCACTGGGCGGCGGGGTCGCCATGCAGTTCGCCTACCAGTTCCCGCAGCTGGTCGACCGGTTGGTGCTGGTCGGTTCCGGCGGGGTCACCAAGGATGTGAACATCGCGCTGCGGATCGCCTCGATGCCGATGGGCAGCGAGGCACTGGCGCTGTTGCGGTTGCCCTTGGTGCTGCCCGCCCTTCAGGTCGCGGGGCGGATCGGCGGGGCGCTGTTCGGTTCCACCGGCGTCGGGCGCGATCTGCCCGACGTGCTGCGGGTGCTCAATGACCTGCCGGAGCCCACGGCGTCGTCGGCCTTCGCCAGGACCCTGCGCGCCGTCGTCGACTGGCGCGGCCAGGTGGTCACCATGCTGGATCGATGTTATTTGACGGAATCGGTTCCCGTTCAGCTAGTTTGGGGCCGGAAGGACTCCGTCATCCCGGTCAGCCATGCCCACCTCGCGCACTCGGCCATGCCGGGATCGGAGTTGGAGATCTTCGACGGCTCCGGGCATTTCCCCTTCCACGACGATCCCGACCGCTTCGTCGCGATCGTGGAACGTTTCGTCGACTCGACCCAGCCGGCACCGTACGACCAGGACCTGCTGCGCGACCTATTGCGTTCTGGCATCAGCGAAAAGGCGATCAGCGGCCCGCTGGACACCAGGGTTGCGGTGCTCGATGCGATCGGTGGGGACGAGCGAAGCGCCACCTGATGGCCGAGCTCGACCGAGCGAGGATCAGCCGGTGCTCGTCACGCGGCGATGGGCGCGCAGCGCCTCGATCTCGCGCTCGAAATCCGCTGCGGAACTGAATGACCGGTACACGGATGCAAATCTGAGGTAAGCCACCTCATCGAGGTCGCGCAGGGGCCCGAGGATGGCCAACCCGACCTCGTGGCTGGGGATCTCCGGCGAGCCCGCGGCCCGGACCGCGTCCTCGACCTGCTGCGCCAGCAGATTGAGCGCATCGTCGTCGACCTGGCGGCCCTGGCAGGCTCGGCGGACGCCTTTGATGACCTTCTCGCGACTGAACGGTTCGGTGACCCCGCTGCGCTTCACCACGGCGAGCACGGCGGTCTCCACAGTGGTGAACCGTCGCCCGCACTCCGGGCATGAGCGGCGCCGCCGGATGGCCTGGCCCTCGTCGGCCTCACGGGAATCGACGACCCGAGAGTCGGGGTGGCGGCAGAACGGACAGTGCATCACCGCTCCTTCGCCGCACCGTATGTCGACCACTTCGAACGACTCCGAGCGTACCTGCACGAGCCGGAGCCGTCGTTGGCCGCTCACGACTCAGCCGATCGGGGCGATGAGGGTCCGGCCGGCCGCCACTGCCGCCGTGTCGAGCTTGTTGAGTTCCCGGATCCGGTCCACCACCGAGTCGACGGGGGCGTCGGGTGCCACCCGCTGCGCCACATGCTGCAGTGTCTCTCCCGCCTGGACCTGAACGACCGACAGTCGGGTGGGCACCTGCACCGACGTCTCGGTGACGCTGCCGCCCACATTCGCGACCAGACCCAGCCAGACGGTGATCGCCGCGGCGATCAGCGCCAGCACGACAGTGGTGGCCGGGGTGATCGGGCGCCTGCGATGCGATGCCCGCGACATCAACACCCCGGTGCCCCGGTAACCCAGCGGGGCACCCGCGGGCCGGCGCACCTGGGGGCGGCGACGGCGTACGACCACATCGCGCGGCAGCGGCCACACCTCGGCCGCGGACGGCCGCCGGACGGCCACCTGAGCGTGGACGGGGGCGCCGGCGGCGAAGCGTGATTCGAACTCTTCATCGAAGTCATCGAACTTCCGGTCGAATGCGTGATCGAACTGGGAGTCGAATCGGGTCTCCATGATGGTCATTTTGTCTGCCTTTCGCCGGATCGTTCGCTCTTGTGTTCGAAGATAGTCGATCATGTGTTCGATGACTAGAACACGTGATCGAACTGTTGCAAACGATAAAGGCACCCACCGACAAGTGACGCCCGGCCGCGACACACCTCGAACACATGTTTGATTAATGACGCGGGGGCGACTACATTCGGCGGCATGAGCGAGCACACCGACACCCCTGAGGCGCGTTCGGTCCTCACCGAGCGGCAGCGCACCATTCTCGAGGTCATCCGCGCGTCGGTCACCACTCGCGGATATCCGCCGAGCATCCGTGAGATCGGTGATGCCGTCGGCCTGACCTCGACGTCATCGGTCGCGCATCAGCTCCGCACCCTGGAGAAGAAGGGTTACCTGCGCCGGGACCCCAACCGCCCTCGCGCGGTGGACGTCCGTGGGGCGGACGACGCACTCGCGCCCATCGTCGGCACCGACGTCGCGGGCTCGGATGCCCTACCGGAGCCGACTTTCGTGCCCGTGCTGGGCCGGATCGCCGCCGGTGGCCCCATCCTGGCCGAGGAGGCTGTCGAGGACGTCTTCCCGCTGCCTCGCGAACTCGTCGGCGAAGGATCGCTGTTCCTGTTGAAGGTGGTCGGCGAATCCATGATCGACGCGGCGATCTGCGACGGCGACTGGGTGGTCATCCGTCAGCAGAACGTCGCGGACAACGGCGATATCGTCGCCGCCATGATCGACGGCGAGGCCACGGTCAAGACCTTCAAGCGCACCCGGGGACAGGTGTGGCTGATGCCGCACAACCCGGTGTTCGACCCGATCCCGGGTAACGACGCCGTCGTGCTCGGCAAGGTCGTGACCGTCATCCGCAAGATCTGACGGTTTCAGTACGCGCGGACGAACCCGTTCGTAACCGCGAATTCCTCACTGACAAACCAGATCTCGGCCGGCGCTTCGTCATAGCCCGGCGTGTCCGGTGTCCAGAACTGACCCGTGCCGGTGTCGGCCTTCACCAGGTAGCCGTCAGGGGCCTGGAACGGATCGCTACCGGCCAGACGCATCGAGGTGAGCGCGGGGTCCGGCTCCTCGATCTGGATCGCCGCGTGACGCCCGCTCGGGAAGTCGGGTTCGTAGGTCGAACGCGGGGTCGGTGGCAGTCCCTGCACCAGGGGTACCGCGGTGGTCGGCGGCTCGACGTCGTCATCGAGCTCCTCGGCACGCGCCTCAACGAACTCCGGCTCGACGACCTCTTCGTCGGGCTCGTCGGACTGGATGCGCGTCGGCGCCGTATCGACGGAGTCGGCGTCTGCGTCGAACCCGAGCGATTCGTGCTCGTCGGGTTCGGCCAGTTCCTCGGCGCCGTTGTGAGCGTCGGCCTCGGGGTCGGCGTCGAACTCGCCGGCCCGCAACCCTGACAGCGCCCAGGGACTCTGCGGTGAATAACCACCCGGCTCCTGGCCGAATGCGGCCGGCCCACCCTCGTACTCGTCGGGATGATGCGACTCGGCGCCGCCATCCAAACTGGGGTCGTAGTCCCCGTAGTGCTCACCGTCGTCATCGAAGTGGTCGTCGCGCGAACGCCGGTTGCGCAGCACCGCCACCACGATCAGTCCGATCAGCGCGAGCAGCGGAATCAGGCCGAGCAGCCACCACCAACTCCACGTGTACCACTTGCCGTCGTCGCTGCCGGCGGGCTCGGCGGCAGGCGCTTTCGGCGCGTCGGCACCCGGCACCTCGAGACCGGCCAGCGCGGACTGCAGGTTCGGGGGCTCGGTCGTGAACTTGTGCGTCGACTGATCCCAGGAGATGCTGCCGCCGTTGAACTGCTGGGTGATGACCTCACCGTTCTGGCTCTGATCACCCTTCGGCGCGCCCAGGTCGCCGGTGGCGCCCCCGAGTTTGTCCCACGCGGCGTTCATGGCGCCGCGCACGATGACCGCACCGAAGTCCGGGGTCCAGAAGATGACGGGCTTGTCGGCGGCCGCGAAGGGCACGAATCGGCTGGCCGGGGCCAGCCCGCCGTCGGACTCACTTGCCGTGGGGAAGCCGAGATCGCCGGTGGGTCCACCCACGCTCTCGTACTTGGCCAGCACCTGACCGGTGACGACGTCGGCGCCGGTGGCCGGGTTGTAGAAGATCTTGCCGCCGGCGAAGTTCTGGCCGACACCGTCGGAGCCGATGGCGTACTGGCCGCCGTCCGCGGCACCCAGGGGGCCGAGCGCGCCACCCGCGGCGCGACGGGCCGCCGCGATCTCCGAGGTCACGTCGGACGGCACCTGCAGCCCGGCGAGCTGGTCGGCGAGCTCGGGAGGTGTCGTCGTGAATTCTTTGGACTTGCGGTTCCACGACACCTCACCGCCGGTGAACTGCTGGGAGATCACGTCCCCGCGTGAGGTTTCGTCGCCGGTGGGCACCCCGAGCACCGCGGCGGAACCGCCGAGCTTGTCCCACGCGGCGTTGATCGCCCCGCGGACCACCCTGGCCCCGTTGTCCGGCGTCCAGAAGATGACGGGGTTGTCCGCGGCGCTGAACGTGGTGTTGCGGCTGTCGGGCGCCCGGCCCGCCCCCTCGTCGATGGTGGGGAAACCCAGATCGCTGTCGGCGGGACCGCCGAGGGACTGGTACTTGTCCAGGATCGCGCCCGCCATGATGTGGGCGCCCGTCTCCGGGGTGAAGAAGATCTTGCCGCCGGCGAAGTTCTGGCCGAACCCGGCACCGGTGGCGTACACGCCGCCGTCCTTGGCTCCCAACGGTCCGGTGTCGCCACCGGCACCGTCCCATGCCGCGCTGATCGCCGCATCGGCGTCGCTGTCCGGGGTGGCGTACGCCGGGGCCGCGAGCACCATGGTCGCGAACACCGAGGCCGCCACCACCATCGGTGCCGCCAGCCCCAGCAACGCACGCCCGGCGGCGGTGCGCAGCCGGGTTCGCTGCCTGGTCATCAGTCCTCCCGAACTCGTGCAAAGCATGAGAAAAGTACCGCTTTTCGTCAACTTTGCGTCAGCCGGGCGCCATCTCGTGGGATATCGCGACCTGTACTGAACGCGTGTCGGGCCTCAGACCCCCAGGCCGCGGCCGATGATCTCCTTCATTATCTCGGTGGTTCCGCCGTAGATGGTCTGGATGCGGGAGTCCAGGAAAGCCCTGGCGATCGGGTACTCGCGCATGTAGCCGTAGCCGCCGTGCAGCTGCAGGCAGCGGTCGACCAGTCGCACCTGGGCCTCGGTGGAGTACCACTTGGCCATCGCCGCCTGGTCGACGGTCAGCTTGCGGTCGAGGTGCAGGGCGATGAACGCATCGACCATGATCCGCACCGCGGTGGCCTCGGTGGCCAGTTCGGCGAGCACGAACCGGCTGTTCTGGAAGCTGCCGATCGGCTTGCCGAAGGCCTTGCGTTCCTTCGTGTACTGCAGGGTCGCCTCCAGCGTCGACTCCATCGCGGCGGCGGCCATGATGGCGATGCTGATGCGCTCCTGCGGCAGGTTCTGCATGAGGTAGATGAAGCCCAGGCCCTCCTGGCCGAGCAGGTTCTCGGCGGGCACCTTCACGTCGGTGAACGACAGCTCGGCGGTGTCCTGCGCCTCCAGCCCGATCTTGTCCAGATGGCGGCCGCGCTCGAAGCCCTCCATGCCGCGTTCGACGACCAGCAGGCTGAAGCCCTGGGCGCCCTTCTCCGGGTCCGTGCAGGCGACCACGATCACGAGATCGGCGTGGATACCGTTGGTGATGAACGTCTTCGAGCCGTTGAGCACGTAGTGATCGCCGTGTTTGACCGCGCGTGTCTTGATGCCCTGCAGGTCGCTGCCGGTGCCCGGCTCGGTCATTGCGATCGCCGCGATCAATTCACCGCTGCAGAAGCCGGGCAGCCAGCGCTTCTTCTGCTCCTCGTCGGCGAGCTCGAGGAAGTACGGCGCGATGACGTCATTCTGCAGCGTGAAGCCCAGCCCGCTGTGCCGTCCCGCGGTGGTCTCCTCGGTGACGACGACGTTGTAGCGGAAGTCCGGATTGCCACCGCCGCCGTATTCCTCCGGCACGGCCATCCCCAGGAAGCCCTGCTTACCGGCCTCACGCCAGACCTCCCGGTCGACGATCTTGGCCTTCTCCCATTCCTCCTGGAACGGTGTCGCGTGCCGGTCGAGGAACGCGCGGTAGGACTCGCGGAACAGGTCGTGCTCGGGCTCGAACAGGGTGCGCTCGAACTTGACTACGCCCATGGTGGACCTCCGGTACTAGGTATTGGGGTGTGGCGCCCAACATATACCAACCAGATGGTTGGTCGAGGGGGGTGCCGCGCACCCTAGGATTGGTGCGTGTCTCGCGCCAGCCTCGCCCACTGGGGTGCCTTCACCGCCCAGGTTCACGCCGGCGACATCTCGGCGGTGACGCCGATGGCCGGCGATACCGACCCGTCGCCACTGCTGGCCAACCTGCCCGGTTCGCTGCGGCACCAGGCCCGGGTGACGGGGCCCGCCGTGCGCCGCGGCTGGCTGCGGGACGGCGCGGGAGCCAGCGATGCGCGCGGCGCTGACGAGTTCGTCTCGGTCTCCTGGGACGAGCTCACCGAACTCCTCGCGGACGAACTGTGCCGCGTCATCGACACCCACGGCAACGAGGCCATCTACGGCGGCTCCTACGGCTGGGCCAGCGCCGGACGTTTCCATCACGCGCAGAGCCAGGTACACCGGTTCCTCAAACTGCTCGGCGGGTACACCTCGTCGCGGCATTCCTACAGCCTGGGAGCCACCGGGGCCATCATGCCGCGGGTCGTCGGCACTCATGACGACCTCTTCAAGCGCTCCACCCAGTGGGACGTCATCGTCGAGCACACCGATCTCCTGGTCTGCTTCGGTGGCATCGCCCTGAAGAACACCGGCATCAATCACGGTGGCACCACGGCACATCCGGCGCGCGACGCGCTACGCAGGTTCCGCGAGCGCGGCGGTCAGATCGTGTCCTTCTCGCCGCTGCGGGACGATGTCGAGGGCGAACACGAATGGCACGCACCGATTCCCGGCACCGACGTGGCGATCATGCTGGCCCTGGCCCATGTGCTGGCCACCGAGGATCTGGCCGATCGCGAATTCCTGGACACCTACTGCGTCGGCTACGACCGCTTCGAGCGCTATCTGCTGGGCAGCGACGACGGGGTGCCGAAGTCGCCGGCGTGGGCGTCGGCCATCAGCGGACTGCCCGCAGACGACATCAGCGCGCTGGCCAGACGGATGGCCGACGCCCGCACCCTGGTCACGATCAGCTGGTCGCTGCAGCGCGTCCGGCACGGCGAGCAGGCCCCCTGGATGGGCCTGACCCTGGCGGCGATGCTCGGCCAGATCGGCCTGCCCGGCGGTGGATTCGGGCATGGGTACGGGTCGATGAACGAGCCGGGTCTGGCGCCCCTGCGGGTCCGGCTGCCCGTGCTGCCGCAGGGCCCCAATCCGGTGTCGACGTTCATCCCGGTGGCCGCCGTCAGCGACATGCTGCTGCACCCTGGCCGGGAGTACGACTACAACGGGTTACGGCTGACGTTTCCCGACATCCGGCTGGTGTACTGGGCGGGCGGGAACCCGTTCCACCACCACCAGAACATCCCTCGGTTGCGCCGGGCCCTGGCCCGGCCCGACACGATCGTCGTGCACGACCCGTACTGGACCGCGATGGCCAAGCACGCCGACATCGTCGTCCCCTCGACCACCGCCTATGAGCGCGAAGACTATTCGGGATCCCGCAACGATCCCCTGCTGGTCGCGATGCCCGCCCTGGCAGCGCCGCACGCGCAATCCCGCGACGACTACGACACCTTCGCCGCCCTGGCCGAACGTCTCGGCGTGGGAGACCGATTCACCGAGGGCCGCACCGCGCGGCAGTGGCTGGTGCACATGTACGAGAAATGGTCGGCCGGCGTCGATTTCGCGGTGCCGAACTTTGATCAGTTCTGGGCCGACGGGCAGCTGAGGCTGCCGACCGAGCCCGGGCTGACGCTGCTGTCGGATTTCCGCGCCGACCCGTACGCGCACCGGCTGAACACCCCGAGCGGCCGCATCGAGATCTTCTCCGCCGATATCGACGGTTTCGGATATCCCGACTGTGTCGGACACCCGGCCTGGTTCGAACCGTCCGAATGGCTCGGCGGCGAACGCGCCCGCGGCTATCCGTTGCACTTGCTGGCCAACCAGCCCGCGTCCCGGCTGCACAGCCAGCTCGATACCGGCGCGCTGAGCCAGAGGTCGAAAGTGGCAGGGCGCGAACCGATCCGGATGCATCCGCGGGACGCCGCCGAACGCGGCCTGGCCGACGGTGACGTCGTGCGGGTCTACAACGACCGGGGCGCGTGCCTGGCCGGCGTGGTGACCGACGACGGCCTGCGCCCCGCGGTGGTGCAACTGTCGACGGGAGCCTGGTTCGATCCGCTGGACCCCGCCGATCCCGATTCGATGTGTGTGCACGGCAATCCGAATGTGCTGACCGACGACGTCGGAACGTCCTCGCTGGCGCGCGGGTGCACCGGCGCACACGTGCTGGTCCAGGTGGAGAAATTCATCGGCGAGCTACCGCCGGTGCGGGCGCATCAGCCGCCGGTGTTCTCCGAACGCTGATCCTCGGGTAGTCGGGGCACCACCAGGTCGATGAACGAATCGGCCACCCGGTAGGCATCGCCGATCGGGTAGCCGCCCATGATCGCACCGGACAGCATGGTGCTGATGATGCCCCACAACATGATTGCGGTGTCGAACGATTCCTGGTGACCCAACGAGGCGAAGTCCGCCGCCAGCGTCCGCTGGGCCGTCTCGGCGAACCGCTGCATCAACGGCTGGGCGTTGGCATCGGTGGTGTTCTGCAGCAGCATGCACACCTTGAAGAACGCCGGCCGGCGCTCGAAGCTGGTGATGATGCCGCGCACCTTCTCCCGCACCCGGCGCTCGGCGGGGCGATCGTCCTCGGTGGCGTCGTCGAACACCGGCTGCGCCCACTCCATCAGCACGGCGGCGTAGACGTGTTCCTTGGAGCTGAAGTAGCGGTACAGCGTGCCCAGCGCGACATCGGCCGCGACGGCGACATCCCGCATCTGGATGTGCTCGTAGTCATGCACCTTGAGCGCCGCCAGCGCCGCCGTCACGATCTGCGACCGGCGGGCCTGTTTGTAGCCGGGCAGGTCGGTGCTCGCGGTCATCTTCAGGCTCAATTCCTCGGCAGTCCCAGGATCATCGTCGCGATGATATTCAGCTGGATCTCGATGGTGCCACCCCCGATGACCTCCGCGGGCATCATCAGGCTCTGGGCCACGGCTGATTGCTCACCGCCGCCCACCATCGCCGCGCGTCCGCTGAAGGCCAGCGCGTCCGCGGTGACCCGCCGCACGATCTGCGCGGTGGCCACCTTGCCGACGCTCGACGCCGGACCGGGCCCGTGTCCCGCCAGCCGGTTGAGGGTGTCCCGAACCGCCAGCGCCCCAATGGCATTGGATCCGGCCCGCACTTCGCCCAGGGCTGCGCGCACGGCTCTCACATCGGCCACCGGGTCGCCGGCCAACGTGCGCAATTCGCTTTCCTTGTCCAGCTTGATATAGGCGCCGATGGCCACCCGTTCGTTGGCCATCGTCGCGAGTGCGTGCGACCAGCCGGCGGTCGGCTCCCCCACCAGCATGTCGTCGGGGACGAACACGTCGTCGAAGAACACCTCGTTGAAATGCTCGTCACCGCTGGCGGTGCGCAGTGGGCGCACCCGGATGCCCGGCGTGGTCATGTCGACCAGGAAGTAACCGATGCCTTTGTGTTTCTTGGCCTCCGGGTCGGTGCGGGCCAGCAGCGCCCCCCAGTCGGCGCGCTGCGCCGACGACGTCCAGACCTTCTGCCCGTTGACCAGCCAGCCGCCATCCACCTTGGTGGCACGCGTCGACAACGCCGCCAGATCCGACCCGGCGCCCGGCTCGGAGAACAGCTGGCACCAGCCGATCTCACCGCGCAGCGTCGGCTCGGCGAACCGCGCGCGCTGCGCGTCCGAACCGGCCGCCAGCACCGTGGGCAGGATCCACTGCGCAATGCCCAGCGACGGGCGGACCAGCGCCGGCCGCTTCTCGAACTCCTCGTCGATGATGAGCTGCTGCGCCGGGGTGGCGTCCAGTCCCCACGGCGTGGGCAGGTAGGGCGCGATCAGCCCGGCCGCGGCCAGGGCGGTGCGCTGCGGCCCCGTCCAGTACTCAGCGTATTCGGGGTTCTGCCGGCCCGGCTTCTCGTTGCGCAGCTGCGCGGCGCGATCGAGCGTCGCGGCGACGGCGGCCCGGAAGTCGGGCTCCACGTCGGCGATCTCGATGGTGAAATCCCTTCCCGGCCACGCCGGGTCGCCCAGGGTGTGAGCCCATTCGGCGCGCGATCCGACGGCAGCTGCCAGGCTGATCGCGCGCTTCCAGTACAGATGCAGGTCGTGTTCCCAGGTGTAGCCGATGGCACCGAACATGGTCAGCGCGTCGACCACCAGCTCGGGCAGCCGGCCGACGGCCACGATGGCCGCGCCCGCCGCCGCGATGTGATGCTGGGACGTGGACTGGTTGGCCGCGCGGACCGCGTCCCACGCCGACGCGGCGGCCAGCTCGCTGTTGATGAACAGTGTCGCGGCCTTGTGCTGCAAGGCCTGGAACGATCCGATGGGCCTGCCGAACTGTTCCCGGACCTTCAGGTAGGCCACCACGTTGTCCACACACCATCGGGCGATACCGGCGGCTTCGGCGGCGAGCAAGCTGACGGCGATGCAGCGAGCCCGCACCTCATCGAGTCCGGTCAGCACATCGTCGGCGCCGATGCGCACCCCGTCGACCCGCAGCACGCCGACGTCGCGGGTGAGGTCGGTGGGCGTCTGCGGGACCACCTGCACGCCTGCGGCGCCGGTGTCCAGCACGACCCAGAACCCCTCGCCCGCACTGACGAGGATCCGTTCTGCCCCGCACAGACCGAGCTCGGGACCCACCGACCCGGACAGCGACCAACCGCCGTCTGAGGACGACGCGTGCAACCGGCCGGCCTGCGGCAGGATCAGCGCCGCCGTCCGTCCTGCGACGATGTCGTCGAGCAACCGTTCGGTGGCGGTGCCCGGTTCGGCGGTCGCGGCCACTGCACCGGCGATGACGGTCGGCAGCAGCGGTCCGGGCAGCAACCCATAGCCGGCGGCGTCGATCACACACGCCGCCTCGGCCAAGCCGCCGCCCTGTCCCCCGATACGTTCCGGGAGGTGCACCGCGTGCAGGCCTTGATCCGCCAGGGCACCCCAGAATCCCGGGCGCCGGCCGGTCGCGAGTTCGTCGAACTGGGAGCGGGTGAGTTCCAGTCCGCCGTGCCGGGCCGCGAAACCGGCCATCGCGTCGGTGATCTGGACCTGTTCGTCGGTCAGCGCCAATGCCACGGTGTCGGCCTCCTCAGCCTGCGGTGTAGTGCAAGAGTGTCACCCCGGAGTCGGGCAGATCGGTGAACACCGGGGTGACCGGCATACCCACCCGCAGGTCGCCGGCGTCGACACCGACGAACTCGGTGGCGAACCGCGGACCCTGCTGCCACTGCACCACGCCGAGCAGGTGCGGTACCGCGTCGGCGAACTGCGGCGCGACGGGGCGTTGCGCGACGGCGAAGCTGACCAGCGTTCCGGCGCCCGAGATCTGCCGCCACTCCAGGTCGTCGGCCAATGTGCCGGGTGCCAGCACCCGCGGGTAGAACACGTAGGCGTCCGAGGACGGCGAGAACTGGATCCAGATCTCGTGACGGCGCAAGCCGTCCCAGAACGGTGCGGAGGTCGGCGTGGCCAGCGGGAGCGGCCGACTCAAGGGGATCGTCATCTAATCGCCTTCCAGGACGAGTGCTTCTTGCTCACTGAGCACACCGCCGTTGCCCGAGACGAAAGCGCGATGGCAGTCGGGCACCTGGGTCTGTTCGGCGCGGCCCATCAATTGCCGGGTGGCGTCGCAGACATGGTGCATGCCACCGGCATTGCCCGGTTGGCCGTACCCCAGTTGCCCTCCGGCAGTGTTCATCGGGAAGTCGCCGCGGAACGTCAGATCGTGGTCGGTGACGAATCCCATCCCCTTGCCCTTCTCGCAGAAGCCGGCGTCTTCAAGGGTGAGCAGGGCGGTGATCGTGTAGCAGTCGTAGATCGACACCATGTCCATATCGGCGGGAGCCATCCCGGCCATCTCGAACGCCGACCCGGCGACCTTGACCATCGGGGTCTGCAGCGGTTCGGCGGCGTAGACGGGCGACTTGTAGGGCACCCGCTCGCCGAAGCCTTTGATCCACACCGGCCGGTTACGGCTCTTGCGGGCCAGGTCGGCATTGGTGATCAGCACGGCCGAACCGCCCATGCACGGCATGACGATCTCGAGCATGTGCAGTGGCGAGGCGATGACGGGGCTGTTGAGTACGTCGGCGACGGTCAGCGTCTTGTCCCTGAACACCGCACCGGGCGTTTGGTTGGCGTTGACCCGTTGGTCGACGACGATCTTGGCCATCGCCGCTTCGTCGTAACCGTATGCGGCGGCGTACATCTGGGCCACCTGGGCGTAGGGGCCGTTCTGGCCCAGGTAGCCGTAGGGGATCTCGAATTCGGCCTGTGGGGACCCGTAGCGGAAGCTGGAAGCGCCGAAGTACAGCGCGTCACCCGGATCGTAGGGCCGGTGCTCCGACATCGGGGTCAGGTAGTTGGCGGGGATGGCACAGAGCACCGCCTGGCAGATGCCCAGTTCGATGGCCGCCGCGGCCCGCCACACCATGGCGGCTCCGGAGGCGCCACCCAGGTCGACGATCTCGGCGAAATTGACTTGGATGCCCAGGTACTCGGCGACGGTCGATGGGACGAAGAGTTGTGACTCCATCACCCCGCACGTCACCAGACCGTCGACCTGGTCGGCCGACAGCCCCGCGTCGGCAATCGCGGCGGCGGCCAGTCGCGCCCACTGCTCAATGATGAACTCCGGCGTTCCGGCCGGCTTTCGGGTGGCCGGTAATTCATGAAAGCCGACGATCGCGGCCTCGCCCCGCAGCCCCATGCGGCGCTCCCTTCTCCAGATCCATCGACAATATTAGAATCAGATTCTACTTTCAATTCGGTGTTATTTTCACGGCGGGCAAATTCCCGGTTTGCCTGTCCGGCGCGGCTGTGCGGTGCGACGATCGGCTGCAAGGACCGCTGGCGAACCACGGGGTGGGCACATGCGAATCGCAAAACAATTCACACTGACCGTGCTGGCGCTGCTGACGGCGGTCTTCGTCGCCATCGGTTCGGCGATGAGCATGGCCGTCGCGCTGGCGGCGACGGTGCTCCTGGTCCCTGGTACCGGTGTGCCCGACGCCACGAAGGTCTCCGACTACATCGGCCACGCACTGGACTACTACGTCGCGCCCTACACGCCGTCCTGCACGAGCACGGCAAGCAGTCCCGCCTGCGCCGTCAAACCCATCGATTACCCGGCCCAGTTCTGGCCCATCCCGCTACCGGGATGGGGCGGCCTCACCGGCGCCAAGTGGGATGTGTCGACCGGCAAGGGACTGGCCACCCTGCAAACCACGCTCGACGACACGCTGCACCCGGAGGTCGGCTCGCCGAACGAACCGGTCGTCATCTTCGGGTACTCCCAGGGCGGCAACATCGTCAGCCGCGAGAAGCGCGCCATCGGCAACCTCGGCGCCAATCCGGACAACATCTCGTTCGTCATGATCGGGAACACCAACCGGCCCAACGGCGGGCTGTTCGAGCGACTCGCCTTACTCGGCCACGTCCCCATCCTGGACGCCACCTTCGGGCTGCCCGCTCCGACGAAAACGTGTACCAACCGCTGCGCCACCGACATCGCGTTCGAGTACGACGGGGTGGCCGACTTCCCGCTGTATCCGCTCAACGTGCTGGCGACGCTGAACGCCCTGGCCGGCTTCTGGTACATCCACGGCACCTATCTGTCGCCCGACGGCAGGAGCGACCCGAGCGAACTACCGGACGGCTACACCGAACCCGAGTTGGAAGCCGAACTGAACAAAGAGGCCAACTGGAGCGACTACGGCGACACCCGCTACATCACCATCCCCACGAAAACCCTGCCGCTGGTGCGGCCTTTCCTGGAGTTCGGTGGCTTCACCCACACCAGTTTCATCGTCAAGCCGATCGTGGACCTGTTCGAGCCGGTGCTGCGCGTGCTCATAGACACGGGCTATGACCGCAGCCTGAGCCCGGGCGTTCCGGCGCCGTTCCGCCTCATCCCGCTCAACATCAATCCGATCAAACTGGCCGGCGACGTGGTCAAGGCGCTCGGCCAAGGCGTCAAGGCGGCCCTCGGCGACATCGGCATCAAAGCCCCCGCCCCCACCCCGGTGTCCACGACCAGCCTCACCGCGGCGAACAATGACAACAAGACCGATACCAAGGCCACCAACCTCGTCGCCGCCAAGACCGCGGCCGAGGACACCCCGAAAACGTTGGCGGACAACAAGAATATCGAGGACACCGCCAAGGTCACCAACGGCAAGGCCACCGACACGCCTCGGCCCAAGGTGCGCGGCCCGATCGGCTCGGGGCCGCTGGCTCAGCTGGTCCGGCAGTTCCACGACGTGGTGACGGGCAAGCGTGGCGCAAAGTCCGGCGACACCACCAAGACGGGCACCGAACCCGAGACGAAGCCGGTCACCACACCGGAGGCCAATACCGAAAGCCCGGGCGCCACAGGTGAATCCACGAAGTCCGAAGTCCCGAAAGAGAATGAGCCCAGCGCGAAGGCGGCGGCCTGACCCGCGCCGCTATGCGCTGCCGTAGTCGCGCAGGTTGGCGGCGAGCGGAATCGGCACCCGGGCGGTGATCCTGGTGCCGTCGGCGGTGTGCTCGGTCGTGTCGATGCGCCCCTCGGAGTGCACCCGGGCCACCAGGTCGCCGCGGTCATACGGGATGGTCACGTCGACGAAGGCGTCGGTCGGCGGAACCAGGGCGGTGATCCGCTGCTGCAGCAGTTCGAGTCCCTCGCCGGTGTGGGCGGAGACGAACACGGCGTCAGGCAGCGCGCGGCGCAGTTGCGCCATGGCCAGGTCGCCCGCGGCGTCGATCTTGTTGACCACCAGGAGTTCCGGCACCGCGGCCCGCTCATGGTCGGCGTACACGTCGCGCACGACCTGACGCACCGCGCTGATCTGGGCCATCGGATTCACATCGGACCCGTCGACCACATGCACCAACAGGTCGGCGTCGACGACCTCCTCCAGCGTGGAGCGGAACGCCTCGACCAACTGGGTGGGCAGGTGCCGGACGAATCCGACGGTGTCGGTGAGCACGAACCCGCGCCCGTCCTGAAGCTGACCGCGCCGCGTGGTGGGTTCCAGCGTGGCGAACAGCGCGTTCTCGACCAGCACCCCGGCCCCGGTCAGCGCGTTGAGCAGGCTGGATTTGCCCGCATTCGTGTAACCGACGATCGCCACCGCAGGCATGTCGGCCGAGCGCCGCTTACCGCGCTGGGTATCGCGGATCTTCTTCATGTCGCGAATCTCGCGGCGCAGCTTGGACATTCGTTCGCGGATGCGGCGACGGTCGGTCTCGATCTTGGTCTCACCGGGACCGCGCGTGCCCACGCCGCCGCTACTACCGCCGGCACCGCCGCCCTGGCGCGACATCGATTCACCCCAGCCACGCAGCCGCGGCAGCATGTATTCCATCTGCGCGAAAGCGACCTGAGCCTTGCCCTCCGCTGATGTCGCGTGCTGGGCGAAGATGTCGAGGATCAGCGCCGTGCGGTCGATGACCTTGACCTTGACGACCTTTTCCAGCGAGTTCAGCTGCGCGGGCGACAATTCACCGTCGCAGATGACGGTGTCGGCGCCACTGGCCAACACCAGCTCGCGCAGTTCCTGCGCCTTGCCGGAGCCGATATACGTCGAGGGATCCGGCTTGTCGCGGCGCTGGATCAGACCTTCGAGTACCTCGGAGCCCGCGGTCTCGGCGAGGGCGGCCAGTTCGGCCAGGCTCGCATCGGCATCCGCGGCGCTGCCGTCGGTCCACACCCCGACCAGCACCACCCGTTCCAGGCGCAGCTGGCGGTATTCGACCTCGGTGACGTCGGCGAGTTCGGTCGAGAGGCCGGCCACCCGGCGCAGCGCGGCGCGGTCTTCCAGGGCGAGTTCGCCGACGGTGGGATCGCGATAGGGAGATTCAGTCATGAGCTGTATCGATGGTGACACGCCCGGCTACCGGTTGGCGAATGTATTTCGGCGGGGCCGACGGTGTGGCGGGGGTCAAACCTGCGCGCCCCACCACGTGTCGGCGAGTTCGCCGTTCGCGACGAGCACGGACGGCCCGCGCAGATAGCTGGTGGCCTCGGTGACGGTGACGGTGACCTCGCCGCCCGGGATACGGACCAGCAAGGAGCCGGTGCTCTCCCCCGCATGCTGTAGGGCGGCAACCACCGCCGCCACGGTTCCCGTTCCGCAGGAACGGGTTTCGCCGACTCCGCGTTCGTGTACACGCATCGAGATGGCGCCGTCGACCGGGGACGTCAGCACCTCGACGTTGACGCCGTCGGGGAACTGCGCGGCGTCGAACGACACCGGTTCGGCGACGTCGAGCACGGCCAGCGCCGCGGCACTCAGTTCGGTGACGCAGGCCAGATGCGGATTGCCGACATCGACGGCCAGCCCGTCGAAACTGCGCCCGGCCACCACCGCGGATCCGGTACCGAGCACGTTCGCCTTGCCCATGTCGACGGTGACCTCGGCGTCGACGCCGTCGCTGTGATGCACCACGACCGGGCGCGGCCCGGCCAGCGAACCCACCACGAACTCATCGCGCTGTTCGAGCCCGGAGGCGCGCAGGTAGTGGGTGAACACCCGCACCCCGTTGCCGCACATCTGGGCGATCGAACCGTCGGCGTTGCGGTAGTCCATGAACCAGTCGCGTGCGTCCACCCCTTCGGGCAGCGCGGGGAAGACGCCGGCGGCCAGTGCGGCCCCGGCGGTGGTGACCCGCAGGATCCCGTCGGCCCCGAGCCCGCGGCGGCGGTCGCACAGCGCGGCCACCGCGCCGGGCGTCAGATCCAGGGCGGCGTCGAGGTCGGGCAGCAGCACGAAATCGTTCTGCGTGCCGTGACCCTTCGAGAACTTCACTTGTCCAGGATACGCAGCGCAGCGGCCGCCAGATCCGTCGCCGAACCGTCGAGCCAGTTCACCCGGTGATCGCGGCGGAACCAGGACCGTTGCCTGCGCACGTAACGACGGGTGCCGATGAAGGTGGGTTCCCGCGCGGCCGATCCGTCGCCACCGGCATCCAGGTCGGCCAGCACCTGCGCATAGCCCAGGGCCCGCGACGCCGTCACTCCGGTGCGCAGCCCCGCTGCTGCCAGCGTGGTGACCTCCGCGACCAGTCCCTCGTCGAACATCGCATCGGTGCGCTGCTGCAGCCGCTCATCCAGAATGCCGGTGTCCCAATCCAATCCGATGATCGTGGTGTCCCAGCGCGGGGTGCCGATCCGGGGCGCCGACGCGGCGAACGGCTGGCCGGTGAGTTCCACGACCTCCAGGGCACGGACGATGCGCCTGCCGTCGCTGTCCAGGATCGACGCGCCGGCCTGCGGATCCACGCGGGTGAGTTCGGCGTGCAGCGCAGCGACCCCCACCTCGGCCAGTCGAGCCTCCCAACGGGCCCGCACCGCCGGATCGGTGGCCGGGAACGACCATTGATCCAGCAACGACTGGATGTAGAGCATCGACCCACCGACGATCAGCGGTACGGCGTCGCGGGCCATGATCGCCTCGATGTCGGCGGCGGCACGTTCCTGGTAGCGCGCGACGGACGCGTTCACGGTGACGTCGATGACGTCGAGCTGGTGATGCGGGATGCCGCGGCGCTGGTCGACGGGCAGCTTGGCCGTCCCGATGTCCATGCCCCGGTACAGCTGCATCGCGTCGGCGTTGACGATCTCGCCGCCGAGGCGTTCGGCCAGGTCCAGTGCCAGGGCGGACTTCCCGGTGCCGGTCGGCCCGATGACCGCGACGGGCCTCATGGTGCCCACACCCCCACGAAATATCCGACCCCGTACGGGGCGCCGCGGTACAGCTCGTGTGCGCGGGCGGGCCGGCCCAGTCCGGCCAGCACCTGGTAGGCCACCCGGCCCACCGCCCCCGGCCCGAGCAGGCTCAGCGCGGCGGTGTCCCCGGCGGCCAGCGCGTCGTCGAGCATCTGCTGGACCGCGGGCGAGTCGGGGTCGTGTCCACCGGGTGCGGACGGGGTCAGGGTGTGTGCACCGTCGGCGACGACGAGCACACCGATCGCGTCGTCGTCAGCGTCGATCGTGTCGCGCAGCGCCCTCCCGGCGGCCACCGCGGTATCGGCGTCCAGGTCATCGGCGTAGACCCGCACCTCGGCGGCCGCGTCGGGCGCCACCTCGGCGCGCACCCACCCGGCGATCAGCGCGCACAGCGGCAGCTCGGCCACCGGGCCGACCGTCCCGGGCGACAGTCGCACCCGCAGATCGACCCCGTACCCGGCGAAGGTGCCCACGGCGCCGGGCCCGATCACGGTGGTGGCGGGGCCCGTCCCCACGACGATCCATCGGGACGGCAGGCCGGCGGCCGCCGTCATGACGGCGGTTCGCGGCACGGCGAGTTCGGCGGCGGCAGCGCCGCCCAGTTCGGGCACCAACGCAGGAGCCGACGGGATCACTGCGATGGCGGCCAACACGGAGAGACACGTTATCCCTAGGTGCGCGCGGGCTCCTGCGCCCAACCCGCCTCGCCACGGGCCAGCGCCCCGGTCGCGACCACCATGACCAGCAGCGCAGCGCACAACGTGATCCAGCCCGCAGCGCCGGGCCGTAGCGTCTCCCCCAACACGACGACACCGAGAATCGACGCCACCATCGGTTCGGCGACCGTCATCGTGGGCAGTGACGCGGTGAGCGTCCCGGCCTGGAAGGCGGCCTGCTGCGCCACCGTGCCTGCGACGCCGACCAGCGCCCACGCGTACAGCTCGGGGGCGCTGAGCACCGCGAACAGACCGTGTTCCAGCCGGCCCACCACGCCCTTGGTCAGCACCGCGAACAAACCCCACATCGCCCCGGACACGCAGGCCAGCAGGATCGCCCCCGCCGCCCCGCCGGCAACCCGCGCGCCGACCACGCACAGCACCACCGCGGGCCCGAGGACCGCACCGACAGCCAGCCACGTCTCGGCCGACGCGCGGGACTGACCCGCCGTCGGATTGCCCACGGTCACGATCACCACCACCGAGATCGCCAGCAGCGCAGCCCACCACCACTCGAACCGCGTCACCCGACGATGGGTCAGGCGCGCGTTGATCGGAAGCGCGAACAGCAGCGAGGTGACCAACAGCGCCTGCACCAGCAGCACCGAACCCAGACCCAGCGCGGCAGCCTGCAACCCGAAGCCGACGCCTGCCACCAGGCTGCCCACCCACCACCGGCGGTCGCGCAGCAGCTGGGCGAACAGCCGCAGGTGACCGACCGATTCGTCGGTCACCCGCTGCGCGGACCGCTGATGGATCACATTGCCCACGGCGATGAAAAACGCGGCGCCGAGCGCCAGTACAGCGGCGATATCGGCTCGGTCCATCGGGTCGACTCCCACCTCTCGTTCGGGCCGAGCGTGCCGTCAAATCGACCGATCCCGCAACCGCGACACGGGCACGCATCGCGAAGGCGTACGCATGTCCGTCGGTGACCTGCTTCAATAGCGAGCGGAAGCTATTGGGCGCCGCGTCGCGCGGCAGTGCGCGGTTCACACCGCGCGGAGGTGTGAGGAACTGTGATGACGACCAACGATTCGAATACCCCCAAGCCGGCGCCACGTCCGGGCCCCCGGCCAGGCCCGCGGCCCGGCCCCCATGCGCACGCCGCCTCCGCGGCAGCGCCTGCCGCGCCCACGACCCCGGCCGTCGATCCGCACCGGTTCGGCCGCGTCGATGCCGACGGCACCGTCGTGCTGATCACGTCGGGCGGCGAGCGGGTGATCGGCTCCTGGCAGGCCGGTGACGCCGAAGCCGCATTCGCCCACTTCGGGCGTCGTTACGACGACCTGCACACCGAGGTCGCGCTGCTCGAGACGCGACTCGCGTCGGGCAGCGGTGACGCCCGCAAGATCAAGACCGCCGCGGCAGGCCTGTTGGACGGGCTGCCCACCGCCGCGGTACTCGGCGACGTGGACGCCGTGCAGGCCCGGCTGACCGCCATCATCGAGCACGCCGGCGACGCCGCGGCCGCCGAGCGCGCGCGCCGCGACGAGCACCGCACCACGCAGACGGCCCGCAAGGAAGCCCTGGCCGTCGAGGCCGAGGAGCTGGCGTCGACGTCCAGCCAGTGGAAGGCCGCCGGCGACCGACTGCGCGAGATCCTCGACGAGTGGCGCACCATCACCGGGCTGGACCGCAAGACCGACGACGCGCTGTGGAAGCGGTACTCGGCCGCGCGGGAAGGCTTCAACCGTCGTCGCGGTTCGCACTTCGCCGAACTCGACCGCGAACGCGTCGGGGTCCGTCAGGCCAAGGAAGCCCTGTGCGAGCGGGCCGAGGGGCTCAGCGATTCGACCGATTGGGCCGCCACCGCCTCGACCTTCCGCGATCTGCTCGCCCAGTGGAAGGCCGCGGGCAGGGCTGCCAAGGATGTCGACGACGCCCTGTGGGCCCGGTTCAAGGCCGCCCAGGACACCTTCTTCGCCGCACGCAACGCCATCAACGCCGAGCGAGACGCGGAGTTCGGGGCGAACGCCACGGCCAAGGAGGCCTTGCTGGTCGAGGCCGAAGCCCTCGACATCAGCGATGCCGACGCCGCCCGGGCGGCATTCCGCACGATCGGCGACAAATGGGACGCCATCGGCAAGGTGCCGCGTGAGCGGTCCACCGACCTGGAACGCCGGTTGCGCGCGGTCGAGAAGAAGGTCCGTGACGCCAGCGCGGTGAATCATGTCGACGCCGAGGCGCAAGCCCGCGCCAACCAGTTCCGCGAGCGCGCCGAGCAGTTCGAGAAGCAGGCCGAGAAGGCCGAAGCGGCCGGCAAGACCAAGGACGCCGAGAAGGCCCGGGCCAGTGCCGCGCAGTGGCACGAGTGGGCCGGAACCGCGGCCGAGGCCGTCCAGAAGAAGCGGTAGCCGCGCGGTCTCAGTCGGGCTTGGCGGCCGGCGGATCGCCACCGAAATCGTCGAGCAGACCCCTACTTTGACGTTGCGCCACCGCGCGCCGGCGTTGTTCCTCGGCGGCCAATTGCACCGCGGTGCGCGACCACACCACCCGCGCCCAGTTGAACGCCAGCAGGATCACCGCGATCCACCCGATGATCAGTCCGATGCCGGGCCCGGGATGTCCGTGTGCCGCCGTCTGGCGTGACCACACGGCCAGCATGCCCGCCGGGCACGCGACCGCGGTGCCGGCCAGCGCGATCCACGCCAGCACCCAGCGCCGGGTGAGCAGCGCCAGGATCGAGAATCCGACGCCGAACACGAGTGCCAGCCAGACGAACACCCGCGAGGGCAACGCCACGCCGTCATTGATGGCGGTCTGATCGCCGGCCAGCACATCGAGCCCGCGGGTGGCCCCCATGTGCGGCAGCACGAACGACAGCGCCACCACGAACACGAGGACGGCGACGACGACCGCCCGGACGCCGGGATCGATCTCGGCGGCGACACGGCGTTCGGCCGCCTCGATATCGTCCTTGTACGCCTCGAATTCCTTGTCACTCATAGCGAGCAGCCAGACGCCGCAGGGACCGCCGGCGGTACCCCGATGCTCGGCATGCCCAAGCCGACGCCGGTGACCGGACGCTGTCCCGCCGCATGCGCGTCGCCGGCGCGGGTCCGGCGGTGACTCAGGACGGTACCGTCGGCCACCAGGTGATGGGGCGCGGCCCGGGTGATCACGGTGGTGACGACGTCACCCGGCCGGATCTCGGCCGCGCCGGGCGCGAAGTGCACCAGCCGCCCGTCGCGGGAGCGGCCTGACATGCGTGCGGTGGCGGCGTCCTTGCGCCCCTCACCGGCGGCCACCAGCAGCTCGACCGTGGTACCGATCTGCGCCGTGTTCTCCCGCCAGGAGATCTCTTCCTGCAGTTCGATCAGACGCTGATAGCGCTCCGTGACAACGGCTTTGGGCAACTGGTCGGGCAGCTCGGCGGCCGGGGTACCGGGCCGCTTGGAGTACTGGAAGGTGTAGGCCGAGGCGAACCGCGCCTGGCGTACCACCTCTAGGGTGGCCGCAAAGTCCTCTTCGGTCTCACCCGGGAATCCGACGATGATGTCGGTGGTGATGGCGGCGTGCGGGATCGCGGCCCGGACCCGGTCGATGATCCCGAGGTAGCGCTCGGCCCGGTAGGACCGGCGCATCGCCTTGAGCACCCGGTCGGAGCCTGACTGCAGCGGCATGTGCAGGGTCGGGCAGACGTTCGGGGTGGCCGCCATGGCCTCGATGACGTCGTCGGTGAATTCGGCCGGGTGCGGCGAGGTGAAGCGCACCCGCTCCAGGCCGTCGATACGTCCGCACGCACGCAACAGGTCCGCGAAGGAGCCGCGGTCGCGCGGGACATCCGGGTCGGCGAACGACACGCCGTAGGCATTGACGTTCTGGCCCAGCAGGGTGATCTCCAGCACGCCCTGGTCCACCAATGTCTGCACCTCGGCCAGGATGTCGCCGGGCCTGCGGTCGACCTCTTTGCCACGCAACGCCGGGACGATGCAGAACGTGCAGGTGTTGTTGCAGCCCACCGAAATGGAAACCCATGCCGCATAAGCCGACTCACGAGAAGCCGGCAGCGCGGACGGGAATTCCTGCAGGGTTTCGGCGATCTCGACCTGCGCCGCACGCTGGTGGCGGGCGCGCTCCAGCAGAACCGGCAGGGATCCGATGTTGTGGGTGCCGAACACGACGTCGACCCATGGGGCCTTCGTGAGCACCGCGTCGCGGTCCTTCTGCGCCAGGCAGCCGCCGACGGCGATCTGCATGTCGGGGTCGGCGATGCGCCGGGGCGCGAGGTGGCTGAGGTTGCCGTAGAGCTTGTTGTCGGCGTTCTCGCGCACCGCGCACGTGTTGAACACGACGATGTCGGCGTCGGTGCCCTCGGCGGCGCGCTGATAGCCCGCGGCGTCGAGCAGGCCGGCCAGCCGCTCGGAGTCGTGCACGTTCATCTGACAGCCGTACGTGCGCACCTGGTAGGTGCGTGGGGTCGAATCGGCGCCTGCGGGCGCCTTGCCCTCGCGCGCCACCATGGAAGTCACGACAATCATGTTACGGGGGTGTCGATACGCCCCAAGCTGAGCATTCCCTGGGTAGGGTCACAACTCATGACCACCGCGACCTCGGTCCCGATGATCTCGATACAGGGGGTCGACAAGCATTTCGGCTCCCTGCATGTCCTGAAGGACATCAACCTCGATGTGCCCCGTGGCCAGGTGGTTGTGATCCTCGGACCGTCGGGTTCTGGCAAGTCGACACTGTGCCGCACCGTCAACCGTCTGGAGCCCGTCGATTCGGGCACCATCTCGATCGACGGAGTGGTGCTGCCCGACGAGGGGCGCAAGCTCGCGCAGCTGCGCTCCGACGTCGGCATGGTGTTCCAGTCGTTCAACCTGTTCGCGCACAAGACGATTCTGGAGAACGTCGCCCTGGCGCCGATCAAGGTGCGCAAGACAGGCAAGGAGAAGGCCCGCACCGAGGCGAAGGCGCTGCTGGAGCGGGTCGGGATAGCCAACCAGGCCGACAAGTACCCGGCCCAGCTCTCGGGCGGGCAGCAGCAGCGGGTGGCCATCGCCCGGTCGCTGGCGATGCATCCCAAGGTGATGCTGTTCGACGAGCCCACCAGCGCCCTGGATCCGGAGATGATCAAAGAGGTGCTGGCGGTGATGAGCGACCTCGCCACCGAGGGTATGACGATGCTGGTGGTCACCCATGAGATGGGCTTCGCCAGGCGGGCGTCCCAGCGGGTGATCTTCATGGCCGACGGCGCGGTGGTCGAAGACGCCGAACCCGAGCAGTTCTTCACCAACCCGCAGTCCAACCGCGCCAAAGACTTTCTCGGCAAGATCCTGAACCACTGATGAACAAAGGAGCGCTCATGACGTCGCGATTCCGGATGGCCGCCGCTGTGCTGGTCGCCGCCGCCCTGCCGTTGTCCCTGGCCGCGTGCGGAGGTGGCGACGACAGCAAGAAGGTGACCGTCGGCGTCAAGATCGACCAGCCCGGGCTCGGGGTGAAGAACCCGGACGGCACCTTCAGCGGTTTCGACGTGGATGTCGCCACCTATGTCGCCGGTCAGCTCGGGTACAAGCCGGAGGACATCGAGTTCAAGGAGTCCCCGTCGGGGCAGCGCGAGAACCTGATCCAGAACGGTCAGGTGGACTACATCGTGGCCACCTACTCGATCACCGACGCGCGCAAGGAGAAGGTCGACTTCGCCGGGCCGTACCTGATCACCGGGCAGAGCCTGCTGGTCAAGGCCGACAACTCCGACATCACCGGCCCGGAGTCGCTGCAGAACAACAAGAAGCTGTGCTCGGTCAGCGGCTCCACGCCCGCCCAGCGCATCAAGGACAAGTACCCGGGTGTGCAGCTGCAGCAGTACGACACCTATTCGGCGTGTGTCGAGGCGCTCAAGACCGGCGCGATCGACGCGGTGACCACCGATGAGGTGATCCTGGCCGGTTACGCCGCGCAGAGCCCCGGCGCGTTCAAGATCGTCGGCAAGCCGTTCTCCGAGGAGCGCTACGGCATCGGCCTGAAGAAGGGCGACACCGAACTGCGCACCAAGATCAACGACGCCATCACCAAGATGGAAGCCGACGGCGCCTGGAAGGCTGCGTTCGACAAGAACCTCGGGCCGGCCGGTATCCCCACGCCGACACCGCCGACCGTCGACAAGTAGGCGGGCAGCCGATGCTGCATTTCGGCGGACGCGACTACAACCTGCTCGGCGCGTTCTTGACCACCATCGAGCTGACGGTCTACGCCGCGGTCGGCGCCCTGGTCCTGGGCACCGTGCTCGCCGCCATGCGGCTCTCGCCGGTTCCGGTGATGCGGGCGCTGGGCACCACGTACGTCAACGTGGTGCGCAACACCCCGTTGACGCTGATCCTGGTGTTCTGCTCATTGGGCCTGGCGAACACCCTGCACATCACGCTGACCGATCCGACGTCACCGACGTCCATCATCGACAGCAACTTCCGGCTGGCGGTGCTCGGCCTGACGGTCTACACGGCGGCTTTCGTGTGTGAGGCGATCCGCTCCGGGGTGAACACCGTGCCGGTCGGGCAGGCCGAGGCGGCCCGCTCGTTGGGGCTGACGTTCGGCCAGAACCTGCGGATCATCTTGTTACCGCAGGCTTTTCGTGCGGTGATCATCCCGCTGGGCTCGGTGCTGATCGCGCTGACCAAGAACACCACCATCGCCTCGGCGATCGGGGTGGCCGAGGCCGCCCTGCTGATGAAGGAGATGATCGAGAACTCCTCGGCCCTGCTGGTGGTCGGCGGGATCTTCGCGGCCGGGTTCGTGATCCTGACCCTGCCGATGGGGCTGTTGTTCGGGTGGCTTGGCAAGCGTTGGGCGGTTTTGCGATGAGCGCTTGCGCAAAGAGAAGAGTGCACAGATGACTCAGGCATCCGTTCTCTACGACGCACCGGGGCCGCGCGCGCGGGCCCGCAATCGGATCACCGCTGTCGTGGCGGTGCTGTTGTTCGCCGCGATCATCGGCTGGGTGCTGTGGAAGTTCGCCGCGGCGGGTCAGTTCACCGCGGCGAAGTGGGAGCCGTTTTTCACCGGCAACCTCTGGAAGACCTACCTGGTGGAAGGTATCCAGGGCACCTTGACCGCCGCTGCCATCTCGATCGTGCTGGCGCTGGCACTCGGGTGTGTGCTCGGGATCGGCCGGTTGGCCCCGGCAGCGTGGGCGCGGTGGCTGTGCGCGACGTTCGTGGAGTTCTTCCGCGCGGTACCGGTGCTGATCATGATGCTGTTCTCGTATTCGTTGTACGCGATGTACGACGTCTTCCCCTCCGAGTACCTGGCGCTGGCCGGCGTGGTCACGGGGCTGACGCTGTACAACGGCGCCGTCATCGCCGAGATCGTGCGCACCGGTGTGCACGCCCTGCCGCGGGGTCAGGCCGAAGCCTCCTCGGCGCTCGGTCTGACCTGGTTGCAGACGATGCGGTCCATCCTGCTGCCCCAGGCCATCACGTCGATGCTGCCGGTGCTGGTGTCTCAGATGGTGGTGGTGCTCAAGGACACCGCCATCGGCTACCAGATCACCTTCATCGAAATGGTGCGGCAGGGCCAGAC
The DNA here is from genome assembly GCF_056403275.1 of Mycobacterium sp. P2_H7. Classification (NCBI taxonomy): domain Bacteria; kingdom Bacillati; phylum Actinomycetota; class Actinomycetes; order Mycobacteriales; family Mycobacteriaceae; genus Mycobacterium; species Mycobacterium sp. P2_H7. Next base: position 52,090 of record NZ_JBFUFU010000007.1, on the reverse strand, counting down.
GATCGGATCGTCCTACGGCAACTACATCCCCGCGCTCATGGTGGTCGCTGCGCTGATGATCGGATTGAACTTCGCGCTCTCGTCCTTCGCGACGCGACTGGAAGCCCGGTTGCGCCGATCCAAGAAGGGCCCCGATCCCGTGGCGGCCCGCACCGTCGTCCAGGATGGTCCGGGCATCTAGGGCCACGCTCGCAGCGCACGGTCGGCGATGGCGTGCAAGTCTTCGCACGTGGTACCGCCGGCGGCCTGCACTGCGATGCCCTGACACACCGAGGCGACCCAGCGAGCCAGCGCGACGGGATCTTCACCCTGGATCTCCCCGGACGCCTGCGCCTCGCGGAATCGCGCGGCGAGCACGTCGACTCCGGCCACGCGCATCTCGGCCAGATCGGCCTGCAACGAGGTGGCGTCCGTTCCCGTCGCCAACGCACCCTGGACCAGCAGGCAGCCATGCGGTCGGTCGGGTGCGGCCGTGGCGTCCGCGGCACCGTGCACCATCGCGGCAGCCACCTCTCGCGCGGTCGGTTGCGCCAGCGCGGCGGCCGCGTAGCTTCCGGGGCCGGCGACGTACTTCTGCACCGCCTCGCGGAACAACCGTTCCTTGGACCCGAATTGCGCATAGAGGCTGCGGCGGTTGACGCCGGTGGCGTCGGTCAGATCGGTGATGGACACCCCGTCGTAGCCGTGCTGCCAGAACAACCGCATGGCGGTGTTCAGAACGGTCTGCGGATCGTATTCTCGGGGCCGTCCGATGGCCATGCTCACTCCCGTTGTGACACCCGCCACAGTTCGGAATGATCGCGAATTTCGGCGGTTTTAACTGATCGTAGTTAGTAACCGACCGGTTCGAAAGAACCATCCCGAGCATTGGAGAACCCATGACCGCCACCTCGACAGCACCGCTCGCCGGACGGCGTGCCCTGGTCACGGGCGGCTCGCGCGGTATCGGAGCCGAGATCGTGCGCCGACTGGCCACCGACGGGGCCGCCGTGGCGTTCACGTACAACTCCTCGCCGGCGCCCGCCGAAGCCCTGGCCGCCGAACTCACCGCGGCCGGCGCGAAGGTGGTGGCCATCCAGGCCGACAGCGCCGACGCGGCGGCCACCGTGACCGCCGTCGAGGCGACGGTGTCCGAACTGGGCGGCCTCGACATTCTGGTCAACAACGCAGGCGTCGCGTCCGGCGCGATCATCGAGGAGTTCCCGCTCGACGAGTTCGACCGGTTGATGAACATCAACGTCCGTGGTCTGTTCGCCACCACTCAGGCCGCGGTGCCACACCTCGGCAAGGGCGGGCGCATCATCAACATCGGCAGCGTGAACGCCGAACGTGTTCCGGTGCCCGGATTCACGGTGTACGCCTTGTCGAAGGCCGCCGTGGCCGGCTTCACCCGCGGCCTGGCCCAGGAACTGGGCCCGCGCGGTATCACCGTGAACAACGTGCAGCCGGGACCGATCGCCACGGACATGAATCCCGCCGACGGACCGCTCGCCGAACAGATGACTCCGTTCCTCGCGGTGGGCCACTACGGCCACACGCGTGACATCGCCAGTGCCGTCGCCTATTTGGCCTCACCCGAGGCCGGTTACATCACAGGCACCGCGTTGAACGTCGACGGCGGCTTCCTGATCTGACCTCAGCGGGATGGCCTAGACGATGCGACGCTCGCGCTCCTGAGCGAGTTGCGTGCTGACCACGTCGAAGGCCATCCCCTGGTTGTAGCCGCGCCGCGCGAGCATGCCGACCAGTCGCCGAGTCACCTTGACCTCATCCTCCAGCTTGTCTCGGCGTAGTTTGGCCGCGACCAACTGCTCAGCCTGCACCCGCCACTCCCCCGCATCGACGCTGTCGAGCGTCTCGGCGATCACCTCGGCATCCACACCTTTGGTGCGGAGCTCAGAGGCCAAGGCGCGCTTGCCTTTTCCGGAGTTGGTCCGCCGGGAGCGGACCCACTCCTGCGCGAACGCGGTGTCGTCGATCAGGCCGACCTCCGCGAGCCGGTCCAGCACCGTCGCGCTGACGTCATCGGGGAAGCCGCGTTTGGTCAGCTGCCCTTCGAGTTCGGCGCGGGTGCGGGCTCGCACGGTGAGCAGGCGCAGACACACATCCCGCGCCTGCTCCTCGCGCTTAGGCCCCTCGGCCGGCCCGGTCTCAGAAGTCGACCGGGGCGGGGAGAACGTCATCTTCAGCCGTCACCACGGCACCGATGCCGAGCTTTTCCTTGATCTTCTTCTCGACCTCGTTGCCGACATCGGGGTTCTCCAGCAGGAATTTCCGGGCGTTCTCCTTGCCCTGCCCGAGCTGCTCACCCTCGTAGGTGAACCACGAGCCGGACTTACGGATGAAGCCGTGCTCAACACCCATGTCGATGAGCGAGCCCTCCCGGCTGATGCCGTGACCGTAGAGGATGTCGAATTCGGCCTGCTTGAACGGCGGGGACACCTTGTTCTTGACGACCTTCACGCGGGTGCGGTTACCCACGGCGTCGGTGCCGTCCTTGAGCGTCTCGATCCGGCGGACGTCCAGGCGCACGGAGGCGTAGAACTTCAGCGCCTTACCGCCGGTGGTGGTCTCCGGCGAACCGAACATCACCCCGATCTTCTCGCGCAGCTGGTTGATGAAGATCGCGGTGGTACCCGAATTGCTCAGCGCACCAGTCATCTTCCGCAGTGCCTGGCTCATCAGACGAGCCTGCAGGCCGACGTGGCTGTCGCCCATCTCGCCCTCGATCTCCGCGCGCGGCACCAGTGCGGCCACCGAGTCGATGACGAGGATGTCCAGCGCGCCGGAGCGCACCAGCATGTCGGCGATCTCCAGGGCCTGCTCACCGGTGTCCGGCTGGGACACCAGCAGCGCGTCGGTGTCCACGCCGAGCTTCTGGGCGTATTCGGGGTCCAGCGCATGCTCGGCGTCGATGAAGGCGGCGATACCACCGGCGGCCTGGGCGTTGGCGACCGCGTGCAAGGCCACCGTGGTCTTACCCGAGGATTCCGGACCGTAGATCTCGACGACCCGGCCGCGCGGCAGGCCACCGATGCCCAGCGCCACGTCCAGGGCGATCGATCCGGTCGGAATGACCGAAATCGGCTGGCGCACCTCTTCACCGAGGCGCATCACCGAGCCTTTGCCGTAATTCTTCTCGATCTGGGCCATCGCCAGTTCGAGTGCCTTTTCGCGATCAGGAGCCTGGGGCGCCATGGTGATACCTCTCCGGTAGTCGTGCGGTTGACCGGTGTTCCGGTCGGTTGGGCGTGACACTAAGACAAGCCACCGACAAGTCAGCTGGGGTCGAACTTCACCCAGATTAACGAACAGATGTTCGAGTGCAAGCAGGCGCGCCGTGCCGGGGCGAGCGAAGCGACGGGGGAAGTTCCAATCACCACTCGTCGCGAGGCACGTCGAAATCCGCGCAGAGCGCACGCCACACTTCCCGCGGGTCGACACCGGCCTCGATGGCCTGCGCGGCGGTACGCCCACCCCAACCGTTCAGGGCGTGGTCGACGAGCACCGAGGCACCATAGGCAGCACCGAATCGCCCGGTGACGCGATCGTTGAATTCGGTGAGTCGCACGCCACCAACCTACCCAGCCACCGACAGCGCGGCATGGCACACCCGTACCGGATCGGCCACCGTTCCGGCACTCGCCGCAGCCCGCTGCGCGGCGGCGCGATAGGACGGATCCGCGAGCACGTCGGACACCGCCGTCACCAACGCCTCCGCAGTCAACGGCCTGATGAGCGGGCCACTGCCCTGTCGCACAACACGATTGGCGATCTCCCACTGATCCCCGCCGCCGGGCACCGTCACCAGCGGCACACCGTGCATCATGGTCTTGGACACGATGCCGTGCCCGCCGCCGCACACCATGACATCGGCGTGCGCCAGCAGTTCGTCCTGCCGGCCCAGCCCCACCACTGCCCATGGCGGGATCTCCACGGCGGCACCGGCCAACCGGGACACCGCCACCCGCAACCCGTCCGGCAGGCCGCGCCCGGGTCGGAGCGCCGACAGCGCGAGTTCGGTCAGACCGGTGGTGCCGGTGGTCGCCGTGGACGGTGCGACCACGACCAGTGGCCCGTTCCCCGCCGGAGGTGCCAGCACGTCGGCGGTCGGCTCGAAATGCAGCGGTCCGACGACCACGGCCTCGTCCGGCCAGTCCGGTCTGGGCAGCTCGAGGGCCGGGATGGTCGCGATGAGGCGACGCAGCGGGCCCGGATCCGGGCCCGGCAACCCGATCCCGGCGCGGGCTTGCTCGCGCTGCCGGTCTCCGTCTTTGACCGATCGCGCCGTCATCGCCCGCATCAGCCCGTCGCGGGCCCGACCGCGCAACCCGACCCCGGGGGCCAGGCCACTGCCGAGCGGCGGCAGACCCTTGGACGGCAGATACAGCGGATGCGGATTGAGCTCGACCCACGGCAACCCGAGCAGTTCGGCGGCCATCCCACCGCACACCGTGATGACATCGGAGACCACCAGATCCGGTGCCAGGGAACGTAATCCGGGAATGTTGAGTTGGGCCATCCGAGCCGCCCGGTGATGGATCTTCGCACCGGCGTCGCCGTCGTCGTCGCCGTCCTGCGGATCCAGTCCGGCCAACAGCACCGCATCGACGCCGGCGGCCATGGCGGTGGCCAGCCACTGGGCGCCGGTCAGCAGCGTCGGGACGTCGCCGGCGGCGAGGAAGCGCAGGCACAGCGCGATCGCCGGGAACGCATGTCCGGGATCAGGCCCGGCGACCACCGCGACACGCACGCGCCCACCCTGCCATACGCCGAACCATCTACCCTGAGGGCATGACCGAGCAGCAGGTGACCCCTGTGGGCGCCGCCAACATCGCCACCGTCGAGGCATTCCTGAACTCACTGCGCGCACCCGACCTGGATGCCGCCGCCGAGCTCCTGGACGAGAACCTCGTCTACCAGAACGTCGGTTTCCCGACCATTCACGGCAGTAGGCGGGCGATCAAGCTGTTCCGGGCCATGGAGCGGCCCAGCCTCGGCTTCGACGTCAAGATCCACCGTTCGGCAGCCGACGGCGCGTCGGTGCTCAACGAGCGCACCGACGTCCTGGTATTCGGCCCGGTGCGGCTGCAGTTCTGGGTGTGTGGCGTCTTCGAGGTGCACGACGGCCGTATCACCCTGTGGCGCGACTACTTCGATCAGTTCGATTTCGCCAAGGCCATCGTGCGCGGCGTGCTCGGCGCGGTGATCCCCGCGCTGCGCCCCCAGCTGTCATGAGCGAACGCACCACACCCAATCTGTTTCAGCTGATCGGCTACTGCATGAACCGGCGCTTGCCGGATTCGATGCTGGAGTGGGTCAAGAACGACCTCACCGGACCGGGTGCCACCCGGCGGGTGATGCTGCGGGTGCTGATCCCCGCGGTGCTGATCCTCATCCCGTTCTGGTTCATCCCCACCGACATCGTGACGCGGGCCAGCATGACGATCCCGATCCTGATCCCGTTCATCTACTTCTCGCACGCGCTGAACAAGATCTGGCGCAAGCACATGCTGCGGGCCCACGGCCTGGATCCGCACCTGATCGACAAGATCCAGCGCGAGAAGGATGCCGACAAGCACCAGTCCTACATCGAGCGGTTCGGCCCGCGCCCCGATGGCGTCGAGACGGGCACACACGACATCTGAGCTAGGCGCCGCGCAGCTGGCCCAACTCGTGGTAGGCCTGCGCCCAGCCCTGCAGTCGATCGGTCGCGCCGGTGAGCTCGTCGCGGTGCCGCTGGGCCGTCATCGGAGAATTCACCGACGACACCAATTGCGCTGCCGCGGTGACTATTTCACCGTATTGCCGGGCACCGGAGTGCAACTGGGCAGAGAACGCGTTGATGGTCGGCGCCAGGTGCGCCCGCGATTGCGGTGACGACGCGGCGGCCCGCTCCATGGCCGTCACCTCGACCGCTGTCGCGGCCATGGTGGACGCCGTCTGCGCCGCCACCAGGGAGATCTCCCGCAGTTCCTCGGCGGGCAACAACCGCGACCGTCCCAAGACGCCCAGCAGTGACAACAGTCCGCGTTCCGAGGTCGCCAGCGCCGCCATGGGCGCGCGGGCCGCCGACCCGCGCGGCGGCAACCGGCGGGGCCCGCCGGTTTCGGGCAGCGGCTCGCGCCGCAGCCAGCGGTAGCGCAGGAACAGCAGGGTGGTCGGGAACGCGGCGGCGGCCGCGATGGACCCGGTCACGATGAGTGCCCATACCGGCGTGCTCCACGACGCCAGAACGCCCGTCAGCACCACCCAGAACCCGGTGGTGACGGCGAAGAACCAGCCCAGACGCCGGGCCCACCGCCGTTTACGCAGCAGCTTCGCCCGCGGGTCGGCGGCGGCCGCCAATTTCTGGGCGAGCACGTCGGAGAACTCCGCCGCGGTGTCGACACCGCGTTGAATCAGCCCGGAAACAGCTTCCCGGCGCCCCGACTGTGCACTCCCTGCCATATCGAAACCTACTGGGAGAGACGATCTTCGGGCGCGGCGGCCGGCGGGTTGACGGCCGGCGTGGCCGGCGCGGCGGCACTACCACCGGCGGGCAACTGGTCACCACGCATCGACGCCCTGATCTGCTCCAGCCGGGAGTGACCGGCCATCTGCACGCTGGCCTGCTGGACCTCCATCATGCGGCCCTGCACCGAGTTCTGCGCCAGCTCGGCCGCACCCATGGCGTTCGCGTAGCGGCGCTCGATCTTCTCCCGCACCTCCTCGAGGTTCGGGGTGGTGCCGGGCGCGGCGATCTCGCTCATCGACTGCAGCGACTTGCTGACCTGCTCTTGCATCTTGGCCTGCTCCAGCTGCGAGAGCAGCTTGGTGCGCTCGCCGATCTTCTGTTGCAGCACCATCGCGTTCTGCTCGACGGCCTTCTTGGCCGACCCCGCGGCCTGCAGCGACTGATCGTGCAGGGACTTGAGGTCCTCGACGCTCTGCTCACCGGTCACGAGCTGGGCGGCGAACGCCTCGGCAGCGTTGGTGTACTCGGTGGCCTTGGCGGCATCACCCGAGGCGGCTGCCTGGTCGGCCAGGGTCAGGGCCTGGCGCACGTTGGCCTGCAGCTTCTCGATGTCGGCGAGCTGGCGGTTGAGGCGCATCTCCAGCTGGCGCTGGTTGCCGATCACCTGGGCGGCCTGCTGTGTCAGTGCCTGGTGCTGCCGCTGCGCGTCCTCGATGGCCTGCTGAATCTGCACCTTCGGGTCCGCGTACTCGTCGATCTTCGAGTTGAACAGCGCTGCGATGTACTTCCAAGCCTTGACGAACGGATTGGCCATGGGAACGTTTCCGCCTTCGAGTCTGTCGGGATTGCGCTTTTGCTTGGTGCCAACCTATCGGTTCACGCACATGTCAGGCCACCGCCATCGACGTAATCTGGGCCGGAACCTGAGGTATGACGACCTTCGTGGTCACGTCGATACGAGCCACCCCGGTGGCCGAGCCGGCTTCCTGGCGTGCCATCTGCTCGCCGGCATCGAACAGGACTCGGGACAGCGGCACCTGAAGGGCGTCGCAGATGGAGGAGAGCAGCTCACTCGACGGTTCCTTACGGCCCCGTTCGACCTCGGAGAGATAGCCAAGGCTGACCCGGGCGGCGTCGGACACGTCACGCAGGGTCCTGCCCTGGGTGGTCCGCGCATGCCGCAGCACGTCGCCGATCACTTCGCGCAGCAATGTCGTCGTCATACCTGGATCAACGCGACCTGTGCGCCGTCGGTTCCCGATCTCAGGATCGGGTCCGGGAATCCTTGACGGCGGACACCACGTAGTCGATGCCCGTGAGCACCGTCAGCACCACCGCGCCCCACATGATGACCATCGCGGTGGTCAGCCACAGACCCGACAGCGGCAGGATGTACAGGCCGATCGCGACCGCCTGGACCAGCGTTTTCAGCTTGCCGCCCCGGCTGGCCGGGATGACGCCGTGCCGCAGCACCGCCAGCCGCAGCACCGTCACGCCGACCTCGCGGACCAGAATGACCACCGTGATCCACCACGGCAGATCGCCGAGCATCGACAGACCGATGAGCGCCGCGCCGATCAGCAGCTTGTCGGCGATCGGATCGGCCAGCTTTCCGAACTCGGTGACCATCCCGTAGCTGCGGGCCAGCGCCCCGTCGAAGTGATCGGTGATGACCGCCACCGCGAAGATGACGAATGCAATTGTCCGCCAGACCGTTTCGTGCCCATCACCGACGAACAGGGCGTAGACGAACACCGGCACCAGCACCAACCGCACGCCCGTCAGCAGATTCGCGACGTTGGCGACGGACGCGCGGGGCACCGTGGGATCAGTATCTGGTTGGCCCGGCACGGGCATCACAATATCGGTTGCGCTTGCCGATACTCTCGCTGCTGTGAATGAGGCGCCTGATCAGCTGGTCGATCCCCTGATTGTGCGCAGGGCCCGCACGTCCGATGTGCCGGCCATCAAGGCGCTTGTCGACATCTACGCAGGCAAGATCCTGCTGGAGAAGAACCTGGTCAACCTGTATGAGGCCGTCCAGGAGTTCTGGGTCGGTGAGCTCGGTGGCGAGATCGTCGGATGCGGCGCCCTGCACGTCCTATGGGCGGACCTGGGTGAGGTGCGCACGGTCGCCGTGCACCCGAAGGTGCGTGGCCACGGCGTCGGGCACCGGGTAGTGGCCACCCTGCTGGACGTGGCACGCGAACTGCACCTGCGACGCATCTTCGTACTGACCTTCGAGACCGAGTTCTTCGGCGGCCACGGCTTCGCCGAGATCGAGGGCACACCGGTGACCGCCGAGGTGTACGAGGAGATGTGCCGCTCGTATGACACCGGTGTGGCCGAGTTCCTCGACCTGTCCTATGTGAAGCCGAACATCCTCGGCAACACCAGGATGCTGCTCGCCCTCTAGAAGTCGTCCTCGTCGTCGGCATCGGCACCGTTGGCGTCGGCCCCACCACGGATCAGCGCCAGCGTCCCCGCCAGCTCATCGGGCTTGACCAGCACCTCACGGGCCTTGGACCCTTCGGACGGCCCGACGATCTGGCGGGTCTCCATCAGGTCCATCAGGCGGCCGGCCTTGGCGAAACCGACCCGCAACTTGCGCTGCAGCATCGAGGTCGAGCCGAACTGGCTGGAGACGACGAGTTCCACGGCCTGCAGGAAGACATCCATGTCGTCGCCGATATCGGGGTCGACATCGGTGCGTTCCCCGGCCGGCTTGGCCTTGGTGACACCGTCGACGAATTCCGGTTCGGCCTGCGCCTTGGTGGCCTCGACGACGGCGTGGATCTCTTCGTCGGTGATGAACGCGCCCTGCATACGGGTCGGCTTGTTGGCGCCCATCGGGAGGAACAGACCGTCACCCATACCGATCAGCTTCTCGGCGCCCGGCTGGTCCAGGATGACGCGAGAGTCGGTCAGCGAGGACGTGGCGAACGCCAGCCGCGACGGCACGTTGGTCTTGATCAGACCGGTGACGACGTCCACCGACGGCCGCTGGGTGGCCAGCACAAGGTGGATGCCCGCCGCACGTGCCTTCTGGGTGATACGCACGATCGCTTCCTCGACGTCACGTGGCGCAGTCATCATCAGGTCGGCGAGCTCGTCGACGATCGCCAGGATGTACGGGTAGGGCTTGTAGACGCGCTCACTGCCCAGCGGCGCGCTGATCTCCCCCGACCGCACCTTCTCGTTGAACACGTCGATGTGACGCACCCGGGAGGCCTGCATGTCCTGGTAGCGCTGTTCCATCTCCTCGACCAACCACGCGAGCGCCGCCGCGGCCTTCTTGGGCTGGGTGATGATCGGGGTGATCAGGTGTGGGATGCCCTCATACGGTGTGAGCTCCACCATCTTCGGGTCGATCAGGATCATCCTGACCTCTTCGGGGGTGGCGCGAGCCAGCAGTGACACCAGCATCGAGTTGACAAAGCTGGACTTACCCGAGCCGGTGGATCCCGCGACCAGGAGGTGCGGCATCTTCGCGAGGTTGCACGAGATGAAGTCGCCCTCGATGTCCTTGCCCAGCCCGATCACCAGCGGGTGGTGATCACGGCGGGTACTCGGCGCGGTGAGCACATCGGCCAGGCGCACCATCTCGCGGTCGGTGTTGGGCACCTCGATGCCGACGGCGGACTTGCCGGGGATGGGCGCCAGCATGCGCACGCTCTCGGTAGCCACCGCGTAGGCGATGTTGCGGTGCAGCGCGGTGATCTTCTCGACCTTCACGCCGGGGCCCAGTTCCACCTCGTAGCGGGTGACGGTCGGCCCGCGGGTGCAGCCGGTGACCGCGGCATCGATCTTGAACTGCTCCAGCACCGAGGTGATGGCGTCCTTCATGTGCTCGTTGGCGGCGGTGAGCTTCTTGGGCGGCTCGCCCGCGACCAACAGGTCCAGTGGCGGCAGGACGTAAGGACCTTCGACGACGCGGTCCAGCACCAGGGTGTCGTCCTGCGGCTTCTTCTTCGGCGCTTCGAGCTTCTTGCGGGGCGGCTTGGGCGCCTCGATCGCGCGGGGCTCCGGCAGCGTCGGCTCGTCGTCATATCCCGTCGCTACGCTCGCCCCATCCTCGGCGATCGGCTCGGCCAGCGGGTAGTTCTCCATGGGAGTGCCTGCCGTGCGGGGCAATTCGGCGGTCGGCCAGGTCTGCACGTCGCCCTCGCCATAGCCGGCGGGATCGTCGTAGTAGCCGTCAGCAAAATCGTCGTCGAACTCCTCGGCGAAGTCCTGCGCCTGCGCGGCCTCGTCGTCGTCGTACTCGTCGTCGTAGTCGTCGTCAAAACCTCTGGTTCGGAACATGTCCCGCAAGGTGTCCGGCAGTTCCCGGATCGTCGTCCCGGTGACCAGCAGCAGACCGAACAGCACGCCGATCACCAGCAGCGGGGTGGCGATCCATACCGTGAGTCCGTCGGACAGCGGTCCGCCGATCGCGAAGCCGATGAAACCGGCGGCCTGACGGCGGGCCTCGGGGTCCGCGGGCGCGCCCGACCAGATGTGCCACAGCCCGAGCACCGGGAGCGCGATCATCACCGAACCGAGGATCAGCCGCGGGCGCGCTTCCAGATCGGGTTCGGTGCGCATCAAGACCACCGCTGCCGCCCCGAGGATCAGCGGCACGAGCACCACCGCTCCCCCGATGACGGTGCGCACTGCGATGTCGACCCAGCCTCCGACGGGCCTGGCCGCATCGAACCAGGAACTCGCGGCGACGATCACCGCGACACCGAGCAGCGCCAGCGCGATGCCGTCCCGACGGTGCCCGGGCTCGAGCTCCCGCGCGCGCCCGACCGATCGGGCCGTGGAACCGGCGCCCTTGGCCAGCATCAACCAGCCTGCCCGGGTGCCGCGCCCCATCGCCGCGCCCGCGGTGGCCAGCGGCGACGGGTTGCGGCGCGGGGCCGGCCGGCTCGGCTTTGCGGGCTTCTTGCGCGGGGCGGCTGGGCGCGCGGGTTTGGCGCTCCCGCGTGCGGTGCTCGCCGAACCAGCCTTTGACCTGGTGGAACGGGTCGAGGACCTGGCTGCGGTCTTGTTGGCCATGGCCTCAAGACTAGTCGCAATAGCCCCAGATTCAACATCTGCCACACCCGTCACAAAATGGTCTCGATTGCCTACCGATACGTCATAACGTGCGGAAATGCCCTTCGCCGCCAAACTTCGCTGCATCGCCTACGCGGTCATCGCCGGTGTCGCACTGATCGCCACCTGGAGTCAGAACGTCGCCTACCTCGGTGGCGCGGCCCTGAGCAGCTTTCCTACCGACCTCAAGGCCAACCCCGCGACCCGGTCGTTCACCGTGGATCTGCTGTTGCTGTTCCTGGCCGCGGCGATCCTGATGGTGATCGAGGCGCGACGCCACCGGATCCGCTATGTGTGGGCGTACCTCGCCGGCGGCGCGCTGATCGCCATCAGCGTGACGTTTCCGCTGTTCCTCATCGCCCGTGAGTGGCGCACCGCGGGCACCGACACCGCCAGGCTGACGGTGGTCGACACCGTCCTGCTCACGGTCATCGGCATTCTCACCGTCGCGATGGTCATCTGGGTCGACTGGCTGTGACCGCCGCCACGTCGCCTAGGTAGGCTAGACAACTGTCCGGTCACACTCACCGAGGAGCCCCATGCCCGTCACCGTCATCGCCACCCTGCCCGTCAAGCCCGAATCCGTCGATCTCGTCCGCGAGGCCGCCAAGACGGCGATCGAGGCGGTGCACTCCGAACCCGGCTGCGACCTGTACTCGCTGCACGAGGCCGACGGCACCTTCATCTTCGTCGAGCAGTGGGCCGACGAGGATGCGCTGAAGACCCACAGCACCGCCCCCGCTGTCGGCGCCTTCTTCGCCACCATCGGCGAGCACCTGGCCGGTGCCCCGGACATCAAGATGCTGGCGCCCGTCGTCGCCGGTGACCCCGCCAAGGGCAAGTTGCGGTAGAGCCGTGGGTTCCCTGACCGGCAAGGTCGCCTTCATCACCGGCGCCGCGCGCGGCCAGGGCCGCGCTCACGCGGTGAAACTGGCTTCCGAAGGCGCCGACATCATCGCCGTCGACCTGTGCAATCAGATCGCGTCGGTGCCCTATCCCCTGGCCACGGCCGACGACATGGCGGCCACGGTCAAACTGGTGGAAGAGGCCGGGGCGCGCATCGTCGCCGCCGAAGCCGATGTCCGGGATCGCGATTCACTCAAGACCGCGCTGCGGGCCGGCACCGAGGCACTCGGTGACCGGCTCGACATCGTGATCGCCAATGCGGGTATCGCGCCGATGGCCGACGAGAACGCCTGGCAGGACGTGCTCGACGTGAACCTCACCGGCGTCTATCACACCGTCGACGTCGCGATGAAGCCGATGATCAAGTTCGGCAACGGCGGGGCCATCGTGCTGACCAGCTCGGTGGCCGGGCTGGTCGGACTCGGTTCGCCGGTCGGCGGGTCGGTCGGATATGCCGCTGCCAAGCACGGCATCGTCGGCTTGATGCGGGTGTATGCGAATTTCCTGGCGCAGTTCAATATCCGGGTGAATTCGGTACATCCCGCCGGGGTGAACACGCCGATGATCGACAACGAGTTCACCCGGTCCTGGCTGGAGGGCATGGCCAAGGAGTCACTGCAGGGCCCGGATATGCGAAACGCGCTGCCCGTACAGACGCTGGAACCCGAAGACATCGCCAATGCGGTGTACTGGTTGGTGTCGGATTCGGCGCGATACGTCACGGGGGTGGCGCTTCCGGTGGATGCGGGGTACGTCAACAAGCGGTAACGGCGAGCATGGGGGCAGTTGATGGCGGGGAATCCAGAGGCGCAGACGGCCTTCGGGCCGATGGTGCTGGCAGCCGTCGAACAACATGAGCCGCCGGAGCGCCGACTTGTCGACGACGACCTCGCCGAATCCTTCCTTCCGGGCGGCTTGCGCGCCCTGGTGAAGATGGCGCGCATCGGAATGGTGCGACGCGCGCTGATGGCCTCCTCGGACCGGTCCGCGCCCGGGACGTGGACCAGCATCGTGTGCCGCAAACGCTATATCGACGAACGTGTCTCCGATCCCGTCACCGAATTCGATGCCATCGTCATCCTCGGATCAGGATTGGATACCCGCCCGTACCGGATCGCCCGCTACAGCGATCTGCCGGTGTTCGAGGTCGATCAACAGATCAACATCGAGCGTAAAACCGCGACGGTGCAACGGGTTCTCGGTGCGGTGCCCGCGTCCGTGCGCCTGGTGACCGTGGATTTCGAACGCGAAAACGTGATGGCGGCCCTGGCCGACAATGGATTTCACGACACCGGACACAGCTTGTTCATCTGGGAGGGCGTCACTCAGTACCTCACCCGAGAAGCACTGCACGCCACGTTCGAGCAGCTGCGCGCTGTCGCACCCGGCAGCCGGTTGATCTTCACCTATGTGCGGCAGGATTTCATCGACGGCACGAACCTCTACGGTGCGCGTTCGCTGTACCGCCGATTCCGGCAACGCAGCGAAGTATGGAAGTCCGGCTTCGTGCCCGAGCAGGTCGAGGAGATCGTCGCGGGCTACGGATGGCGGCTCATCGAGCAGGCCGGTCCGAGTTACTACCGGGACACCTATATCCGGCCGACGGGCCGGAAACTGACCGCGTCCCCGATCGAGTGGGCCGTGGTCGCCGTGCGGGTGTGACTAGATCTCGATGACCGTCGGCACGATCATGGGCTGCCGGCGGTACACCTCGCCGACCCACTTGCCGACGGCGCGGCGTGCGGCCTGGGCGATGCGGGTCGCATCGGTGACCTTCTCCGCTGCCAGGGATTCCAGCGCCTGCTGCACCTTCAACGCTGCGGCATCGAGCGCCTTGGGATCCTCGGAGAAACCGCGCGAATGCAAATGGGCGGGGCCGGCCAGCTTGCCCGTCCCCCGATGCACGACCACCGTCACGGCGATGAAACCGGAAGCGAGCGTGAGCCGTTCGCCGACCACGGATTCGCCGACGTCACCAGTGATCAGTCCGTCGACGAACATCTTGCCGACGGGTACGGCGCCCGCGATGGAGGCCACACCGTTGACCAGGTCCACACTGACACCGTTCTCGGCCAGCATGACATTTTCCTCGGGGACACCGCTGAGGACGGCGAGCTTGGAGTTCGCCCGCAGGTGCCGCCAGGTGCCGTGCACCGGCATCACGTTGCGCGGACGCACCCCGTTGTAGAGGAACATCAGCTCACCGGCGTAGGCGTGGCCCGTAACATGCACGCGCGCTTGTGCATTCGTGACCACGCGGGCCCCGATCTTGGCCAGCGAGTCGATGACGCCGTACACCGCCTCCTCGTTGCCGGGGATCAGTGAGGACGACAGGATGATCAGATCGCCATCGGTGAGCGTGATGCTGCGGTGCTCGCCGCGCGACATCCGCGACAGCGCCGCCATCGGCTCACCCTGGGTACCGGTGGTGATCAACACCACCCGGTCGGCCGGCAGCAGTTCCGCTGCGCCGATGTCGATGACGTTGGAGTCGTCGACCGTCAGGTAGCCGAGATCGCGGGCGATACCCATGTTGCGCACCATGGACCGGCCGACGAAGGACACGCTGCGCCCCAACGCGACTGCGGCGTCGATGATCTGTTGCACGCGGTCGACGTTCGAGGCGAAGCACGCCACGATCACCCGACCGTCGGCACCGCGGATCAGCCGGTGCAACGTCGGCCCGATCTCGCTCTCCGACGGGCTGACCCCGGGATGCTCCGAGTTCGTCGAGTCACACAGGAACAGGTCGACACCCGCGTCGCCGAGACGCGACATGCCGGGCAGGTCGGTGGGCCGGCCGTCGAGGGGCATCTGGTCGAGTTTGATGTCGCCCGTGGCCAGCACGGTGCCCGCTCCGGTGTGCAGCGCGATGGCCAGGCACCCGGGAATCGAGTGGTTCACGGCGAAGTACTGGCACTCGAAGACGCCGTGCGTGGTGCGCTGACCCTCCGCGACCTCGACGAACACCGGCTTGATGCGATGCTCACGGCATTTCTCGGCGACCAACGCCAACGTGAACTTCGAGCCGACGATCGGAATGTCGCGCCGCAGCTTCAGCAGATGCGGGATGGCCCCGATGTGATCCTCGTGCCCATGAGTGATGACGACGGCATCGATCTCGTCGAGGCGGTTCTCGACGTGCCGGATGTCCGGCAGGATCAGGTCGACACCGGGCTCGTCGTGATTCGGGAACAGCACGCCGCAGTCGATGATCAACAATCTGCCGAGGTGCTCGAAAACGGTCATGTTGCGGCCGATTTCGCCGATGCCACCCAGCGCCGTCACGCGCAGGGCACCCGGAGCCAGCGGTCCCGGCGGAGCCAATTCGGCCGTCATCGCAGCACGCCGGCCGCGCGCAGGTCGGCCGCCAGCGCCTCGACCTCGGCAGGTTCGGCGGGCACCTGGGGCAGCCGCGGGTTGCCCGCCTCGATACCGTTCAGCCGCAGCGCTTCCTTGGACATCGTCACTCCGCCCAGCCGGGACTGTGCCTCACCGAGCGGCCAGAGCGCGGCGTTGATCTTGCGTGCGGTGGCGGTATCGCCGGAGTTGAAGGCCGACAGCATCTCTCGCAGTTGTCCGGCGGCCACGTGACCCCAGACGCTGATGAAGCCGACCGCGCCAACCGCCAGCCACGGCAGGTTCAGCGCGTCGTCACCGGAGTAATAGGTGATACCGGTCTCGGCGATGATCTGACCGCCGCCATACAGGTCGCCCTTGGCGTCCTTCACCGCGACGATGTTGGGGTGCACGGCCAACGTCCGGATGGTCTCCCACTCGATGGGGACCACCGATCGCGGCGGAATGTCGTAGAGGATGACCGGCAATTCGGTGGCGTCGGCGACGGTGGTGAAGTGCGCCACCAGACCGCGCTGCGACGGCCGCGAGTAGTACGGCGTCACCACCAGCAGACCGTGCGCGCCTGCGGCGGCACTGGCCTTGGCCAGGTGCACGCTGTGCGCGGTGTCGTAGCTGCCGGCGCCCGCGATGATCCGCGCACGATCGCCGACTTCCTCCAGCACGGCTTCGAGCAGCGCGATCTTCTCGTCGTCGGTGGTGGTGGGCGACTCGCCGGTGGTGCCGGAAATCACCAGGCCATCGCATCCCGAGTCGACCAGATGCTTGGCTACCTTCTTCGCACCAGCCAGATCAAGCGAGCCGTCCGGGCCGAACGGCGTCACCATGGCAGTCAGCACGGTGCCCAAGCGTGCGCTGACGTCGATTCCGGTGGTGCTCACGGGCACCAAGATTACCCGGTGGTACACCCGATTTATGCACCCCGGGGTGCCACGGAGCCCGGCAACCACGGTGCGAGCCCGCCCGGGCGGCGTTAGAGTCGCGCATGAGCCTCACCCGCCGCCTGCTCGACGTCATCGATCTCGAGGTTCTCCCGCTCACCGAGGACGGCGTCGGCGCGGGAAACAAGGTGTTCGGTGCGGCGATCCTGCGCAAGTCCGACCATTCGCTGGTGCTCGCCGGAACCAACGACGAGACCGACAACCCCCTGTGGCACGGCGAGGTGCACACTCTCAAACAGTTCTACGAGCTTCCCCAGCATCCGCCGACCTCGGAGCTGCTGTTTCTCTCCACTCACGAACCGTGCACGATGTGCATGTCGGCGATCACGTGGGCCGGTTTCGACAATTTCTACTACTTCTTTAGCCACGAGGACTCTCGCGACGCCTTCGCGATCCCGCACGATCTGAAGATCCTGAAAGAAGTGTTCGGCCTGGAGCCGGGCGGCTATCGGCGCACCAATGCGTTCTGGACGGCCTATTCCATTCCGGCGATGGTGGAGGCCGAAGACGAACCGCTGCGCACCGAACTGCGCGCCCAGCGACAGCGGATCACCGACCGCTACACCGTGTTGTCGGAGCGGTATCAGGAAACCAAGGGCGACAACGATATTCCGTTGAGTTGAGCAGCTGGCCGCTTCACTGTGGGGCCTGTGCACACGTTTTCGGCCGAATCTGTGCACAGGGCTCGCAGTCGTCGGTGTCGACGCGCACGATGGGGTGGTTCGACCGCGGAGACCGATATCGCCCGCGATATCGCTTTCCGCACTCGAGTGCCTACACCCAGCGCCGCAGATCGCCCACCAGATCCCCGCGATCCCCTACGCTCACCGCACCGACACCCAGCCACGACGCCATCGACTGCAACTCGACGGCCAGTGCCGGGGCCACCCGGGACCGGTCCTGGCCGTCCTCGGTGAAGGCGCCGACCACATGCAACGCTCCCTCGGTGCGTTTGAGATCCACCCGGCCCACCAGTTCACCGTCGAGCAGGAAAGGCCAGACGTAGTAACCGAATTGGCGCTTCGGTGCCGGCACGTAGATCTCGATGCGATACCGGAAATTGAACAGCCGCTCCACCCGGGGCCGGAAGAAGATCAGCGGATCGAACGGGCACAGCAGCGCCGTACCCCGGTCGACACGCGGGATCCGGACACCGGCACGCAGATAAGCAGGCGCACCATCGATATCCACCTCTTCGAGGAGACCCTCGGCGACCAACGCCGCCACGGTGGGTTTGCTCTGCTTCGGGTTCAGCCGAAAGTAGTCCCGCAGATCCGTCTCGGTCGCCACCCCGAGCGCACCGGCCGCACGCAAGATCAACTCCCGCAACGCTTCCTGATCGTCCACGTTGCGGGCCAGCACCTCCGGCGGCAGCACCTTCTCGGTGAGGTCGTAGTGCCGCGCAAAGCCCACCCGCGTCGCCGTCGTCAACCGACCCGACGCGAACAGGGCCTCGGCCACCCACTTGGTGTCGCTGCGGTCCCACCACGGACCTTTGCGCCCGCGAGGCTCGGATTCCAGATGCGCCTCGATCTGTCCGGCCGTCGAGGGCCCCAAGGTGTCGACGGCGGCGATCACGTCCTCGGCCAGCCGCTTGTTATTGCGCACGATCTCGGTGCCCCAGCGGCCGTGGGTGTACTCCCGCATCCGCCACCGCAGCAGCGGCCAGTCCTCCACGGCCATCAGCGCGGCCTCGTGGGCCCAGTACTCGACCAGCAGCCGCGGCGCCCGCGCGCTGTGACTCCACGCGGCCCTGTCCAACACGTCGCGGTCGTAGGCGCCGAGCCTGCTGAACACCGGCGCATAATGGGCGCGCACGCACACAGACACCGAATCCAGTTGCAACACCTGGATTCTGGAGATCAGGCGTTTCAGGTGCGCGCGGGTGACCGCACCCGCGGGCCGCGGTTCATGGAAGCCTTGCGCGGCGGCGGCGACGCGACGGGCCTGTGCAAGCGTCAGAGAGGGCACCGGGCCATCGTTCCCTATGCCACCGACAACACGGACACGTCGAGGAAGACCACGGCTTGCGCCCAGGACAACCGGTCCAGCACCGGGTCATACCCGGTTCCCGGGATGTCGCCGGTCGCCGGGTCGGTGAACGCGTGTCGGCCCTCGCTGTACACGGTGGTCTGCCATCGCGCCCCGGACGCGGTCATCTCGTGTTGGAAATCCGCGACGTCGGCCGCCGGAATGTAGGGGTCCAGCGCCCCGGAGATCGACAACACCTCGGCGTGCACGGCGCCGGCGGAGGCGGGCGACGAGGTGCGCAGCAGCCCGTGGAAGCTCACCACCGCCCGCACCTGCGCTCCGCTGCGTGCGAGCTCCAGAGCGCACTGACCGCCGAAGCAGTACCCGATCGCTCCGATGCGTGCCGCGTCGACGTCGTCTCGGGCGGCCAGGGCGTCGAAGGCCGCTCGCACCCGGACCCGGAGCTCGGCCGGGTCGTTCTGCAGCGCCAGGAAGTGCGGTCCGCTCTCCTCGCGGCTCAGCTCGCGGCCGACGCCGTACATGTCGGGTGCCAGCGCCACGTAACCGAGTGCGGCCAGGTCATCGGCGCGCCGGCGCACCAGGTCCCCGAGCCCCAGCGCGGAATGCATCACGAGCACCCCGGGATGCGGACCGGGGCCGGCGGGGACGGAGACATACGCCGTCATGCGCGGTGGTAGCTGCAGAACCGGTAGCACAGCCCGGAGCTGCTGGTCAGCCACTCACCGCGATCGACCGTCCAGGTGTCGTCGAGGACCGGTGCGAACGCGTCGCCGTCCACGTCCACGTCGATCTCGGTGACCTCGAGGCGATCCGCCGACGGCAGCGCCAGGGCGTACAGCTGGGCGCCGCCGATCACCCAGCCGTCCAGGTCGGCGGGCAGCGCGCTGATCACTTCGGCCCCGTCGGGGGCATAGCTCGCGTCACGGGTCACCACGACGTTCCGACGTCCGGGCAGCGGGCGCACTTTGGCCGGCAGCGACTCCCAGGTGAGCCTGCCCATGATCACGGGCTGACCCATGGTCAGTTCCTTGAACCGGGCCTGGTCCTCGGGCAGGCGCCACGGGATGCCGTTGTCCCGGCCGATCACACCCGAGGTGGACTGGGCCCAGATCAACCTCATACCGCGACGGGTGCCTTGATCCCCGGATGCGGGTCGTAGTTCTTGAATTCGACGTCGTCGTAGGTGTAGTCGAAGATCGAATCACGCTGAGCAAGAACCAGTTCCGGATACGGTCGCGGATCGCGGGAGAGCTGCAGGGTGACCTGCTCGACGTGATTGTCGTAGATGTGGCAGTCCCCGCCCGTCCAGACGAACTCCCCCACCGCCAAGCCGGCCTGGGCCGCCATCATGTGGGTGAGCAGCGCGTAGCTGGCGATATTGAACGGCACGCCGAGAAAAAGGTCGGCACTGCGCTGATACAGCTGGCAGCTCAGCCGGCCGTCAGCCACGTAGAACTGGAAGAACGCGTGGCACGGGGGCAGCGCCATCTGCGGGATCTCCCCGACGTTCCACGCCGAGACGATGTTGCGCCGCGAGTCCGGGTCGGCCCGCAGCAGCTCGAGCGCCGCGCTGATCTGGTCGATGTGTTCACCCGACGGTGTCGGCCAGGACCGCCACTGAACACCGTAAACCGGACCCAGATCGCCTGTCGCGGAAGCCCATTCGTCCCAGATGGTGACACCGCGCTCCTGGAGCCAGCGCACGTTGGAGTCGCCGCGCAGGAACCACAGCAGTTCGTAGACGATGGACTTGGTGTGCACCTTCTTGGTGGTGAGCAGCGGGAAACCGGCGGTCAGGTCGTAGCGCATCTGATGACCGAACAGGCTGCGGGTACCGGTACCTGTGCGATCGGATTTCGGCGTGCCCCGCTCCAGCACCAGGCGCAGCAGATCCTCGTAAGGGGTCTCGATGGGCACGCCCACAGTTTACGTCTGGAGCACTGGAGTACAACGGACACCATGCCGATCACCCAAGACACGATCACCACCGCCGACGGCACCTGCCCCGTCGCTGTCGCCACCCCGGACGGAACGGGCCCGTGGCCCGGGGTCGTCCTGTTTCCCGATGCCGGCGGCCTGCGCCCCGCCATGCAGGAGATGGCCGCCAAGTTGGCCGGTTTCGGCTATGTCGTGCTGGTGCCCGATGTCTACTACCGCAGCCCGGGCTGGGGGCCCTTCGACCTCGCCACCGTGTTCACCGACCAGCAACAGCGCAAAGAGCTCTTCGAACTGATGGGCACGCTCACCCCCGAGATCTTCGCAGCCGACGCCGAGGCGTTCTTCGACTACCTCGAGGCTCGGCCCGACGTGACCGGTGAGAAGTTCGGCACCACCGGTTACTGCATGGGCGGACGGGCGTCGCTGATCGTCGCGACCCGCGTGCCCGAGCGGGTCGCGGCAGCGCTGTCGTTCCATGGCGGCCGGATCGCCGTCGCGGACGATCCGGACAGCCCGCATCTGCTGGCCGACAAGATTCAGGCCGTGGTGTACGTCGGCGCGGCCGAGAACGATGCTTCCTTCACCGAGGAGGACGGCAAACGGCTCGAGGACGCCCTGAGCGGTGCGGCCGTCGAGCACACCATCGAGTTCTATTCCGCCGCGCACGGATTCGCTGTGCCCGATCATGCCGCGGTGTACGACGAAGCTGCCGCGCAGCGGCATTGGGACAACACCGAGCGGGTATTTGGGGCCGCTTTGGCCTCGGCCTAGCCGGTAAGCGACGATTGACGGCGTGTACGACCAGCCCAGCACGTCCGAACCCGATCCCGGCGAGTCGGGATTCCGTATCGACCCGGTACTCGCCCGCAGCTGGCTGCTGGTCAACGGCGCCCAGTACGACCGTTTCGCCCCAGCCGCGCGGTCCCGGGCCGACGTGGTGATCCTCGACATCGAAGACGCCGTCGCGCCCAAGGACAAGGATTCCGCGCGGGCCAATGTGGTGCGCTGGCTGAGTGAGGGCAACACCGACTGGGTCAGGATCAACGGATTCGGCACGCCGTGGTGGGCCGATGACCTGGAGATGCTGAGCGGCACCGCGGTCGGTGGCGTCATGCTCGCGATGGTCGAGTCCGTAGACCATGTCACCGAGACTGCCCGCCGGCTGCCGGATGTGCCGATCGTGGCACTGGTCGAGACGGCCCGCGGACTGGAGCGCATCACCGAGATCGCCGCGGCCAAGGGCACCTTCCGGCTGGCGTTCGGCATCGGCGATTTCCGCCGGGACACCGGCTTCGGGGACAACCCCGCCACGCTGGCCTACGCGCGGTCCCGCTTCACCATCGCCGCCAAGGCTGCTCAGCTACCCAGCGCCATCGACGGGCCGACGGTCGGATCCAGTGCCCGCAAACTCAGCGAGGCCACCGCCGTGTCGGCCGAGTTCGGCATGACGGGGAAGATCTGCCTGACCCCGGAACAGTGCGCGACCGTGAACGAGGGTTTGTCGCCCTCGCAGGAGGAAATCAGCTGGGCGCGCGAGTTTTTCGCCGAGTTCCAGCGCGACGGGGGCGAGATCCGCAACGGTTCGGACCTACCGCGCATCGCGCGTGCCGACAAGATCCTGGACCTGGCCAAGGCCTACGGGATCCACGAGTCCGAGTTCGGCGACGATCCGGATCATGTGCCCGCACCGTCGGACACGTTCCACTACTGATTGCCGTCGTGGCGGTGCAGGAACGACCGCACGGCGCGCATGATTCCGCGCCCGGCGTAGATCCCTGCCGCCACCGACACCACAATCATCGCGATGAACATCACCAGCCAGTTGGCGCGGCTGTGGTTGACGTTCCACCACACGATCGTGAACAGCACCGCACAGAGGAACACGACGATGTCGCGCCAGTTCCCGCGATAGGACATCGCCGCCTCGCGGAGCTCCCGGCTTCGTTCGCCCGCGGTGATCAACTCGTCGATGCGCTGATCGATGCTGGCCTGCAGCCGTTCCCGCCGCTCCACCTGCTCCGGCGGAATGCGGTCGAGCAGATCGAGATCCTTGGCAATCAGCCCTCGTACGTCCGGCGGCTTGAGGTTGCCCGCAATGACCCCCAGCATGGCGCCGCCGGCGATGGGCGCGGCTCCGAGGGCTAGTTCAGCGATGCCAGGCATAGCGGCGAGCCTACCGTCCGCGTCAGTTTTGACGCAGGGACTCGATCCGCTGGGCCAGCATGGCCGTCCATTCGGCGACGTACTCCTCGTCCGGGGTGTCGACCTGCGCGGTGCGGAACACGATGTGGCTGACCCGCTTTCCCAGCAGGGCGTTCACGCCGAAGGCGGCGACCCGGCGGGCATCGGCCGACGCCAGATCCGGCGCGCATGCCGCGAGCCAGTCGGCGAGTTCGGAGTACAACCCCTCGACCAGGGCGGCGTAGGCGTCCTGCACCCGGGTGGAATCCTCGGCCGGAGTCCGCGCGGCGACCTGCAGGAACTCGCTCTCCCTATCCAGAACGTTGAACAGGTAGCGACACAGCAAGGTCAGCTCGGTGCGCAGGTCCCCCAGACCGGCGAACAGTGCGCTGATATCGCGCATGGCCCGGCGCCGGTCCAGTTGACGGTCGATGCCCGCGGCGAGCAGGGCTTCCTTGGACTTGAAGTGGTTGTAGAGCGCGCCACAGCCAGGAACCAGACCGGCGGCCTTCTCGATCTGATTGATGCTGGTCGCCCGGTAGCCCTGCGCGCCGAACAGCCGCATGCCCTCGTTGACCAGTCGTTCCTTCGTCGAGATGTCCACCCTTGACCATCCATAAGTGAGTACATATATTCGGTAGGACCACACTATACAACGGGCGGGAGCAGCACGATGGCAGGTGACGTGCCGCGCGGCCGGATACGCCGCACGATGCCCGTGGCGGGATTCACCGCCCGCGCCGCCGGTGGACGGGTGGTGGCCGGTCTGCGCGAGAAAACAGGCGACGCCGGCGCGGTCGAACGCTTCCATGAGCGCACTGCCGAGCGGTACGCGGACCTGCTCGGCCACTCCAAGGGTGTGCTGATGAAAGCCGGCCAGCTGGTGTCCATGGTGGATCCCGCGGCCGTCGGCGTCGGCGAGCTCACGCCCTATCAGAAAGCGCTGACCCGGCTTCAGGCCGACGCCCCTCCGATGGATCCCGCGCTGGCCCGCCGCGTCCTGGAGGACGAGCTCGGCCGCCCCGTCGGCGACGTGTTCGCCGACTTCGGCAGCGAACCGATGGCCGCGGCGTCGATAGGGCAGGTGCATCGCGCGACGCTGCACGACGGCCGTCGGGTCGCGGTGAAGATCCAATATCCCGGTGTGGCACAGGCCATCCGCGACGATCTGTCCAACACCGAGTTGCTGTCGACCGTCTTCCGGTTCGCCGCGGGCGCAGCAGGCACCTTGGGAGCGGCGCTGCCCGATATCGGCGAGGCCGCAGCCGAGATTTCGGCGCGTATCTCCGAAGAGCTCGACTACCGGCAAGAGGCGGCCCACATCACTGCCTTCGCCGACCTGTACCGCGGGCACCCGTTCATCCGGGTGCCCGACGTCGTTGCCGAAGCCTCGGCCGATCGCGTTCTGACCATGACGTACCTCGACGGATGGGATTGGGCCGCAGCCCAAGACGCCGACCAGCAGCTCAAGGACGCCTGGGCCGAGGTGCTCACGCGGTTCATCACCGGCTCCTATCGCCACGGGAACCTGTTCCACGCCGATCCGCACCCCGGCAACTACCGGTTCGGCGAGGACGGCTCCGTGGGTTTCCTCGACTTCGGTTGTGTGAAGGTCCTGACCGAAACCCAACGCCGCCGCATCGTGACCATGATGCACACCGCGGTCAATCGGCGCAAAGACGACCTACGCAGGCTGATGGTCGAAAGTGGATTCCTGACAATGGATTCCACCCTCACCGCCGATGAGACCTTCCAGTGGTACGCGGGCATCATCCATGAAGTCCTCGGCCCCCAACCGGCGACCTATGGCGAGGAATCGTCCGCCCGTGCCATCGAATACCTCATCGACGTGCGATCCGCCGATCACCCCATGCGCAGGATGACAGTGCCACCGGACTTCGTGTTCTTCTCCCGACTCAACCTGTCGATGAATGCGATCCTGTCGACACTGCATGCCACCTACGACGCCCGGGCCATGCTCGACGACATGGACGGCGCCGCAGAGCCGGTCAGCGATCTCGGACGGCAGCACGTCGCCTGGGTCAGGGAGCGCGGCCTGCCATTCGGACTGGAGCAGCATGACCAGCGCTGAGGCCACCGGGGCACGTCTGCCCTGGGATGCCGAAAACCCTTACGAGTTCTACGCGGCCCGGCGCCGCGAGGGAAACGTGGTGTGGGACGAGGCCGCCCAGGCCTGGCTGGTGCTGAGTTATGACGCCGCTCGCGAGGTGCTCGGCGGCACCGGCTGGACCAGCGATCCGTTCGCGAACGCCCTCGCGCTGGCATCCGCGGATGCCGTCACTCGCGAATTCTCCCGCGGATCCATGCTTTTCGCCGACGGCGCCGAGCATCAGCGGCTGCGTGGCTCGGTCCGTGACGTGTTCACCCGCAACTTCGTTGCCGACCTCGGAACAGGTGTGCAGTCGGTCGCCGACGACCTGATCTGCCACTCCGCCACGGGACGTGAGTTCGACTTCATGGCCGACATTGCGCTACCCCTGCCCGTCGCCGTCATCAGTGCGTGGCTCGACCTCGACGCCGCTGCCGCCCATCTGCTGCGCGAGGTCTCCCCCGTCATCATCCGCATGCTGGGGACCCTGGCCGAGCCGGACGAGATGATCGCAGGCACCACGGCGTCGGCCATGCTGATGGCCGCGTTCCTGCCGATTGCCGCCGACCGGCGTGCCCACCCCGGCGATGACCTGTTCAGTTTCATCGCCGGTGACCCCGACCTGGCGCTCGAAGAAGTGGTGATGACGGCCATCCTCATCGCGGTCGCGGGCCACGAGACCACCGCGAATCTGCTTGGCGCGGCGATGGACACGTTGCTCACGCCGGACGCCGACGGTGCCCGCATCGCGGACCGGATCGATCCGGCGGACCCGGCGGTGGCCGCCGAACTGATCCGGCTCGATGCGCCGGTGCAGTCCACCGTCCGCACCGCCACCGCGGATCATGTACTCGACGGCGTCAAGATCGCGGCCGGCCAGAGCACCCTGGTGGCGATCGCCGCAGCCAACCGCGACCCCGCCGTCTTCGACGAACCCGACCGGTTCCGGCTGGACCGCGGCGGACCGGCTGCGCTGTCGTTCGGGTACGGCGCCCACTACTGCCTGGGCGCGGCGCTGGCACAGCTCGAGCTCGCCATCGCGCTGCCGAGAATCCTGGCCCGCCGCCCGGTGCTCATCGGTCAGGCGAGCTGGCGGGACACCCCCGCCATCCGTGGGCCGGTGTCGATGCCGATGACGTTCGGCGGCTGATGCGCGTCTTCGTGACCGGAGGCACCGGCGCCATCGGCGGATACACGGTGCCTGCACTCATCGCCGACGGGCACACCGTCTCGGCGCTGGCGCGGAGCCCCGCGACGGCGGCGGTCCTGCGCCGCCAGGGTGCCACTCCGGTGCCGGTGTCGCTGTTCGACCGCGACGCACTCGCGTCGGCATTCGCAGGCCACGACGCGGTGCTGAACCTGGCCTCCGCGCTGCCGCCGACGCACCGGTTCCTGCTCAGATCGGCGTGGACGGACTGTCATCGCATCCGCAGCGACGGATCTGCCGCGGTGGTCGACGCGGCGGCCGCGGCGGGGGTCCGGCGCCTGGTGCAGGAGTCGGTGGTGATGATCTACCGCGCCGGCGCGGATCGCTGGATCGACGAAAGCTGGCCCACCGAAACCTATTTCATTGCGACGGGCAATCACGCCGCGGAGGCCAACGCGCAGCGCTTCGGCGGCACCGCAGTGATCCTGCGCTTCGGCATGTTCTACGGTCGCGGTGCCGCGCACAGCGAGCAGCTCATGGCGATGGCGCGCCGTCACGTCGGGTTCACGGCGGGCAGGCCCGACAGTTATGTATCGTCGATCCACCTCGCCGACGGCGCCGACGCCGTGGTGGCCGCGCTGGACTGCCCCGGTGGGACCTACAACATCGTGGACGACGAGCCTGTCACCGCGCGTGCGAATGTGGAAGCGATGGCCGCGGCGGTCGGGGCGTCCGCCTGGCTGCGCGGTCCCGGCCCGGCTGCCCTGCTGCTCGGTGACCGGTCCACCTCGATGACCCGGTCATTGCGAGTGAGCAACGCCCGCTTCCGGGAGGTGACTGGGTGGATACCGCGGTACCCCAGTGTGCGCGAAGGCTATTCGGCGATGGCGGCTCAGCCCATCAGCTGAGCCGCGACGGTGGCCCCGAGATTCCAGCACGCCTCCAGGTCGGCCTGACTGGGTTTACCCGAAACCACCACGTAGTCAGCGGCCTTCACCCAGCCCAGACCCCCGGTGATCCCGGTGATCGCGCGCTCGGCGCCCTCGGTCCCCTCGTTGCCGTGCAACCACAATCCGAACGGACGGCCCCGGGTGGAATCCAGGATCTGATAGTAGGACTGGTCGAAGGCGTGCTTGAGTGCGCCGCTGAGGTACCCGAGATTGACGGGGCTGCCGAGCAGGTAGCCGTCGGCTTCCAGCATGTCCACCGGCGACACCGTCAGCGCCGGGCGGCGCACCACCTCGACACCCTCGATGTCGGGATCGCTCGCGCCCGAGAGCACCGCCTCGAACATCTCCTGACAGTGCGGCGAGGGCGTGTGGTGCACGACGAGCAACCTCACGCGCGCTCCATATCGACCGCAGTGCGCATCGTCTCGCGGGCCCGCGACCGGTCACCGGCGTAGTCGTAGGCGCGGGCCAACCGGTACCACCGCACCCAGTTGTCCCGGTCGGCATCCAACTCCTCGCGCACCGTCGCGAAGAGCGCGTCGGCCGCGTCGCGGTCGATCCGGCCCGACGGCATCCGCGGCAGGTCGCTGACGTCGAGTTCCATCCCGCTCTCGCGGGCCAGCCGGGCCAGCCGCTGATGGGCGAAGCCGGCCCGCAGCGTGCTCACCATGGCCCACAACCCGACGATCGGCAGCAGCAGCAGAGCCACCCCCAGCCCGATGGGCGCCCACTCACCGGAGGCCAGGAACGCGAACGCGATGCGGCCGATCATGATGAAGTAGGCGACCATCGCCACGCACATCAGGCCGATCAGCAGCTGGATGCGCAGGCTGCGGGCACCGTCACCGGCCATTACAGGTCCAGCAGCGGTTCGATGCCGATGGTCAGGCCGGGGTGTTGCGCCACCTTGCGGACACCGAGCAGCACGCCCGGGACGAACGAGGTGCGGTCCAAGCTGTCGTGCCGGATGGTCAGCGTCTCCCCCGTGGTGCCGAACAGCACCTCCTGGTGCGCGATCAGCCCGGCCAGCCGGATCGAGTGCACCGGGATTCCGTCGACATCGGCACCGCGTGCACCGTCGATGCCGGTGCTGGTGGCATCGGGGTTGGGCGGCAAGCCTTTCCGCGCTTCCGCGATGAGCTTGGCGGTCCGTGCCGCGGTACCCGACGGCGCATCGGCCTTGTGCGGGTGATGGAGCTCGATGACCTCGACGGACTCGAAATGGCGCGCGGCCTGCTTGGCGAAGTGCATGGTGAGCACCGCGCCGATGGCGAAGTTCGGGGCGATCAGCACCGAGACACCCGGTGCGGCGTCGAGCCACGCCTGCACCTGCGCGACGCGGTCATCGGTGAAGCCCGTGGTCCCGACGACCGCGTGAATGCCGTTGTCGATCAGGAACTTCAGGTTGTCCATCACCACGTCAGGGTGGGTGAAGTCGATGACCACCTCGGTGTTGCTGTCGGTCAGCGCGCTCAGCGCGTCGCCCGCGTCGACCTCGGCCGACAACTCCAGATCGGCGGCGTCCGCAACGGCCGCGACCATGGTCGCGCCCACCTTGCCCTTGGCACCCAGAACTGCAACTCGCATGGGTGGCAGCCTACTGCGGTACCCGTACCGTGAACCCATGCGCCTTGTCCCGTTCGTGCTTGCCACGCTGGCGATGGCCGGCTGCGCCCCGACCGCCGCCGCCGACGACGACCCCACACCGCAGGACCGCACCTTCGTGTCGGTGGACGTGGCGGGCGAGCGCATCCCCGGCGGCGGGCCACTGACGCTCAGCTTCGCCGACGGTCGGCTCTCGGCGTTTGCCGGCTGCAACCACGGATCGGGACCGGCCGATCTGCGCGACGGGCACCTGAGCACCCGGCTGGCGACCACCATGATGGCCTGTCCGCCGCCCCTCGGCGACGCCGATTCCTGGATGGCGCGACTCCTGGAGGGCCGCCCGGCGTGGACGCTGAATGCCGACACCCTCACGCTGCGTACCGATACCACCGCCGTCACGCTGCGCGACAAGTCGGTGGTGGACCCCGACAGGCCGCTCGTCGGCACCAGTTGGCGGGTGGCCACACTGGTCAGCAAGCAGGCCGCCATGACCTCGGTGGCACTGGAGCAGGCAAAGCCCGGACTGACCATCCGCGCCGATCAGACCGTCACCGGATGGACGGGATGCAACACGTTCTACGGTCGCGCCGAGATCACCGGCAGCACCGTGACGTTCGGTCCGCTCAACACCAGCGGGCCGGCGTGCGACGGCGAACTCGGTGACATCGAACGATCGATCGTGCGGGTGCTCGACGGACCGGTCACGACCGTGATCGACGCCGACCGCTTGACGATGACCGGCGCCGAAGGCAACGGACTGGTGCTGCGCGCCGAGTAGCATCTGGCCATGCGTGGCGCGAAGATTCTCATCACCGGCCCGACCGGACAGGTCGCCGCACCGCTGGCCTTGTCGCTGGCGGCCGACAACGAGGTGTGGGGCATCGCCCGCTTCACCGACACCACGGCCCGAGAGAACTTGGAGCGCGCCGGAATTCGCTGCGAGAAGGTGAACCTGGCCGCGGGTGACTTCAGCGGGATCCCGTCCGATTTCGAATACGTCCTGAATCTAGCGGTCGCCAAGAGCGGGCGCTGGGACAAGGACCTGGCGGCCAACGCCGAGTCCGTCGGCCTGCTGATGGCGCACTGCGCCGACGCTAAGGCCTTCCTGCACTGTTCGTCTGCCGCGGTGTACGACCCGCCGGACGACGAGCCCCGCACCGAGACGACGGCGCTCGGTGACAACCACAAGTCACTGCTTCCGACGTACTCGATCTCGAAGATCGCGGGTGAGGCGGTGGCGCGGACCATGTCCCGCGCACTCGGCGTACCGACGGTCATCGCGCGGCTCAACGTGCCGTATGGCGACAACGGCGGCTGGCCGTTCTATCAGATGGAGATGATGCGCTCCGGTGTGCCGATCCCGGTCCCGCCCGGCGGACCGGCTCGCTACAACCCCATTCACGAGGACGACATCATCGCGACGCTGCCCAAGATGCTCGCGGCGGCATCGGTGCCCGCGACGACGGTCAACTGGTGCGGTGATCAGACGGTGAGCCTGCAGGAGTGGTGCGCCTACATCGGCGAACTGGTCGGTGTCGAGCCGGTGTTCGAAGTGAGCGAGCAGGCGTTGCGTGGCGGTCCGACCGATACGACGCGGATGCACGAACTCGTCGGCGGCACCGCGGTGGACTGGCGTGACGGGATCCGCCGGATGGTCACGACGTTCCACCCCGAGCTGGTGTCGCACTAGAGCGGTGACGCGCCGCGCAGATGCTCGAAGATCAGCGACGTCTGCGTGCCTGCGACGTCGGCGTCCGCATTGAGGTTCTCCACGACGAAGGAGCGCAGGTCGTCGGTGTCCCGTGCGGCGACGTGCAGGATGAAATCCTCGCCGCCGGCCAGGAAGTAGACGTCCATCACCTGGGGTCGTTTACGGATGTTGGCGATGAAGTCCCGGATCCGGCCGCGCGCATGGGATTGCAGACTCACCGAGATCATGGCCTGCAGGGCCAGGCCCACCGCCGCGGGGTCGATGTCGGTGTAGAAGCCGCGGATCACGCCGATGTCTTGCAGCCGCCGCAACCGGCCGTGACACGTCGACGGGGCGATGCCGACGGTCTCGGCCAGCGCACTGTTGGAGACACGGGCATCGGCATGCAGGGCCAGCAGCATGCGCCGGTCGATGTCGTCGAGCTCGGCCGGCCGAACATCCTTCGGTGCAGGGGCCAGACGCGCCCTCGGTGGCGTTGATTGTTCACGCATGGCGGTATCTTAGCGAATCTTTATCGTAGTTATTGCCGTCCATTCGAAGGTTATTCACACTAGACGCAGCATCCCAACGCTTACAGGAGCACGAAATGCGCGTCGGCATCCCGACCGAGATCAAGAACAACGAATTCCGCGTCGCCATCACCCCGGCCGGCGTGGCCGAACTGACCCGCCGTGGCCACGATGTGGTCATCCAGGCCGGCGCCGGTGAGGGTTCGGCCGTCGCCGACAACGACTTCAAGGCCGTCGGCGCCGAGATCGTGGCGACCGCCGATCAGGTGTGGGCCGAGGCCGACCTGCTGTTGAAGGTCAAGGAGCCCATCGAGGCCGAGTACAGCCGCCTGCGCAAGGGCCAGACGCTGTTCACCTACCTGCACCTGGCCGCGTCCCGGCCGTGCACCGACGCCCTGCTGGCCTCTGGCACCACCTCGATCGCGTACGAAACCGTGCAGACCACTGACGGCGCTCTTCCCCTGCTCGCCCCGATGAGTGAGGTCGCGGGCCGGTTGGCGGCCCAGGTCGGGGCCTACCACCTGATGCGCACGCAGGGTGGTCGCGGCGTGCTCATGGGCGGCGTCCCCGGCGTCGCTCCGGCCAAGGTCGTCGTCATCGGCGGCGGCATGGCCGGCGACAACGCAGCGGCCGTGGCCTGGGGCATGGGCGCGCATGTCACCGTGTTCGACCTCAACGTCAACACCCTGCGCAAGATCGACGCCGAATACGGCGGCGCCATCGAGACCCGCTATTCGTCGAGCCTCGATCTGGAAGAAGCCGTAAAGCAGGCCGACCTGGTGATCGGTGCCGTGCTGGTGCCCGGTGCCAAGGCCCCCAAGCTGGTCACCAATGCGACTGTGGCACACATGAAGTCCGGCGCGGTGCTGGTCGACATCGCGATCGACCAGGGCGGCTGCTTCGAGGATTCCCGCCCCACCACCCACGACGACCCGACGTTCGCCGTGCACGACACCGTGTTCTACTGCGTGGCCAACATGCCGGGCGCCGTCCCGCGGACGTCGACCTACGCGCTCACCAACGCGACGATGCCCTACGTGCTCCGGCTCGCCGACAAGGGTTGGCAGGCCGCGTGTGCCGCCGACGCCGCGCTGGCCAAGGGCCTCTCGACGCACGAGGGCGCGCTGCTCAACGAGCACGTGGCCGCCGACCTGGGATTGGCGTTCACCGATCCCTCGGCCGTCCTGATCTGACGCTTCACCCCCACCGTCGCCCGGCTGGATTCATCCGGCCGGGCGATGTGTATCTCAGGGGTGATCGGGGTCCAGCAGGTAGGGCAGCACCAGAGTGGTGAGCTCCCCGATCAGCGGGCGCAGCGCGTCCGCCTTCGGGTTGTCGGTCGCCGACCGGGTCATGATGGCCAGCAGGATCCGCTGCCCCGCAGGTCCGAAGGCGATCCCCACATCGTTGGTGCTGCCGTAATCGCCACTGCCCGTCTTGTCCGCCGTCGTCCACCCGGCGGGCAGACCGGCACGCGCACTGGAAGTTTCGTTGGCCCGCATCCAGTCCTCCAGCAACTGCCGCTGCGGCGCAGCCAGCGCAGCCCCGGTCAGCAGCTCGCGGTATCCCCCGCCGAGTGCCGCCGGCGTGCTGGTGTCCCGCGGGTCGCCGGGGATCGCCGAGTTCAGCTCCGTCTCCCACCGGTCCAGGCGGGTGCGGTCGTCACCGATGCTGCGCGCGAAGGCGGTGACGGCCTGCGGGCCGCCGATACGCTTCAGCAACAGGTTGCCCGCCGTGTTGTCGCTGACCTGCAGGGCCGCCTGACACAATTCGGCCAATGTCATCTCGGTGCCCGCCCGGGGTCCGGTGCGCGGCGAGTTCGCGACCACTGCCGCGGGATCGACGAATTCGGTGTCTTCCAGCGTGAATTCGCCCCGTCCCACCTGCTGTAGCACCCGACCGGCGGCGTACGCCTTGAAGGTCGAGCACATCGCGAACGCCTGGTCGGCCCGGTGCGACACGGCGCCCGGGGAATCCAGGTTGACCGCCGCCAGCCCCACCACGGCATTGTGCCGGCGCTCCAGCGCACCGATGCGTTCATCCAGTGGCGACACCGGTTCGGCGGACGCCCGCTGACCTGCGGACATCACCGCCGCGAAAGTCAGGCCGCCAATGATCACGTTTCGTCGGGACATTCGCATGCCCCAACCCTACCGACCAACCCTAGATTTGCCGAAGACGTTGCGGTAGTGAGCGTTTCGTCTTGTGCGGCCCCAGCACCGCAGCACCCAATGGTTTCGAGAGCAGGGCGCGGGCCACGCCGTTCACCTCATCGAGGGTGACGGCGTCGATCTGCGCCAACGTCTGCGCGATGGTGCGGTGCGCGCCATAGTTGAGCTCACTGCGGCCCATCCGGTGCATCCGCGATCCGGAGTCCTCCAGGCCCAGCACCAGACCACCGCGCAACGAGCCCTTGGCAATCCGGCATTCGGCTTCGGTGATCCCGTCGACGGCCACGTCGGCGAGCACGTCGGTGGCCAGCCGGACCACCTCGTCGAACCGCTCCGGCAGGCACGCCGCGTACACCGAGAACGCACCGGCGTCGGAGAACATGTCCACGCTCGAATACACCGAATAGGCCAGGCCGCGCGACTCCCGGATCTGTTGGAACAGACGGGAACTCAGGCCGCCACCGAGTGCGGTGTTGAGCACCGACAACGCCCAGCGATGCTCCCAGTAGCGTCCCGGTGTCCGCACCCCGGCCAGCACATGACTCTGCTCGGAGTCACGGTTGACCACCAGCAGACCCGGCTGTCCGGGCACCCGGCCCGCACCCTTACGGTGCGCCACCGGGGTGCGCCCGTCGGTCAGATGCGCTCCGAAATACCGGCGGGCGAGAGCGACGACCCGTTTGTGGTCGATATTGCCGGCCACCGCCAGCACCATGCGCTCCGGCGTGTACCGGCGGACGTGGAACGAGTGCAACTGCGCGCGGGTCATCGACTCGATGGACTCGACGCTGCCGATCACCGGGCGTCCGACGGGGTGATCGCCGAACATCGCCGTCAGGAAGACGTCCCCGAGGGTGTCCTCCGGGTCGTCGTCGCGCATGGCGATCTCTTCCAGCACGACGTCGCGTTCGACCTCGACATCCGCTGCGGCACAACGGCCGCGCAGGACGACGTCGGCCACCAGGTCCACCGCGAGTTCCAGATCGGTGTCCAGCACGTGCGCGTAGTAGCAGGTGTGCTCACGCGCGGTGAACGCGTTGAGCTCACCGCCCACCGCGTCCACCGCCTGCGCGATGTCGACGGCAGACCGGGTCGGCGTCGACTTGAACAACAGGTGCTCGAGGAAATGCGCCGCACCGGCCACCGATGGACCCTCGTCGCGGGAACCGACACCGACCCACACCCCGACCGATGCGGAATGCACGGACGGGATGTACTCGGTGACCACCCGCAACCCTCCGGGCAGTACGGAGATCCGCACTGCCTCGGAGGTGTCTTCGCCGCTGTTGACGCGGCGTAATGCTGGTTTAGGCGTCAGCGGTCGCGGCATCAGCGTCGGCGGGAGCGTCAGCAGGCGCCGAAGGAGCTTCCCCGGAGGTCTCGCCCTCTTCGGCGACCAGGACCAGCGAGATCTTGCCACGGTTGTCGATATCGGCGATCTCCACCCGGAGCTTGTCACCGAGCTTCACGACATCCTCGACCTTGGCGATGCGCTTGCCACGGCCCAGCTTGCTGATGTGCACCAGCCCGTCACGACCCGGCAGCAGCGACACGAACGCACCGAAGTCGGTGGTCTTGACGACCGTGCCCAGGAACCGCTCGCCGACCTTGGGCAGCTGCGGGTTGGCGATCGCGTTGATCATGTCGATCGCGGCCTGCGCGGCCTCGCCATTGCTGGCACCCACGAACACCGTGCCGTCGTCCTCGATGGAGATCGAGGCGCCGGTCTGCTCGGTGATCGAGTTGATCATCTTGCCCTTGGGCCCGATCACCTCGCCGATCTTGTCTACCGGCACCTTGATGGTGGTGATCCGCGGCGCGTACGGGCTCATCTCGTCGGGCTCGTCGATGGCCTCGGCCATCACGTCGAGGATGGTCAGACGCGCGTCCTTGGCCTGGGCCAGCGCACCGGCCAGCACCTTGGACGGGATGCCGTCGAGCTTGGTGTCCAACTGCAGGGCGGTGACGAAGTCCTTGGTGCCTGCGCACTTGAAGTCCATGTCGCCGAACGCATCCTCGGCACCGAGGATGTCGGTGAGGGTGACGTAACGGGTTTCACCGTCGACATCGTCGGACACCAGACCCATGGCGATACCGGCGACCGGGGCCTTGAGCGGCACACCGGCGTTCAGCAGCGACAGGGTCGAGGCGCAGACCGAGCCCATCGAGGTGGAACCGTTGGAGCTCAACGCTTCTGACACCTGGCGGATGGCGTACGGGAACTCTTCGACGCTCGGCAGCACCGGCATCAGGGCGCGCTCGGCGAGTGCACCGTGGCCGATCTCGCGGCGCTTGGGCGAACCGACGCGGCCGGTCTCACCGGTCGAGAACGGCGGGAAGTTGTAGTGGTGCATGTAGCGCTTGGAGGTCTCAGGTCCCAGCGAGTCGATCTGCTGGGCCATCTTGACCATGTCCAGCGTGGTGACACCCATGATCTGGGTCTCGCCGCGCTCGAACAACGCGCTGCCGTGCGCCCGCGGGATGATCGCGACCTCGGCGCTCAGGGCGCGGATGTCGGTGACGCCACGGCCGTCGATGCGGAAGTGATCGGTGATGATGCGCTGGCGCACAAGCTTCTTGGTCAGCGACCGGTAGGCGGCGCCGATCTCCTTCTCGCGTCCGGCGAAGGTGTCGGCGAGACGCTCCAGCACCTCACCCTTGATCTCGTCGGTGCGTGCATCACGCTCGGCCTTGCCGCCGATCGTGAGGGCCTGCGACAGCGCCTCGGTGGCCACCCCGGATACCTGGGCGTAGACGTCGTCCTGGTAGTCGGGGAACAGCGGGTACACCGCGGTCTCCTTGCCGGCGGCCTCGTGCAGCGCCTGCTGCGCATCGCACAGGGCGGCGATGAACGGCTTGGCGGCTTCCAGACCCTCGGCCACGACGGACTCCGTCGGGGCACCGGCACCGCCGGCGATGAGGTCGATGACGTTGTCGGTGGCCTCGGCCTCGACCATCATGATCGCGACGTCGTCACCGGCCTTGCGGCCCGCGACGACCATGTCGAACACGGCGGTCTCGAGCTGCTCGACGGTCGGGAATGCGACCCACTGACCGGAGATCAGCGCGACGCGGACGCCGCCGACCGGACCGGAGAACGGCAGGCCGGAGATCTGGGTGGACGCCGACGCGGCGTTGATGGCCAGCACGTCGTACAGATCCTTGGGATCCAGGCTCAGCACCGTGACCACGACCTGGATCTCGTTACGCAGGCCGGACACGAAGGTCGGGCGCAGCGGCCGGTCGATCAGACGACAGGTCAGGATCGCGTCGGTGGAGGGACGGCCCTCGCGGCGGAAGAACGAGCCGGGGATGCGACCCGCGGCGTACATCCGCTCCTCGACGTCGATGGTCAGCGGGAAGAAGTCGAAATGGTCTTTCGGGGACTTGCTGGCGGTGGTGGCGCTCAGCAGCATGGTCTCGTCGTCGAGGTAGGCGACGACCGAACCGGCGGCCTGCCGGGCCAGGCGGCCCGTCTCGAAGCGGATGGTGCGGGTGCCGAAGCTCCCGTTGTCGATGACGGCGGTGGATTCAAACACGCCTTCGTCGGTTTCAACTGCAGACATATGTGTCCGTACAGCCTCTCTTGCTCGGGTATTCAACTGTTTCGCGCGTCAGCGAACTCAGATCCCGTTCCGGATGCGGCTACGGCCGTCGATCGAAGCTGCCGGGGATCTTCTCCCGGCAGCCACTACCGAAGACCGCCCGATCCCTCGAACGGTGCGGTGACGCACAGGAACGGTGCGCGCGGAAACACGCGAACCGCACCAAGTGCCAAGGCCCAGTGGCCTAAAACACCCCTATGTTACACCGGGGCATCATGACCCCGGTCATGCCACGTCTTCGACGCACACGGTGAAGTCACGCTGGTCGTACGGGTAGCCGACGCCGCTGCTGCACTGATCGACATTGGCCACCCCCTGCAGGATCTGGGTCGCACGCTGGCGGTGTGGCTGGGCGGCGTCGGCACAATTCACCCGGCTGGGGTCGCGGTCGTGCTCCGGGTCGATGCTCATGCAGTCACCGGCCACCCAGTCGATATCCATGCAGATGGTGCTGCCGCCGTCGCCGAAGGTGCTGCGCATCGAGTAGTACGAGTCGGCATCGGTGGGGCACTCGTCGCCGGTGGCAACGGTGGCGACGACCTTGTAGTTCGACTCGGGGCTACCGCACTGCGCCTTGATGGCTTCCGGCCGGTCCGGCGGACCGCCCACTTTCAGGCAGTCCCCGGCCCGCAGATCCGCGGCAGCAGCCGACGAACAACCGGTGGTGAGTCCCCCCACGAGAAAACAGAACGCGGCCGCGACAGCCGCGATTCTGGGCGTCAGCGACGCAGACCGAGGCGCTCGATCAGCGAGCGGTAACGCTCGACGTCGACCTGAGCGACGTACTTGAGCAGCCGGCGACGACGGCCCACCAGCAGCAGCAGTCCGCGGCGCGAGTGGTGATCGTGCTTGTGCAGCTTCAGATGCTCGGTCAGATCGGAGATCCGCTTGGTCAGCATGGCGACCTGGGCCTCCGGCGAACCGGTGTCGGTGTCATGAAGGCCGTACTGGCCGAGAATTTCTTTTTTCTGTTCGACGGTGAGCGCCACGAAACAACTCCATCAATAGGTATCGCGAGGATTGAACTAAGGCGCGGCCGCCGCGAACTGCAGCACGCGCTGGGTCGCGGGGAAGTCTAGCAGTCCTCTACTGCGCAGCGAGAATCGTGCGGGCCCGGGCGGTATCACCCTGCATGGCCACCACCAGGTCATCGACCGAGTCGAACTTCTCCTGGCCACGGATGCGGGCCACGAAGTCGACGGCGACGTGCTGGCCGTACAGGTCGGCCTCGGTGTCGAGGACGAACGCCTCGACCGTGCGGGTCCGTCCGGAGAAGGTCGGGTTGGTGCCCACCGAGACCGCCGCCTGATAGCGCTGCCCCGGCGTGACGGTCCCGACGACCGGGCCGTGCCCCAGGACGGTGAACCAGGCCGCGTAGACACCGTCGGCCGGGATGGCCGAATGCATGGGCGGCGCGACGTTGGCGGTCGGGAATCCGAGCACGCGACCGCGCCCGTCCCCGCGCACCACCACGCCCTCGACCCGGTGCGGCCGGCCCAGCGCCTCGGCGGCGGCCACCACGTCACCCGCGTCGACGCAGGAGCGGATGTAAGTCGAGGAGAACGTCACCGATTCGTCGCGATTGGTGGCAGCCGCCGCGGAAACCTCGGACACCAGGGACATTCCTTCGACCGCGAAGCCGAACCGATCACCCGCCCTGCGCAGCAGGTTGACGTTGCCCGCGGCTTTCTTGCCGAAGGTGAAGTTCTCCCCCACCACGACCTCGACGACGTGCAGGCTTTCCACCAGCAACTCGTGGATGTAGCGCTCGGGGGTCAGCTTCATGAAGTCCGCGGTGAACGGCATCACCAGGAAGACGTCGATACCCGTTTCCTCGACCAGTTCGGCCCGCCGGGTCAGCGTGGTCAGCTGCGCCGGATGACTACCGGGGAAGACCACTTCCATCGGATGCGGATCGAAGGTCATCAGCACGGTGGGCACTCCGCGCGAGCGGCCGGATTTGACCGCGTGATTGATCAGTTCGGCGTGGCCGCGGTGAACACCGTCGAACACGCCGATGGTGACGACGCATCGCCCCCAGTCCGTGGGGATGTCCTCCCGGCCCCGCCACCGTTGCACGACGCCAGCCTACGGCGCGCGCGCCAGGCCGTCTGCGCTGGATCCCCGGTTCAGGTGATGATTGCCTAAACTCTCTGGTTGTGAGGTCCACGTGAGTCCCAACGGCAACCCGCAAGACCTGACGACGGTGGCGCAGGACTATCTGAAAGTCATCTGGACCGCCCAGGAGTGGTCCAGGGAGAAGGTGAGCACCAAGCTGCTCGCCGAACGGATCGGCGTTTCGGCGAGCACCGCGTCCGAATCGATCCGAAAACTCGCCGATCAAGGCCTCGTCGATCACGAGAAGTACGGGGCCGTGACGCTGACCGAGGCGGGGCGCAGCGCCGCGCTGGCGATGGTGCGCCGGCACCGGCTGATGGAGACGTTCCTGGTACGCGAGCTCGGCTACGGCTGGGACGAGGTGCACGACGAGGCCGAGATCCTCGAACACGCGGTGTCGGACCGGATGTTGGACCGCATCGACGCGAAGCTGGGTTACCCGACCCGCGATCCGCACGGCGACCCGATTCCGGCGGCCGACGGCAGGGTGCCCACACCCCCCGCCCGCCAGCTGTCGGCGTGCAACGACGGCGACACCGGGACGGTCGCGCGCATCTCCGACGCCGACCCCGAAATGCTGCGCTACTTCGACAGTGTGGGAATCAGCCTGGACTCGCGGCTACGCGTGCTGGCCCGGCGCGACTTCGCGGGCATGATCTCGGTGGGCATCGAATCCGAGGATACCGACGAGGACCACACCGTGATCGACCTGGGAAGCCCTGCGGCACAAGCCATCTGGGTTGTGCCTTAACGCACCAGGCGCAGTTGCGGCCGAGCCGGTGTCTCGCGGGCCTGCAGCTCGCGTGCCCGCCTGTCCAGGGCGGTCAGGCTCTCCACCAGTTTGGCCACACCGTCGGCCTCGACCGCATCCAGCAGCGCCGGGCTGAGCACCGCACCGCTGAACTGCCCGCTCGCAGTGATCCACGAGCCGGATCCGGCCGGGGAGACCCTGAACATCAACCGCACCGACAGTCCACCGAGGCCGGTCGCGGCCAGTTCGATCCGGGTATCGTCCTCGATCGATTCGACCACCCAGTCCAGGGTGTTGGTGACGCCGAGCATGCTCAACGTCGCACTCAGCCGGGTTCCGGCCGCAAGGGCGGACGGCGCCGGGGCAACCCAGCTGTCGTGGACCGCGAACCACTGATCCCAGGTACGGGGATCGGTGAGGACCTGCCAGACCGACGCCGGCGAGGCGGCCAGGTGCTGGGAGGCGTCGATGTAGCCGATGGGGACTTCGCGTTCGCGGTGGTGGAAGATCCGCGCGCCGTCACGCCTGGGCGCCACGCGCCGTCCGTCCGTGCGATCGGGGAGGTACCCGAACCACTCGGAGGGATGAGCGGGCAACTGCATCGTCATATACGTAACAACGCAACCCGGACGACCCCGGTTCCCATGAATTCTTGTGGGCCTGGTCTCGAATTGGTCACGACGCCGGGATGACCACACCGGGCCGCGCGTCCTACAACGTGGCCGGCCGCAGCACGACGACGGAGGTGGTGCGCGCCGAACCGTCCTGCAGCAGCGCGATCACCCGGCCGTCCGGCGCGGTGGCGGCGTACACGCCGTCGATCCCCCCGGGCTCCAGCGCCCGGCCGTGCCGGGCGTCCTCGGTCTGCGCGTCGGTGAGGTCGCGGCGCGGGAATCCCAGAAGGCACGCCTCATCCAGGCTGTAGGACAACCGAGCCGCATCACTCAACTCATCCAGGGTGCGGGCCTCGTCGAGTCCGTAGCGACCGACCTTGGTGCGCCGCAACGCGGTCAGATGTCCACCGACCCCCAAGGTGGCGCCGACATCGCGTGCCAGCGCCCGGATGTAGGTGCCCGACGAGCAGTCCACCTCGACGTCCACGTCGATGAAGGGTTCGGAACCCGGTCGCCGGACCTCCAGCACGTCGAATCGGCCGATGCGCACCGGGCGGGCAGCCAGTTCGACGGTCTGACCTTCGCGGACCAACTTGTAGGCCCGCTGACCCCCGATCTTGATGGCGCTGACCGCCGACGGCACCTGCTCGATGTCACCGCGCAGCGCGGCGACGGCGGCCTCGATCTGCGCGTCGGTGACATGTGTTGCCGAAATATCTTGCAGCACTTCCCCTTCGGCGTCCTCGGTGGACGTCGTGCGGCCCAGCCGGATGGTGGCGGCATAAGACTTGTCGGTCGCCGTGAGCAAACCGAGGATCTTGGTGGCCCGTTCGATGCCGACGACCAGGACCCCGGTGGCCATCGGGTCCAGGGTGCCCGCGTGGCCCACCTTTCGGGTGCCGAAGAACCGCCGGCACCGCCCGACCACGTCGTGACTGGTGAGACCGGCAGGCTTGTCGACGATCACCAGGCCGGGGGCCGGCGGCTGGGGGGTCACAGCGTGATCGCCGTCAGCGCAATCCCGTCGACGACCGACCAGCGACCGGCCAACACCGTCAGTGGCGGTCCGGACTCGGCGGCGGGATCGATCAGGATCCTGGACTCGAAGGTGCCCGCCGATCCCGACGGACCGGGGGTGAACCGGATGTGGGCGTCCTCGAACCCCAGCCAGCGGTGCGTCAACGGGAACCACGCCTTATAGGTGGCCTCCTTGGCGCAGAACAGGATTCGGTCCCAATGCAGCCCACCCGGCAGGCCGCCGAGTTCGACCCGCTCGGCCGGCAGGCTGATCGCGTCGAGCACCCCCTTGGGCAGGACATCGTGGGGTTCGGCGTCGATCCCCAGCGAACGCACGTCGGCGTTGCGGCCCACGACTGCACCGCGGAACCCGTCGCAGTGGGTCAGGCTGCCGACCACGCCGTCGGGCCAGCACGGTTCGCCCTTGTCCCCCTTGAGGATCGGGACCGGCGCCACGCCCAGCTCGCCGAGCGCCTGCCGGGCGCAGTGCCGCACGGTGACGAACTCGTTGCGCCGCTTGGCCACCGACCGCGCGACCAACGGCTCTTCCTCCGGCAACGGCATCAGACCCGGTGGGTCGGCGTAGGCCTCGGCCGACATCACGGCCGCGGGCACCAGTGCGCGCAACAGGCTCACCCTCAGTACCCCCGCCGGGTCTTGATGCGTTCCTGCATCTTCTGCGCGTTCTCGCGCATCTCGTCGGTGATCTCGAAATGGCCGCCGAACTCGTTGAGGTAGCCGGGCACGTACCTCGGGTCCGGCAGGATCTGGCGCAGCCAGCGATATGGCTTGCGGCGGCGCCACTCCCGCGGATAGCCGACGGACACCTCTTCGAACCGCACCCCGTCATACCAGGTGGTCCTGGGGATGTGCAGGTGCCCGTACACCGAGCAGATGGCGTTGT
The DNA here is from genome assembly GCF_056403275.1 of Mycobacterium sp. P2_H7. Taxonomy (NCBI): domain Bacteria; kingdom Bacillati; phylum Actinomycetota; class Actinomycetes; order Mycobacteriales; family Mycobacteriaceae; genus Mycobacterium; species Mycobacterium sp. P2_H7. The sequence continues at coordinate 10,024 of NZ_JBFUFU010000007.1, read as the reverse complement.
AGCGGGTGTGCCAATCCTTCGTCGCGGTGGTGCCGCACCACAGTGCGAACTCGGGGTAGAACATCGCGTCGCAGGGTTCACGCACCAGTGGGAAATGGTTCACCAGCACCGTCGGGTTCATCCAGTCCAGGTCTTCGAGTCGCTTGCGGGTCTGGGCGACCCGGTCCCGGCACCAGGCGTCGCGGGTGGCGAACGGCTCGGAGGACAGCAGGAATTCGTCGGTGCCCACCACATTGCGCTCGCGGGCCACCGCCAGACCTTCGGCCTTGGTCGCGGTGCCCTCGGGCAGGAACGAATAGTCGTAGAGCAGGAACATCGGGACGATGGTCGCCGGACCGCCCTCCTCGTTCCACACCGGGAACGGGTGCTCCGGGGTCACGATGCCCATCTCGTCGCACATGGTGACCAGGTAGTCGTACCGGGACTGCCCGAAGATCTGCATGGGGTCTTTGTTGGTGGTCCACAGCTCGTGATTGCCCGGCACCCAGATCACCTTGGCGAATCTCCTGCGCAGCAGATCCAGCGCCCACCGGATCTCGTCGGTGCGCTCACCGACATCACCGGCAACGATCAACCAGTCCTCCGGAGAGGACGGGTAGAGCGATTCGGTGACCGGCTTGTTTCCCGTGTGACCGGTGTGCAGGTCGCTGATGGCCCACAGCACAGGCCGGCGTTGATCTCGTGACGTCGCGGACACAACGGTCAAGCCTACTTGCGTCGCTCGGCGGCCCGCGAGATGACCGAAGCGGGGCAACTAGAACTTGTTCTCGTTTAGACTCCCGGCAGGGTTCAGCTCGGACTCTCGGGTCGGAAGACGATGTATGGGGGTGTGATGGCTGCCAAACTGCGAATGCTGTCGGCGTTGTGTGCGCTCGTCGCGGCGGTGATCGTGGTGTGGCAGGCGAACCCTGCCGGCGCTCCGGCGCAGGTCCGCGCCGCCGACATGCCGCTGACCAACGTGTCCACGACCATCAAGTGGCCGGTCGTCGAAACCACCGACCCGTCGCCGTTCGATCCGTGCCGCGACATCCCGTTGGACGTGGTGCAGCGCATCGGGCTGGCCTTCACGCCGCCCACCCCGGAGGACAGCCTGCGCTGCCATTACGACGCCGGCAACTATCAGATGGCCATCGAGGCGTTCGTCTGGCGGACCTACGAGCAGACCCTGCCCGCCGATGCGGTCGAGCTGAACATCGGCGGCCACCGCGCGGCCCAGTACTGGATCATGAAGCCCACCGACTGGAACGACCGCTGGTGGATCACCTGCATGATCGCGTTCAAGACCAGCTACGGCGTCATCCAGCAATCGCTGTTCTACTCGCCGATCCATTCGCCGGACGGACCGGACTGCCTGCAGACCAACCTGCAACGCGCCAACGAGTTGGCCCCGTTCTACAAATTCTGATCGGTAGCCTTTATTAGGTGAGCTCTAGAATTTCGCAGCTGTCCCGGCGCGCACTCGGGCGCGCCCTGCACCTGCCGCCTCCGACGTGTGACTACGTCGTGCACCGGGCGGTGCCGGTGCCCATGCGCGACGGTGTGGAGCTGCTCGCCGACCACTACGCGCCGCTGACGGCCACCCCGGCGGGGACGCTGCTGGTCCGCGCGCCGTACGGGCGCCGTTTCCCCTTCACCATCCTGTTCGGCAGCATCTACGCCAGCCGCGGGTACCACGTCGTATTCCAAAGCGTACGAGGAACATTCGGCTCCGGCGGCGACTTCGTCCCGATGGTCAACGAGGTGCCCGACGGTGCCGACACCGCGGCCTGGTTGCGCGAACAGCCGTGGTTCACCGGCACCTTCGCCACCATCGGGCTGTCCTACCTGGGCTTCACCCAGTGGGCGCTGCTCACCGACCCACCCCCGGAACTGGTCGCCGCCGTGATCAGCGTCGGTCCGCACGACTTCGCGCAATCCTCCTGGGGCACAGGGTCATTCTCACTCAACGACTTCCTCGGCTGGAGTCACATGATGTCCCACCAGGAGGATCCGAACCTGGCCCGGGCGATCGTGCGCCAGGCCCAGGCCGGCCGGCGGGTCGACGCCGCGACGATGGACCTGCCCGTCGGCGCGGCCGGGCGCCAACTGCTGGGCGAGGGAGCCACCTGGTATGAGTCCTGGTTGCAGCCGCCCGACGAGGATCCCGAGCAGTGGGCCCGGCTGGCCGCTAACGAGGCGCTGGACCGGGTCGACGTCCCGGTGCTGTTGATCAGCGGCTGGCAGGACCTGTTCCTGGACCAGACCCTGCACCAGTACTCGCACCTGCGCGGGCGTGGCGTCGACACGGCACTGACCGTCGGATCCTGGACGCACACCCAGCTGATGCAGCGGGGCGCGTCCGTCGTCCTGCGCGAGACACTGGACTGGCTGGGCACCCACCTGGCGGGCAGGCCCAGCACGCCGCGCAGTCCTGTTCGGATCCACATCAACGATCACGGCTGGGTCGATCTGCCGGACTGGCCGCCCGCGGTGCAGCAGCGGTCGTTCTACCTGCAGGCCGCGGGACAACTCACCGACGCGCCGGGCGACGGCATCGCGGGACTGGCCTCCAGCTTCACCTATGAGCCCGCCGATCCCACCCCCACCGTCGGCGGCCGGCTGCTGTCCGGGCAGGGCGGCTACCGCGACGACACCGCACTGGCCGCCCGTGCCGACGTCCTGAGCTTCACCGGCCCGCCGCTGCCCGACGAGCTCTACGCGGTGGGCGTTCCGGTGATCGAGCTGGCCCACCGCACCGACAACCCGCATCACGACCTTTTCGTGCGGGTCAGTGAGGTCGGCGCCGACGGGCGGTCGCGCAACGTCACCGACGGCTTCCGCCGGTACACGTCATTCGCCGAGGACGTGGTGCGGATCGAGCTGGACGCGATGGCGCACCGTTTCGCGGCCGGTAGCCGGATCCGGGTGCTGGTCGCCGGTGGTTCTCATCCGCGGTTCGCCCGCAATCTCGGCACCGGCGAGCCCACCGAGACCGGGCAGACGTTGCGGTCGGCCACCCACACCATCGCCCACGACGGCCGGTCCCGGCTGCTCCTGCCGGCGAGCCGCACCGCTCCGTCAGCCGACTGAGCCGCGCACCCGTTCCACGACCCCGGCCAGGGTGTCCGCGTCGTGCACCGGTGCGCCGAGGTCCCCGCGGGCGTCGACCTGCAGCCAGCTGGCGCAGCCCGCGTATTCGGGCACTCGCGGCAGTCGGATCGGCGCCGACAGCGGATACGCCTGCACCACCAGCACGGTCAGCAGGTGCCGGGGCCGGAAGTCCAGCCGGTCGGCCTGCACCGACTCGGCGGTCCAGATGTGCAGGTCGGCGATCTCATCGATGGCCTCGGGCCGGTTCACCTGGACCGCGGCAATCACCTTCGCGCCGGCCCGCAGCACCACGGCCTCCTCGGTGCTGTCGGCCTCCCGGCCGTCGTGGGCCAGCAGATCTCGGTGCTCCGGCCGTACCCGGTGCGCGTGACTGTGCGCGACCGTCGGGAACAGCAGGAACGATGCCGCGGTCTCCGCTGGATCAAGGGAAAAGCGCTTCTCGTGGATGCCGCCCTTGCGCAGCAGTACCGTCTGGCGGCCGTCGAGCAGCGCCCGGACCGCTGCACTCCACTCTTTGAGAGCGGGTGAATTCACTTGGCCGCCAAGCGCGCCCGCACCTCGGGGCGGCGCAGCGGCGGGACGGTCTTGGGCGGCTGGCGGCGGGCGGGCAGCTGTTCCAACAGTCGGGTGGTGATCTCGGTGACGTCGGCGACGGCCGCCTCGAACGCCTCGACGTTGGCGGCGGTGGGCCGGGTGATCCCGCTGATCTTGCGGATGAACTGGCGCGAGGCGGCGTCGATCTCCTCGGTGGTGGCGGCCGGTTCCAGGCCGCGCAACTCGGTGATGTTTCGGCACATGCCTCCACGATATGTTCATCGGATGACTGCCGCTGAAGTGCTCCTCGTCGACACCACCGACCGCGTCCGCACCTTGACCCTGAACCGGCCGCAGGCGCGCAACGCGCTCTCCGCGCAGCTGCGCACCACGTTCTATGCCGCGCTGCGGACCGCGCAGGCCGATGACGACGTCGACGTGGTGATCCTGACCGGAGCCGACCCGGTGTTCTGCGCGGGCCTGGACCTCAAGGAGCTCGGCGACACCACGGAGCTGCCCGACATCTCCCCCAAGTGGCCGCCGATGACCAAGCCGGTGATCGGCGCGATCAACGGCTCCGCCGTCACCGGCGGCCTGGAACTCGCGCTGTACTGCGACATCCTGATCGCCTCGGAGCACGCCCGGTTCGCCGACACCCACGCCAGGGTCGGCCTGCTGCCCACGTGGGGCCTGTCGGTGCGGCTGCCCCAGAAGGTCGGCGTCGGGCTGGCCCGCCGGATGAGCCTGACCGGTGACTACCTGTCAGCCCCCGACGCCCTGCGGGCCGGACTGGTCACCGAGGTGGTACCGCATGACGAGCTGCTGCCCGCGGCACGCAAGGTGGCCGCGTCGATCGTCGGTAACAACCAGAAAGCCGTTCGGGCCCTTCTCGATTCGTACCACCGGATCGATGCCGAGCAGACCCAGGCGGGGCTGTGGGTCGAAGCCGAGTCGGCGCGGGCCTGGATGGCCGACACCTCCGGCGACGACATCGCCGCCAGCCGGGCATCGGTGTTCGAGCGGGGCCGCTCGCAGGTGCGGTAGGGCGGGGCGGTGATCGCCGCCGCTAGCCCGTGCCGGCCACCAGCCAGCGGCCCGAGAACACCCGCCAGCCGACGAACACCAGGCGCAGCACCATGAAAGTGCTCAGCCCGGACCAGATTCCGACCAGGCCCCAGCCGAATGCCAGCGACAGCCAGATCAACGGCAAGAACCCGAGCAGCGCGCTGAGCAGCGTCGCGTTGCGCATGAACTTCGCATCGCCCGCGCCGAGCAGCACCCCGTCGATCGCGAATACCACACCGGCGACGGGGATCTGCGCGACCAGGAACCACCACGGCACGTCGATGGCATCCAGCACCGATCTGTCGTCGGTGAACAGCGCCGGCATCACCGGCGCGCCCGCGGCGAACAGGAGCGCCAGGACCACCGCGGCGACGGCGGAGAACACCGTCACGCGCCACGCCACCGACTTCGCCAACGTCAGGTGACCGGCGCCGAGCGCGGCGCCCACCAGGGACTGCGCCGCGATGGCCAGCGAGTCCAGCACCAGGGCAAGGAAACTCCACAGCTGCAGCACGACCTGGTGCGCTGCGACGGCGGCCGCGCCGAAACGGGCCGCCACCGCGGCAGCGGAAACGAAGCACACCTGAAAGGCCAACGAGCGCAACAACAGATCGCGACCCATCAACAGCTGGGAGGCCAGCACCGCGCCGTCGGCCCGCAAGGGCACCCGCTCGGCCAGCAGGGCGCGGCAGAACAACAGTGCCGCCAGCCACTGACCGATGAGGTTCGCCACCGCCGAGCCTTCGAGCTCCAGCCGGGGCAACCCCAGCCAGCCGTACACCAGCAACGGACACAACACCGCCGACACGACGAACCCGGACACCACGTAGCGCAGCGGACGTGCGGTGTCCTGCACGCCACGCATCCAGCCGTTGCCCGCCAACGAGATCAGGATCGCGGGTGCGCCGAAGATCGCGATGCGCAACCAGGGCAACGTCGCCGCGGCGATGGCACCACCGTCGGCGAGGACCGCGAGCATCGGCACCGCGGCGGCCTGCACCACCGCGACGATGAGCACGCCGAGGCCCACCGCCAGCCAGGTGGCCTGCACGCCCTCACGAACGGCGGCGGCCCGGTCGCCCACACCGAAATACCGGGCAGACCGTGCGGTGGTGCCGTACGACAGGAACGTGCCCTGCGAGGACACCAACGACAACACCAGTCCGCCGATGGCCAGCCCGGCGAGGCTCAGCGCGCCGAGGCGCCCGACGACCGCGATATCGAACAGCAGGTAAAGCGGTTCGGCCGCAAGCACTCCCAGGGCGGGCAGTGCCAGACCGGCGATCCGCCGCGCAGTGACGGGTTGGTCAGCCGAGGACATCGAGCAGGGCCGCGGCCACCTCATCGGCGGTGCCGGTGGCCGTGAAGCCCGACGCCTGCCGATGACCGCCGCCACCGAACTCGGCGGCCACCTGCGACACGTCCAGGGTCTTGGAACGCATGGAGATCGACCACTGCCCGGGCTGGGTCTCCTTGAAGACCGCAGCCACCTCGGCCTCGGCGGTGGTACGCACGATGTCGACGATGCTCTCCACCTCCTCCGACCGCGCCTTGGACCATTCCGCGTGCGGCACAACGGCATACACCAGACCGTCGCCGCCTGCGGCGTCGGTGATCAGCCGGGCCGAACCCAGCACCCGGGAAAGCATGGGCAGCCACTCGAAGGGATGGGTGTCCATCAGCGTGCGGCTGATCCCGGCATTGTCGACGCCCAGGTCCAGCAGCCGTTCGGCCAGCCGGTGCGCCCTGGCGCTGGCCCAGCGGAACGATCCGGTGTCGGTGGTCAACCCGGCGTACAGGCAGTGTGCGACCGGACCGTCGATCGGCTTGCTCCAGGCGTCCAGCAACTCGGCGACCATCATGGTCGTCGAATCGGCCGAGGAATCCACGTAGTTGGCGGTCCCGAACAGCGCGTTGGACGCGTGGTGATCGATGACGAGCACACCGCGCTTAGCGTCGACGAGTTCGGACAGGCTGCCGAGGCGGTTCACGCTGGGGATGTCGACGGTGACGATGAGGTCGGCGTCGCGGCGCAGCTGCTCCGGTGCGACCAGCAGGTCCACGCCGGGCAGGCTGTGCAGCGATTCCGGGAGCTCGGCGGGGGTGGCGAAGCCGACCTGGACGTCCTTGCCGGCTCCGGCCGCCACCTGTGCCAGCGCGAGGCCTGCCCCGATCGTGTCGGCGTCCGGGTAGACGTGGCAGACCACGACGATGGTGCGGGCCGCGGCGCACAGTTCTGCAGCGCCCAGCGCATCGACCCGCGCGCCAGTCAGCCCTCGCTCAGTCCTCGAATCGGTCGTCGTCACTGGTGTCCTCAGCCGCGTAGTCAGAACGGTCGTCCTCCACCCCGCTCACACGGTACGGGTCCGCGTCACCTGCCGGCACGGCACCCTCCCTGACCTTGGCCAAGTCGGCGTCGGCCGCCTTCACCCGGGACAGCAGCTCCGACATCCGATTCGCGGCGTCGGGCACGGTGTCCCTGGTGAACGCCAGCGTCGGGGTGAAACGCACCCCGGTGCCGGCGCCCACCTTGGACCGCAATACACCCTTCGCGCTCTCCAGCGCCGCGGCGACGCCGGCATAATCCGGCTCGTCCTCCAGCGTCGACCCCAGCACCGTGTAGAACAGCGTGGCGTCGTGCAGGTCCGCGGTCACCTTCGCGTCCGTGATCGTCACACCCGCCAGTCGCGGATCCTTGATCTCGTACTCGATGGCCGAGGCGACGATCGTGGAGATCCGCTTGGCGAGCCGCTTGGCGCGTGCCGGATCAGCCATTTAGGTGCGAGCCTTTTCTACGAGCTCGTACGCCTCGATGACATCGCCTTCCTTGATGTCGGAGTACGTCAGCGTCAGACCACACTCGTACCCGTCGCGCACCTCGGTGGCGTCATCCTTCTCCCGCTTGAGCGAGGAGATGGTGACGGTCTCGGCGACCACGACGTTGTCGCGGAGCAACCGGGCCTTGGCGTTGCGGCGCATGATGCCCGAGGTGACGAGGCAACCGGCGATGTTGCCGACCTTCGACGACCGGAAGATCGCGCGGATCTCGGCGCGGCCGAGCTCCTTCTCCTCGTAGACCGGCTTGAGCATGCCCCGCAGCGCGGCCTGGATCTCATCGATGGCCTGGTAGATCACCGAGTAGTAGCGGATCTCCACACCTTCGCGGTTGGCCAGTTCGGTGGCCTTGCCCTCGGCGCGGACGTTGAACCCGATGATGATCGCGTCCGAGGCCGACGCCAGGTTGACGTTGGTCTCGGTGACGCCACCGACACCGCGGTCGATGACGCGCAGTTCCACCTCGTCGTCGATCTCGATGCCCAGCAGGGCTTCTTCCAGCGCCTCGACGGTGCCGGAGTTGTCGCCCTTGAGGATCAGGTTCAGCTGCGAAGTCTCCTTCAGTGCCGAATCCAGGTCCTCCAGGCTGATCCGCTTGCGGCTGCGTGCGGCCAGCGCATTGCGCTTGCGCGCGCTGCGGCGGTCGGCGATCTGGCGGGCGATCCGGTCCTCGTCGACCACGAGCAGGTTGTCGCCTGCGCCCGGCACCGAGGTGAAACCGATCACCTGGACCGGCCGCGACGGCAGCGCCTCCACGACGTCGTCGCCGTGCTCGTCGACCATCCGGCGGACACGTCCGTAGGCGTCGCCGGCGACCACCGAGTCGCCGACCCGCAGGGTGCCGCGCTGGATGAGCACCGTGGCGACCGGGCCGCGACCGCGGTCCAGGTGCGCTTCGATGGCCACACCCTGGGCCTCCATGTCGGGGTTGGCCCGCAGGTCCAGCGCCGCGTCGGCGGTCAGCAGGACCGCCTCCTCGAGCGCCTGGATGTTGGTGCCGTTCTTCGCCGAGATGTCGACGAACATGGTGTCGCCACCGAAGTCCTCGGCCACCAGGTTGTACTCGGTGAGCTGCGCCCGGATCTTCTGCGGGTCAGCACCTTCCTTGTCGATCTTGTTGACCGCCACCACGATCGGCACATCGGCCGCCTGGGCGTGGTTGATGGCCTCCACCGTCTGCGGCATCACGCCGTCGTCGGCGGCGACCACCAGGATCGCGATATCGGTGGCCTTGGCACCACGGGCACGCATGGCGGTGAACGCCTCGTGACCGGGGGTGTCGATGAAGGTGATGAGCCGCTCGGCACCTTCGTGCTCGACGGCGACCTGGTAGGCGCCGATGTGCTGGGTGATGCCACCGGCCTCGCCCTCACGGACGTTGGCCTTACGGATCGTGTCGAGCAGGCGGGTCTTGCCGTGGTCGACGTGACCCATGACGGTGACCACCGGCGGGCGCTGTTCGAGGTCCTCCTCGCCGCCCTCGTCCTCGCCGTAGGTGAGGTCGAACGACTGCAGCAGCTCGCGGTCCTCGTCCTCCGGGGACACCACCTGCACGACGTAGTTCATCTCGCTGCCGAGCAGCTCGAGGGTCTCGTCGCCGACCGACTGCGTGGCCGTGACCATCTCGCCGAGGTTGAACAGCGCCTGCACCAGCGAGGCCGGGTTGGCGTTGATCTTGTCCGCGAAGTCCACCAGGGACGCGCCGCGGGCCAGCCGGATGACCTCACCGTTGCCGTGCGGCAACCGCACGCCACCGACGACCGGGGCCTGCATGTTCTCGTACTCGGCGCGTTTTGCGCGCTTCGACTTGCGGCCACGACGGACCGCGCCGCCGGGACGACCGAAGGCACCCGCGGCACCGCCGCGCTGACCGGGACGGCCACCGCCGCCACCGCCACCGGGCGCACCGCCACCGGGGCGACCGCGGAATCCGCCGGCCGCGCCGCCGCCTGCACCGGCACCTGCACCGGCGCCTGCGCCACCGCCGCGGTAGTTACCGCCGCCGCCACCGGCACCGCCGGGACGACCACCGGGCGCCGGACGACCGCCGGGACCGGGACGCGGGCCACCGGGGCGACCCGTGGCGCCGGGACGGGCACCGGGCGRACGAGGAGGCATGTTGCCGGGCGACGCGCCACCCGGGCGGGGGGCACCCGGACGGGGGCCACCGGCGCCGGGACCGGGGCGCGGGCCACCGGGGCCGGCCTGCGGACGCGGAGCCGGACGCTCGACCGGCTGCTGGGAAGAGAAGGGGTTGTTGCCGACGCGGGGTGCCCGCGGTGCCGGCTTCGGGCCCGGACGCGGACCGGGACGGGTATCGGCCGGTCCTGCGGGCGCGGCGGGAGCCGCTGACTCGACAGGGGCGGCCGGGGCCGCAGCTGCCGGTGCCTCAGGGGCGGCCGGAGCCGGACCGGGACGGGGTCCCGGGCGCTGCGCGGGCTGCACCTCGACCGCGGCCGCGGGGGCCTCGACGACGGGGGCGGCGGGCGCAGCCGGGGGG